>DATJIZ010000053.1:0-8855 GCA_035492735.1 Gemmatimonadaceae bacterium | reverse complement strand
CCATTTTCCCTTCTCGGATCGGGGCCAGACTCGATCGTTACTTCTGTAAATCGCGTCCGGTCGGGCGCGCGCCGAGCGCCGACATCAGGTAGACGAGATTCGCCGTGCCGTCCATGATCGGCTCGTTCGTCGAGTAGTCGCCAATGTCATCGTGGTACACGATGAAGCCGGTGTTGAACGGCGCGAAGCCGTCGGCGTGGTGGAGCTCGATCCCGCGCAGGTTCCCGAAGATCGAACGATAGACGGGCCCGTCGACCAGGCCGCCGGTGAGGACCTCGACGCCGAGTCTGGGCGCCACCGCCGAGTGCGGATCGTGTGGCCAGCGGCCGCCGCGCGGATAGCCGACGACCATCGACGTGCCCCATGGGTTCGTGCCGAAGAGCCAGTCGAGCGCGGCCTGCTCGTATTCGCGAAAGCTGTCGTCGCCGGTCATGCGACGGTACAGGTACGCCTGCGTGGCGAACGACACCATCAGATCGTTGGAGCACCAGATGAACGGAATGCCGACGCGGAATCCATTGCCGGCTCGCGCCGCCACGGCCTGCAACCCGCGCCGGTAGTACGACGCCATGCGAGCGCGCTGCGGCGCCGACCCCGCGCGCCAGAGCGAGTAGTGACCAGCGTTGTACCAGGGGTACCACTCGTAGTGCCGCGCGGTATCGGCGCCGAACCACGGCGTGACGGGCTCGCGCGCGGCGTACGCGGCGGCGTCGCGCAGGTACGACGGGTCGCGCGTGAGCGCGTAGAGCTCCGCCGCGGCGAGCTCCATGTCGTCGACCCAGTTCTCTTCTTCGTAGAAGTACGGCGAACGGCCGGGTGCGGTCTGGCACGCTCCAGGATGCGCCGCACCGAGTCGGTACGCGGCCACGGCTTTGTGGCGCAGCAGCGCGGCGAGCGTGTCGTCGCGCGCTCCGAGCACGCGCGCCGCCAGTGCGAACGCCGACGCGTACTTGCCGGCCGTCGATGCCAAGCCGGTCGACCGGTTCTTGTACTTGAAGATTCCCTGCGGCCGGCCGGTGCACGGATAGATCGGGCGCTGCTTGCCGTGGCCCCATCCGTAATCGGAGGAATCCGTGGTGGGCAGATCGAAGTACGTGTGGTCGCGATCATCAGCGAGCTGGTTGTACAGTTCCGTGTCGCTCGGGAACATACGCAGCAGCCACTCGACGCCATGTCGCGCTTCGTCGAGGACATCCGGCACACCGTTCGGACCGGGCAACCCGTTGGCCGCGACACTGTCGCGGAACGTCGATGGGTGATCGCGATACGCCATCAGCATGTGGAAGGTCGCGGTGGCCGACGTCGTCACGTACTGCAGATAGTCCGACGCGTCGGCCCATCCACCGCTCACCGGGAGGAACTTCACCACCGCGCCCGTATCGTCGATCACGTAGCCGTCGAAACGGTGCAGGGAATCGCGGAACAGCGGATTGAACCCGGAGCGCTGCTCGCGCATGTACTGCAGCAGCGTGTCCGCCGCGCCGGCGTACACGGTGGGCCCGATGCGTACATTGGCGGTGACGCCCGAGACGTCGACCGAGTACGCGCCCGCGCGACGCAGCGCGCTGAAATCGAGCCGCCACGTCCGCTTGCACGGACCGAACGGAAGATCGGCGCGCGCTCGTGCCGGACCGAACACCACCTTGTCTTCCCGGTCGCGCACCACGAATCGCGTGTACCGATCGGCGGGCGCGTCGGTGACGGTGCACAGCACGGCGACTTTCGGAGCGTCGGGCAGGTAGCCGACCTGGTTCACGCGCAGCACGTCCGTCGTATCGACGACCTGCGCCGCGGCGAATGCCAATGCGAGCGATACGAGCATGCGCTGATTATGATACGCCTGACCTGCGGCCGAAACCCACACGCGCATGAGCACACCCGCTCACCCGGATGCGAATTCATCGACTCGGATGTTCACCATCCGCGACGCGCGACCCGACGATCGAGCCGCCGTGCGCGAGCTCACGCTGCGCGCCTACGCGGAGTTCGAGGCGATCATGGACCCCGTGTCGTGGACCGAGCTCGATGGCGCCATTCGCGGCGCGCTGGCGTCGAACGCACCGGCAGACTGCATCGTCGCCGACGCGGGCGGGACAATCGTTGGAAGTGTGATGCTGTACCCGGCCAAGGCGGACGCGTACGGCGATCGTGCACGTGCCGTGGACTGTCCCGAAGTGCGGCTCGTGGCGGTCGCGCCGGAGGCGCGCGGACGCGGCGTGGCCCGCGCGCTCATGGAAGAATGCATCCGTCGCGCGCGCGCCTGGGGCTCCGCCGCACTCGGCCTCCATACGTCCCGCAGCATGCGCGGAGCGATGGCGCTCTACTCGGGAATGGGATTCCGGAGGACGCCGGACACCGACTTCCAGCCGCCGGGAGCAGAGCTGGTGGAGGGGTACCGCTTGACGCTGTGAGGCGGCGACTGCTCGGGCGGCGGGCGGCGGGCGGCTGATCGCCCGTAACCCGTGACTCAACGCCCCAGGCCTATCCTCTTGTCGTTGGCCTTGGATCTCTCAAAACATCACCGCCTTGTTTACCGTCACGACCTCCAACCCGAGGCGCTTCGCCTCGACGTTGAACGCGGGCAGCTCGGTCTGGAGTACTCGATCCAACCGATCGGTTTGCACCTTCAACTCGCCCTTGAGATCGTTGAAGATCGGGTAGGCCGCGGCGATCGGCTTGTCGTCGGAACGCGCGACGATGCTGAGGAGTGATGCGAGCCGGTTGTTGATCTTGATCGGGAAATTGAGCGGGTCCTGTCCGCTCTGATTCTTCACCTGGTAGATCTCCTCTTCGACGGCGCTCAGGTCATTCGTCAGCTTGTCGCCGGCCGATTTGAGCCGGGCATCCTGCGACTTGCCGAGTCGATCGGCGACCTGCTGCTTGAGATCGCGGATCTCGATCACGGCCTTGTTCGCCTCGCTCACCTTGTCGCGCAGTTGAATCGCCAATGCGAACTGCGCCGCCAGGTCGGCGTCGGTCGCGGGGTGCCACGGATTTCGCCTCACGACGATCGGCTGGCTCACGCTCTTGCCGTCGGCCGTGAGGCGAACGGTGTACGTGCCCGGCGGCGCGGTGGGGCCGTTCATGGAGCCGCCCCAGAGGATCATGCCCGGGAAGCTCACTGCGGGCGCATACTGGAGATCCCAGTTGAAGGTGTTCAGTCCCGCGGCGCGCCCGGGCGCGGCGTTGCCGAAGTTGCCCCGTCCGCGACCGCGACCAGCAGCCGCGCCGCCCGCGGCGGAGTCGGCACCGCCGGCGCCTCCGGCCAGGGCGATGCTGCCGCGCCCACCGCGACCACCGTTCGCATTCTCGGTATCGGGGAAGGTCCGAATCACCTGACCCTTGCCATCGAGGATGTCGATCCGCAGCTGCTGCGCCGGCTGCTTGAGCACGTACTGAATCGCCGCCGGCTCCGACGCGCGGATCGCCGGCGCCGGCTTGAACAGCACTGGATCGGCGCTCGCCATCGCCGCCGGGTTGTACTGCCGCAGCGGCGTGATGTTGTCCAGGATGTACATCCCGCGTCCGTGCGTCGCGATCGCCAGGTCGTGATCGGCGACGATCAGATCCCACGCGGGAATGTCGGCGAGATTCAGGTTGAGCGACTCCCAGTGGTCGCCGTCGTCGTAGGAGATGTAGATGCCGTGCTGCGTTGCCGCGTACAGCAGGCCTTTGCGTGTTGGATCCTCGCGCACGGCATGCACGAAATCGTCCGCGCCGATGCCGTTCACGATTTTCGTCCACGTCTTGCCGAAGTCGTGCGTGCGATAGATGTAGGGCGCCTTGTCGTCGAGCAGGAATCGCTTGACCGCGACGTACGCGCTCGCCGAGTCGAACGCGGACGCGTCGATGAGGCTTACGCGGCCGAACTCCGGCATGTCCTTTGGCGTGACGTTGTTCCACGTCTTGCCGGCGTCTCTGGTGACGCTGATGATGCCGTCGTCCGAGCCGGTCCAGATCACGTTGGTAGTCCGCTTGGACGGCGCGACGGCGAAAATGACCGCGTAGACTTCCGGTCCGTTCATGTCGCGCGTGATCGGACCACCCGACGGCCCCATCGTCTTGGGGTCGTGGCGCGTGAGATCCGGGCTGATGCGCTGCCAGCTCTCGCCGCCGTTAGTCGTCTTCCACAGATGCTGCGAGGCGGCGTACAGCGTTTTCTTGTCGACGGGCGAAAAGATGATCGGATACGTCCATTGCCAGCGTTCCTTGAGCACGGCCGACTCTTCACCAGAGAACATGCGCGGGTACGGGGACACCTCGCGGACCTCGCCGGTGCGCCGATTCAGCTTGGTGAGGAAGCCTCCGCCGTTCGCGTTCGTGCCCGAGTAGAAGATGTCCGGATCGCGCGGATCGGGCGCGACGTAGCCGTCTTCCGAGCCGCCCGGGCTGAACTCCATTGGCGCGCCGCCTCGTCCGCCCCCAAAGCCGCGACCGCCGCCCGGTTGCGCGCTCGAGACACAGGTCTCGTTCTCATCCTGCTGGGAGCCGCAAACGAAATAGGGCACGCTCGTCGTCGCGACGATGTGATAAAACTGACCCGTCGGGTAGTCGGTCGCCGTCCACGTCGGCTGATTGGCCAGGGCGTCGAAGGTGATGTCGCCGCCCGGATCGGCCGCGTGCAGAACGTGATTGTTGTCGTCGGGATCGATCCACAGGTCGTGCGAGTCGCCGCGCGCGAATTGCTGCTGCGCGAACGTCTTGCCACCGTCGAGCGAGCGATAGGTGCCGACGTTCTCGACGTACACGAGGTCCTTGTTCTTGGTGTCGGCGAAGACGTGCGTGTAGTAGAACGCGCGCTGCCGGAAGCGGCGCTCGTTGTTGACGAGCGTCCAGGTCGTGCCGCCGTCGTCGGAACGGAACAGTCCACCGTTCTCGTTCTCGATCAGCGCGAACACGCGATTGGGATCGACCGGTGAGATCGAGACGCCGATCTTTCCGACTACACCCGCCGGGAGACCTTTTGCGCGGGTGATCTCGGTCCAGGTCTCGCCACCATCAGTCGACTTGTACAGGCCGCTGCCCGGACCACCGCTCGACATGCCCCATTCCTTCCGGTACGCCTCCCACAACGCGGCGTACATCACATTCGGGTTCGTGCGGTCGATCTCGACGTCGATGCCGCCGGCATCAGGACTCTTGTACAGCACACGGCGCCATGTCGCGCCGCCGTCGGTCGACTTGAAGATGCCGCGCTCCTCACTGTTGCGGCCGAAGTCGCCGAAGTCGGCGACGAACACGATGTTCGGGTTCGTGGGATGGATCCGGATCTTGGCGATCGCGTCCGAGTTCGAGAAGCCGATGTGCGACCAGGTCTTGCCGGCATCGATCGACTTGTACACGCCGTCGCCGGGCTGGATGTTGCCGCGGATCTCCGACTCGCCCATACCGATGAACAGGATGTTCGGATCGGTTTCCGAGACCGCCACGGCGCCAACCGAGCTGCTGTGGATCTGCCCGTCGGTGATATTGCGCCAGGTTTGGCCGCCGTCGGTCGTTTTCCACAGGCCGCCGCCGGTGGCGCCGAAGTAGCCGATCTTGGGCTGGGCGCGCACGCCGCTGATGGCGATCGAACGGCCGCCGCGCTGCGGGCCGACGCTGCGCCACTTCAGCCCACGCGTGATGAGCGTGTCGAGGGCGGCGGCGGCTCGCGTGGACGACGACCGCGGTACCGGACCGCGCTCGGCGCCCGAGCCGAGGGCGACGGCGGCGGTGACGCCCGCGAACGCCAGAGGAACTGCTATACCAGCTCGGACGACCTGTCGTGACATGGAAGAGGCTCTCTGTGGGATGAAACCGTGGGAAGGGAATGGAGTGGAGCAACTCGGATGCGGTCGACTCGCCCGCTCTAATCTTGGCGTACGCGCGAAGTGGTCGCTATGCTCGGCTCCGAGCTTTCGCGTGTGCCGTTCGTGCCTGCCGGAGTGGGTGCCGCCACAGGAGCGGAAAGGTCTCTGCGTGAGCTATGTCACAGCGGTACAATGAATTAGGCACTGACTCGGCATCGAAAGGTCACTGAGCAAAGCTACTTTAGGCTCTTGTTCGGGCGAAACCGTGTCTTATAGTATGCCCGTCCCACGCATCTCCCCGGTTAGCCCACCTCGATGACGAGTGGTACCGGGCAGAAGGTGTTTTGCGCCTTGTGCACGCGACCCCCGTGAAGATGGAGAGCCACAGATGTCCAGTTCGATGCGGAGTGTAGATCGTAGGTCAGCATTTCTTTGCACGATCGCGTTGATTCTCGCGGCCTGTTCTGAGAACACGACGCCGCCAACCGCTCCGAGTAGCGCTTCGCGCGTCGGGAGTCCCGCGACCGGCGTGGCGATGCAGTTGCTGCATGCGCGCGTGTGCCCGAGTGCGGCGCCGGGTACCGCTCGGTGCCATTCGTGGGTGACGGTCGACGGTGCGGGCAATCCGCTGGCGTCGAGCGGCCCGCGCGGGTACGTACCGGCCAATTTGCGGTCGGCGTACAACATCACCAGCAGCGGCAGCTCGAGCGTGACGATCGCGATCGTGGACGCCTACGACGATCCGAACGCGGAGAGCGATCTTGCGGTCTATCGCGCCCAGTTCGGTCTGTCGGCCTGCACGACCGCCAACGGCTGCTTCCGCAAGATCGATCAGAACGGCGGGACGAATTATCCGCGCGGCGATGGTGGCTGGGCGGAGGAGATCTCGCTGGACCTGGACATGGCGAGTGCGATTTGTCCGAACTGCAAGATCCTGCTGGTCGAGGCGAGCTCCAATTCGTTCACGAACCTGTTCACCGCCGTCGATCGGGCGGCGACGGAAGGCGCTCGCGTGATCTCCAACTCGTACGGCGGGAGCGAATTCTCGAGCGAGGCAAGCTACGAGTCGCATTACAACCACTCCGGCGTCGCGGTCACGGTGAGCTCGGGCGACAACGGCTACGGCGTCGAATTCCCCGCGGCGTCGCGGTACGTAATCGCGGTCGGCGGCACCAGTCTGAAGACGGCTTCGAACTCGCGCGGCTGGACTGAGACCGTGTGGAGTGGCGCCGGTAGCGGATGCAGCGCTTACATCACCAAGCCGACTTGGCAAACCGACGTCGCTGGCTGCTCGCGCCGGACGGTCGCCGATGTCTCGGCCGTCGCCGATCCGAACACCGGAGTTGCCGTATACGACACCTACCGTCTGCACCCGGGTGGCTGGCTCGTATTCGGGGGCACGAGTGTCGCGGCTCCGCTCGTCGGCGCCGTGTACGCGCTCGGCGGTGGATCGACGGCGCAGGCGCTGTATGGTAGCTCCGCACTGTTCGACGTCACTTCGGGGAGCAACGGCAGCTGCGGTGGATCGTATCTCTGCACGGCGGTCGCTGGATTCGATGGGCCGACGGGCAACGGTACGCCAAACGGGACAGGCGCCTTCTGATCAGCGGCGCAACTCGATCGGTCCTTAAAGAACGCTAAAGCGCGGGCCCGGCAACTCTGCCGGGCCCGCTTCGCATTAGTGCGGCCCCTGCCCGCGAGGCCACGGCTCGGGTCGCTCTGGTCGTGACGCGGATCACCGACCGTCAAGAAACTGCGCCGTCGGTGCCAAAGACTTTTGACAGAGTGGCTTGAGATTGCGTTGGTGTGACACTTCGCTCTTGTAGTCACTTGTTTCCTGCACTAGACTGGCGCGTCCCAGTCCCAAGCCAGCCCGCCCGAGCTTGCAGCCGCTTCGTCACGAGCTGAAAGTTCTGCGCGCTTGGTGGACCCGACCCCACTTGAGATGGAGAGCGACCGATGTCCCGTCCGATTAACGCGCTGTATCGCAACTCCGCGTTCTTGTGTGCCGCCGCGCTGATCTTGGCGGCGTGCTCAGAGAACACGACGACGCCGACGCCGCGAGCGAGCGCTGCAAGCCCGGCCAACTTGGATCAAAGCCCTGAATTCAACAGCCCGAATGGACAGGGCCATCTATTCCGCACTCGCCAATGGTATGAGCAGAACGCTCGGCCAGGCGGCGGTGGTGGTGGCGGTGGCAACACCGGCATCTTCTACCACGGCGGGCCGGTGCTGCTGGGCGGGACGCACGTGGTCGCGATCTACTGGGCGGCTGACAAGATATACGTCAACGGACCGGCTGCCGGCACGAGCGGAGACGGAAGTGCAGACGGTTCGGTCGTTGGATTCTTCCTGCAGCATCTCGCTTCGCCGTACTTCAACATCAATTCGACGTACTTTGACGCGAGTAACAATTACGTCTCGAACACTGTCTTCTACGATCATTATTGGGCCAACAACAACAAAGTGCCCACCGGAAGCCAGACAGTCTCAGACGCCGATATGATGACGATGCTCGATTACGGCTTCGACCACAATCAGATCACATACGATGCCAATACGATCTATCTCATCTTCACGGCCGGAAAGGTGAACCTCGGCGGCGGTTTCGGCAGCTCGTACTGCGCGTATCACGGCTACAACACGACGAACCACGGGCAGGTGCTGTATGCCGCGATGCCGTATGATGCCGCCTATCCCGGCGCTTGCAACGTGATCTCCACGTCGGCGAACGGCGACATTGGCGCAGATTCCGAGGTCAACACGCTCGCGCACGAAACTGAGGAAGCCACGACGGACCCGCTCCTCAATGCGTGGTATGATCGTCGCGGTTACGAGAATGCCGACAAGTGCGCGTGGAAGTTTGGAAGCACCTATACCGCGGCTAACGGCATGCCCGCGAACATGAACCTCGGCGGGAAAGATTTCCTCGTCCAAATGAATTGGGTGAACTCGGGTAGTGGCGGGTGCTCGCAGGGCATCTGATCGAACGGGTTTGACCAGCAACGAAAAAGGGCTCGGCGCAACGCCGGGCCCTTTTTTCGTGGCCGAAAAGGTCAGCTAAAA
>DATJIZ010000052.1:0-12364 GCA_035492735.1 Gemmatimonadaceae bacterium | reverse complement strand
GCCGAGATCAGCTCCGAGGACGAGTGGCTCCTGTCGGCACTCGCCGACCAGATGGCAGCGCCGCTGGAAAACGCGCAACTCGCCGCCAAGGTCCAGCGCGCGGCGCTGCTCGTGGAGAATGCGCGGCTGTACGAGGCCGAGCGCGAGGCGCGCCGCGAAGCGGAGGCGGCGCGCGCCGAAGCCGAGCGACAGCGCATGGAGGCCGAGGCCGCGAATCGCGCGAAGAGCGAATTCATCGCCAACATGAGTCACGAGCTTCGCACGCCGCTGAACGCGATCGCCGGCTACGTCGAGCTGCTCGAGATGGGCCTGCGCGGCGGCGTGACCGAGGCACAGCGCGAGGATCTCCGCCGCATCGGACAGAACCAGCGCGTGCTGCTGCGCCTGATCAACGACGTGCTGAATTTTGCCAAACTGGAGGCGGGGCACGTCGAGTTCGACCTGAGCAACGTGCCGGTCGACGAATCGCTCGCCGCGATGGAGGCGCTGGTGATGCCGCAGCTCCTCGCGCGGTCGCTCCACTACGAGTACACGCCGGTCGATCCCCGGCTCACGGTACACGCCGACCGGGAAAAACTCGAGCAGATCGTGCTCAACCTGCTCGCGAATGCCGTCAAGTACACGGCGGCGGGCGGCAACATCTACCTGAGCGCAACCGAGGCGGGCGCCTGGGTGAGCATTCACGTTCGCGATACGGGGCGCGGGATCGCCGCGGAGAAGCTCGAGCGTATCTTCGCCCCGTTCGTGCGGATCGACACGGGCTACTCGCGCGCCACGGAGGGGACGGGACTCGGTCTGGCGATCAGCCGCGACCTGGCGCGCGCGATGGGTGGCGACCTGACCGTGGAGAGTGTGGTCGGCAGCGGGTCGACATTCACGCTCCGGCTGCCGAAAGGACGCTCGTAACGCGGCACTGGCGCAGCATGCGACCGCAGGCAGCGTATCATTCGCGCTGCGCGGTAATGACTTCCGTGGCGCCGCACCGCATATTCGCAGTCGCCCTCCATCCGCGACCGCGTGGCCTCTCTCGATCCAGTCACCCGCGACACCCCTGCATTGCCCCACGCGCTCCCGGCCCTGCTGGCGGCTGCGCTGGCTGACCGTTACCGGCTCGAGCGCGAGCTCGGTGCCGGCGGCATGGCCACCGTGTATTTGGCCGAGGATGTGCGGCACGGCCGGAAGGTCGCGGTCAAGGTGCTGCGTCCGGAGCTGAGCGCCATACTCGGCTCGGAGCGCTTCCTCAAGGAGATCGAGGTCACGGCACGCCTCCAGCACCCGCACGTGCTGCCGTTGTTCGACTCAGGTGCGGCCGACGGACGCTTGTTCTACGTGATGCCGTACGTCGAGGGCGAGACGCTGCGCGCACGACTCGAGCACGAACGCCCACTTCCGATCGCTGATGCGCTGCGCATCGCCACCGAGCTGGCGGACGCGCTCCAGTACGCGCATGAGCGGGGTGTCGTGCACCGCGACATCAAGCCGGAGAACATACTCCTTCAGAACGGCCACGCGCTCGTCGCCGACTTCGGGATCGCGCTGGCCGTCGAGCAGGCCGGCGGCCAGCGCATGACGCAAACAGGGATCTCGTTGGGTACGCCGGCCTATATGTCGCCCGAGCAGGCAATGGGCGAGCGTGAGATCGGTCCACGCGCGGACATCTATGCATTGGGCGCGGTCGCCTATGAGATGCTCGTTGGCGAGGCGCCGTTCACCGGACCGAATGCGCAAGCGATTCTTGCGCAGGTGCTCACGGCCGACCCGCCGCGACCGAGTGCGCATCGCAGGAGTGTGCCAGCGCACGTCGATGCGGCGGTCCAGACAGCGCTACAAAAGCTTCCCGCCGATCGCTGGCGCTCGGCTTCCGAGTTCGCCGCTGCGCTGAACGTTCCGAGCGCCACGTCGCGTGCGGCGGCGCATCGAGACTGGCGCAGTGTGCGCCGCTGGCCGGTGGTACTGGGCGCCGCCGCCGCGCTGCTCGGCGCGGCGATCGCCGGTGCGGTGTGGGGAGCACGACGCGGCGCCGCAACGGTCGATCGGCCATTGCGCGCGAGTCTGCTGCCGCCCGACGGATGCGACTACGCGTCGGTCGCCACGACGAATCTCGTGCAGCTCTCTCCCGCCGGCGATCGGCTGGCGTTCATTGCCGTGTGCGGAAGTCGTGCGGCCCTCTGGATTCGCACGCTCGCCACCGGCGAGCTTCGCGAGCTGCCGGGGACGAGCAATGCGGCATACATGTTCTGGTCACCCAATGGCGCGAGTCTTGGGTTCTTTGCCGACGGTCGGCTCAAGCGCATCGATCTGGCGAGCAATGCGGTGCGTGATCTGGCACCGGCGCTCAACGGTCGCGGCGGAACGTGGAATCAGGACGACGTCATCCTGTACGCGCCCGACGTGGGCGGACCACTACTCCGGATTTCGGCGAGCGGCGGAACACCAGCGCCGGTCACTTCCATAGTGGGTGCGCCGCAAGGGACGTCGCACCGGATGCCGCAGTTTCTTCCAGACGGCCGGCATTTCTTGTTCGTTGATGCCGGGACGGGGCTGGCGGGGTCGGTGCGGGTCGGTGCGCTCGGAACGTCGGAGACGCGTGTCCTCCTCGATGCGCCGAGCAACATCGGGCTGGCTCGAGGGCGCCTGCTTTTTGCGACCGGTGGGCTTCTCTTCGCCCGGCCCTTCGATGAGCGGCGCGCCGTCTTCACCGGACCCGCCGTGAGCCTGGTTCCGGGGCTCGAGAACTGGCCGTACCGATACCTCGCCAATTTTTCCGTCGCTGCCGCGGGCGACGTGCTCGTGTTTCGGCCGGCGATCATCGAGCGGAGCCGCGCGGTGTGGTTCGATCCGACATCGCAGAGGACGACGACCTTGCTCGAGCCTGGGCCGTATCTGCGCGCGCGCCTCGCTGCCCGGGACCACGGGCTCATCGCCGAGCGACGCGATCCCGATACTGGACTGCGAACGTTGGCGCTGTATGACATCGCGGCGCAAACGTGGAGCGTCTTGAGTCGCCGCCCGGCGGTCTACTTCACGTATGCCGGCTCACCCGACGGCAGGCGGATCGGCTACTTCGCCGAGGGCGACAGCGCGGCCACCATCAGCTCGCCCGATCGGACGGTCGCGCGCACGGAACGGAATGGCGGCGTGGACATTCTCGACTGGTTCACCGATTCGCTGTCAGTCGTTGGCCAGCGACAGCAGACGGGCACTGGCTGGGACATCGTGCGGCTCGACCTCGGCGGCGGCTCAGCGCGGGTGACTCCGCTGCTCGCGACCGCGGCGGACGAGAGCGGCGCCCGCCTCTCACCGGACGGCCGGATGCTCGCCCTCGTGTCGAACGAGAGCGGCCGGGAGGAATTGTACGTCACGCGCGTTGCCGATACGGCGACGCGATGGCAGATCTCCACGAACGGCGTGCTGCTCGATCCCACGGCACACCGCGCGGCGGTGGCGTGGAGCCGCACGGGATCGACCATCTACTTCGCCGAGCCCGGAGGACGCCTGTTCTCCGTGTCCGTCGGCGTCAGCCCATCGCTTCACGTCGGGCGAGCGACACCAGTCACAGGCGCGCCCGATGGCATCGTCGACCTCGACGCGGCAGCCGATGGCAGGCTGCTCCTGCTGCGCAGCGAGTCGAGCGAGCACGGTCCGCTCGAGTTGGTCGAGCACTGGTCGGGGCGGTGAATCGGCGGTCAGCAGAGTAGCCCCCGCGCCTTCCGAGCGCCAAATTCCCTCGCCCTCCGCACCAGCCTTCTAACCGAGGTCCCCTCGATGCATCACGTCACGCGACTCGCCACGGCGCTTTCGACGATCGCACTCGCCGCCATCGCGCTCGGCGGCGTCACGCAATTGCACGCCCAAGCCGGCCCCGGCGCCGGCGGGCCCAATGCCCAAGCCGCTAACACACTCCCCCTCAAGCCCGCGCGCACCCACACGTTCACCACCACGAAGGGGACGTGGATCTCCCTCGACCTGTCGCCCGATGGCAAGACCATCGTGTTCGACATGCTCGGGAAGCTCTACACCATGCCGAGCACTGGCGGCAAAGCCACCGCGCTGACGAGTGGTCTCGAGTTCGACGCGCAGCCGCGCTTTGCCCCCGACGGCAAACGCATCGTCTTCGTGTCCGACCGGAGCGGCGGCGACAATCTCTGGATCATGTCCCTCGACAAGAAGGACACGCTTCAGCTCACCAAGGGGAACGACAATCTCTATGTCTCTCCCGTCTTCACGCCCGATGGCAAGTACGTCGTTGCGTCGAAGACGCTGGGACCGCTCGGCGGCTCGGCGAAACTCTGGATGTTCAACGTCGACGGCGGCACCGGCGTGGCGCTGATCAACGGCGCGCCGCCTACCCTGAAGGCCGTCGGCGCCGCATTCGGCAAGGATCCGCGATACATATGGTATGCGGCGCGGCAGGGCGACTGGCAGTACAACGCCATCGGACCGCAGTACGAGCTCTACGTCTACGACCGCGAGAACGGCAAGACGTCCGAGATGTCCACGCGGCAAGGCTCTGCCTTCCGACCGACGCTCTCGCCCGACGGCAAGTACGTTGTCTACGCTACCCGCTTCGAGACGAAGACGGGCCTCCGCATCAGAAATCTCGAAACGCAACAGGAAGACTGGCTCGCCTACCCGGTGCAGCGCGACGAGATGGAATCGCGTGCGCCGCTCGACGTGTACCCGGGCTACGCGTTCACGCCGGACTCCAGAGCGGTCGTCGTCTCGTACGGCGGCGAGATCTGGCGCGTGCCCGTCGACAAGAGTCCCGCGACGAAGATTCCGTTCGAGGCCGACGTCAAGCTCGAGCTCGGACCCGAGGTGAAGTTCGCCTATCGCGTCGACACGGCGGCGACCTTCACGGCGCATCAGGTGCGCGACATCGCGCCGTCGCCCGACGGCACAAAGCTCGCCTTCAGCGCGCTCGATCGCATTTACGTGATGGATTGGCCCAGCGGCAAGCCGGCACGCGTGTCGGCGAGCGACGTTGGCGAGTACGGACCCGTATGGTCGCCGGACTCCAAGTCGCTCGCCTGGGTGACGTGGAACGATCAGAACGGCGGCGAGATCATGCGCGCCACGTGGACCGGCCGCGGCGCTCCGACCATCGCGCAATTGACCCGCAACGCGGGACTCTACACCGACCTCGCCTGGTCGCCCAAGGGCGATCGCATTGTCGCCGTGCGCGCGGCCGCGCGCGAGTTGCAGGAAGCAGGCGCGGCGTTCTTCGGACCCGCTGCGTCCGATTTCGTGTGGATCCCGGCGACGGGTGGTGCCGCCACGCTCATCATGCCGTCGGCGGGGCTCGGCACGCCGCACTTCACGACCAACCCCGATCGCATCTATGCATACGGCCGCCGCGACGGGCTCGTGTCGTTCCGCTGGGACGGCACCGACATGAAATCGCACCTCAAGGTGACGGGTCCGATGCCGCCCCAGCCGAGTGTCGCCGGCACGCCGATGACCCTCGACGCGGGTCTCATGAACGAAGGCGCTCGGCGCTCGTACGGCGGACGCGGGGCGCGCATGGTGCTTGGCGACGATGATCCCGCCGAGCCGCAGCAGCCGCCTCAACCTCCGGCGGCCGCCCTCGTGATGATGGCGCCGACGGGCGACCAGGCGCTCGCCATGGTCGACATGAATCTCTACGCGGTCACGGTCCCCGAGGTCGGCGCGACGCCGGCCACGGTCTCGGTCGCGAATCTCGCCAGCGCATCGATGCCGGTACGAAAGCTCAACGAGATCGGCGGCGAGTTTCCGGCGTGGACGTCGAGCGGCCGCAAGATCATGTGGGCGCTCGGCAACGCCGTCTGGACGTACGATCTCGATCGGGCCAAGGTCGTCGACGATTCGCTCAAGGCCGACGCGCGCGCCAAGGCCGCGGCGCGGCGCGACAGCGCTGGCGCGCAGGGCGGGGCCGGCGCCGCGGCTCCGGCCGCCGACTCGGCCAAGGCAGACTCGAGCAAGAAGGACAAACCGGGCTACAAGCCCGCCGAGATGCGCATCACGGTGACCGCGACGCGCGACGAGCCGCACGGCACGGTCGTCCTGCGCGGCGGCCGCGCGCTCACGATGAAGGGTCATGAGATCATCGACAACGCCGACATTCTCGTGCGCGACAATCGCATCGTCGCCGTGGGTGCGCGGGGCAGCGTGCAGATCCCGGCCGACGCGCGGATCATCGACGTCGCCGGCAAGACGGTCATGCCTGGCTTCGTCGATACGCACTACCACCCGCAGTGGCTCACGCCGAACATCCACACGAACCAGGTCTGGCAATACCTGGCGACGCTCGCCTACGGCACCACGACGACGCGCGATCCCCAGACGTCGACGACCGATTTCATGTCGTACGGCGACCGTGTCGAAACCGGCGACGCGATCGGCCCGCGCGTCTACACGACGGGACCGGGCGTGTTCAACAACGAGCACATCGAGAGCCTCGACGACGCGCGTACCATTCTCAAGCGTTACGCGCAGTACTACGATACGAAAACCCTCAAGATGTACATGACGGGCAACCGCCAGCAGCGCGAGTGGGTGATCATGGCGGCCAAGGAGCTCGGCCTGATGCCGACGACCGAGGGTGGTCTCGACTTCAAGCTCGAGCTCACGCACGGCATCGATGGATACCCCGGCGTCGAGCACACGCTGCCCGTTACGCCCAAGTACGACGACGTCTTCCAATGGTACAAGGGGACGCAGCTCACGAACTCGCCGACGCTGATCGTCGAGTACGGCGGTCCGTTCGGCGAGGACTGGTTCTATCAATCCGAGGACTTGTTGCACGACGCGAAGCTCAAGCACTTCACGCACCCGGTGGACTTCGATGCCAAGATCCGGCGGCGTGGGCAGGGAGCGGGCGGCAGCCCGGGCCCGGCGGGGTTCGCGGTGAAGGAGGAGTACGCGATGTGGCAGCACGCCCAGGACGTCGCCAAGATCGTCGCGGCCGGCGGCCGCATCGGGATTGGCAGTCACGGACAGCTGCAGGGCCTTGGCATGCACTGGGAGATGTGGCTGGAGCAGAGCGGGGGCCTGCCGCAGCACGACGTGCTGCGCGCGGCGACGATCGTCGGCGCCGAGGCGATCGGCATGGGCCAGGACCTCGGCTCGCTCGAGCCGGGCAAGCTGGCCGACATCATCGTGCTCGATCGCGATCCGCTGACCGACATCCGCAATACGAACTCGCTGTCGATGGTGATGAAGAACGGCCGGCTGTACGACGCGAACACGCTGGACGAGCTGTACCCGCGCGTGCGCAAGTTCTCGGTCCAGCAGTGGATGAGCGGCCGTCCGACCGTCGGCGCCGGGCTGCCATAAGACGGTAATTGGGGTCAGACACCATTTAGCGCCAAGAAAAGTGGTGTCTGACCCCAATTACCAATTAGGGGATGTGAATGGGGCGAGTCCGCATCGGCATCATCGGGTCGCGGTTTCAGGCCGACTGTGTCGCCGCGTCGGCCAGGATGGTGGCGGACGACGCGGAGGTCGTGGCGGTCGCGTCGCCGTCGGCGGGGCACGCCGCCGCGTTCGCCGGACGCCACGGCATTGCGCGGGCGCACGCTGATTATCGGGCGCTGCTGCGCGATCCGGAGGTCGAGATGGTGTGGATCACCACGCCGAACGACCTCCACGCGCCGATCGCCATCGAGGCCGCGCGGGCCGGGAAGCACGTCGTCTGCGAGAAGCCGCTCTGCCTGACGCTCGACGAGGCCGACGCGATGATCGACGCCTGCGCGCGGAGCGGCGTGCTCCTGCTGTACGCCGAGGAGCTCTTCTTCGCGCCAAAATACGTCAAGGCCAAGCAGATGGCGGACGAGGGAGCGTTCGGCCGCGTCCACCTGGTGAAGCAGGGCGAGAAGCATTCCGGTCCGCATGCCGACTGGTTCTGGGACGTGGCCCGGTCGGGCGGGGGCGCGTTGATGGACCTCGGCTGTCACGGGATCGCGTTCTGCTGGTGGTTCCTCGGCAAGCCCGCGGTCACCGCCGTCTACTCGCATCTGTCGACCCAGGTCCACGGCGAACGCACCGCTGGCGACGACGAAGCGATCACGATCATCGAGTTCGCCGGCGGCGCAGTCGGCATCGTCGAGAACAGCTGGAACAGGCCAGGGGGCATGGACGATTCCATCGAGGTCTTCGGCGCCAAGGGACAGACCTACGCCGACATGCTCATGGGCAATGCGTTGCCGACCTACTCGGAGGTCGGGTTCGGCTATGCCGTCGAGAAAGCGTCGTCCACCAAGGGCTGGACTTATCCCGTGTTCGAGGAGCACTGGAATTACGGATTCCCGCAGGAGCTGCGGCACTTTGCGCGCTGCGTGCGTGGTGCAGAGGCGCCGATCTCCGATGGCGAGACCGGTCGCGTCGTGCTCGAGGTGTTGTGCGCGGCGTACGCGTCGGCGGGACGCGGTCAGCGAGTAGCGCTGCCATTCCGACCGCGAGACATCGTCAAGCCGATCGACCTCTGGAAGAACCCTGGCCTGGCTGGCAGCGGCTGAATCGCGCGGCGCGGCCGAATCGCCGGAGACGCTACGCCGCGCGCTCGTCGGCTGGCCGATCGTCGTGACCCTGCCGTGCCGCGCTGCGAATCGCCCGTCCCAGCGCGATCCAACCGCCCAAGCCCATGAGACTCGCGGCGGCCCACATCATCGGGTAGCCCTTCACGCGCGGCATCAGGCGACCGCCGAAGTCGATCGCGAGGCCGACGAGCATCGGCGCCACGATGCGACCGAAGCCGACGCTGAATACCCACAACCCGGTGTACTCGCCTTGCCTCGCTTCGCCCACCAGCTCGGCGAAGTACGGGTAGCCGATCGTCAGAATCGCCGCGGCACCCAGCCCTCCGGCGCCGAGCGCGAGCGCGGCCCAGAGGACGTTGTGCACCAGCGTGCCGATGAACATTGCGATCGCGAAGGCCACGACGAGGACTCCGGTTCCGATCTGGAGCAGCCGTCCGCGCGGCAGCCTGTCACCGATGCGTCCGGAGATGACCGAACCGATGCCGATGCCGACGATGAGTGTTCCGAGGCCAAGCGAGGTTTGCGCCACCGTGAGTCCGAGCACGACGCTGGCGTACAGAAAGACGTATGGTCGAATGCCGTCGATCGCGCCGTTCCAGAGCGCGTTTGCCACGAGCAGCCAGACGGCGCCGCGATTCCGACGGAGCTGCTTCCAGGTATCGTGCACGCCGCTCAGCTCACGCTCGCGCGGCTCACGATCGCCGCCGAGCTTGCGTTCGGCCAGCCACGTCAGGGCAGTGGTGATGACGATGAGCGCCGCCGCGACGAGGAAGGGAGTCGTCGGAACGATGGAGTACAACAGTCCCGCCGCGACCAACCCGTACGCGAGCCCCAACGCCCGAAGCACGCCGCGCGTGCCCTGAACGCGCGCCCGCCGTTCGTCGGGCACCGAGTCGAGCATCAGCGTCCACAGTGGCGTGAGATAGCCGTGGAGCGCGGCGAAGAACACGAACAAGGCGCCCGTCATGAGCCAGTACGTCGGCGCGAAGGGCGCCGCCGCGACGCTGAGCGCCATGATCGGCGCGGCGACGAGCAACGGCAGCATGCGGCGGCCGTAGCGCACCGCGAGCGCCGACGGCATTCGGTCACTGAGCACGCCGACCCAGAACGGAAGCAGCAGCGCGAACACGCCCTCGCCGCCGACGGCGAATCCGATCCAGAAATTCGTGGCTGCGTACCGGCGGAGCAGCAGCGGAAACACGGCGACGACCGCCGTCTGCGCCGCCGAGGCGCCAAGCTCGCCCGACGTCAGAACCTGCTGCCAGACATTCCTGCTGCGCTCGTCCGCGATCGATCTCTCTCCGCGAGGGTGGGTGCGTTCGGTGGTCGGTACCGACACGAAGCGTGCCTCCGCGGCGTGGCGCCCGGCGAATGTCGGACTCGACAGTCAGCGGCGCGGCGGCCATGTTCTCTCGCGTGACCCTTCTTCAGCAGCGCCTCGGCTCGGGCCTCCGCGGCCGCTATGCGGTCGAACGACAACTGGGCGAGGGCGGCATGGCCGTCGTGTTCCTTGCCTACGACGTTCGACACGAACGGAACGTGGCGCTCAAGGTGCTCCGTCCGGAGATCTCCGCCGAGATCGGCGCCGAGCGATTTCTGCGTGAGATCAAAATGGCCGCGCGGCTCACGCATCCGCACATTCTGCCCGTGTTCGACTCGGGCGAGGCCGACGGCCTGCTGTTCTACGTGATGCCCAACATGGAGGGCAACTCGCTCCGCGAGCGGCTGGACCGCGAACGGCAGCTCTCGCTCGACGAAGCGCTGCGCATCACGAACGAGGTCGCGTCGGCGCTCGACTACGCCCACCGCAGTCAGGTGATGCACCGCGACGTGAAGCCGGAGAACATTCTGCTCCACGAAGGTGCCGCGCTCGTCGCCGACTTCGGGATCGGAAAGGCGCTCACCGGCGGAGCGTCGCTCACCCAAACGGGGCTGAGCGTCGGCACGCCCGCGTACATGAGTCCCGAACAGGCGAGCGGTGACGCGGGTGTGGATGGCCGGAGCGATCTGTATAGCTTGGGCTGCGTGCTCTACGAAATGCTCACCGGCGAGGCGCCGTTCACCGGTCCCACCGCGCAGGCGATCATCGCCAAGCGCTTCGTGTCGCCCGTCCCAAGGGTGCGCACCACGCGCGACGTGCCCGAATCGGTGGACGTGGTGATTCAGCGCGCGCTGGCGCGCACGCCCGTCGATCGGTACCGCAGCGGTGCCGAGTTCTCCGACGCGCTGCGCGAGATTCTTCGCACGGGCGGCGCCGGCGGCGATCGCACGCCACCCGAAGCCAGAAGCGCTACCGCGCCGAAAGCCATCGCCGTGCTGCCGCTCGCCAACATGAGCGCCGATCCGGAGAACGAGTATTTCAGCGATGGCATGACGGAAGAGATCATCAACGCGCTCGCCAAGGTGCCCGGCATCCAGGTCGCGTCTCGATCGTCGTCGTTCGCGTTCAAGGGCAAGAAGGACGTGAACGTGCGCGAAATTGGCGAGAAGCTGAGCGTCACCACCGTGCTCGAGGGCAGTGTACGCAAGGTCGGCACCCGAATCCGCATCGCCACGCAGCTCGTCAACGTCGAGAACGGGTACCAGCTCTGGTCCGAGACCTATGACCGGCAGCTCGAGGACATCTTCGCGCTGCAGGACGAGATCTCGCGGTCGATCGTCGAGGCCCTCAAGCTCAAGCTGGTGGACGCGCCGACTCAGGTCGTCGCGCCGACGAAGAATCTCGACGCGTACACCACGTACCTGAAAGGCCGCTTCCACTTCAACAAATTCTCGGAGGCTGGGCTTCGCAAGGCACTCGAGCTGTTTCAGAGCGCGCTGCTCCAGGATCCCGGATTCGCGCGAGCGTACGCCGGCATCGCCGACGTCTGGTGCGATCTCGCCGACGACTGGGTGCCGCCCGACGACGCATACCCGCGCGCCAAGTCGGCGGCCGAGCGCGCCCTGCAGAAGGACGCCGAGCTCGCCGACGCCATGATCTCGATCGGCAAGGTGCTGTGCTGGTACGAGTGGAAGTTCGACGAAGGCGTCTCACGCCTCGAGCGCGCCGCGGCGCTCAGCCCGAACAATTCCGAGGCGCATTGGGTGCTCGGCAGCGCCTTGCCGCTGGTCGGGCGACTGGCCGAGGGAACCGACGCCATTCGCCGTGCGTGGGTTCTCGATCCGCTGCGCGTCGAGTACAGTGGCTGGCTGATGCGCTTCCTGCTCTACGCCGGCGAATACGATGCCGCGATCGCGCAAGGCAAGGACACGCTCGAGATAGACGAGCAGTACAACCGCGGGTTCGTGTTCATCGGCGCGGCCTATCTGGCCAAGGGCGACGCCACGATGGCCCTCGAGTGGTTCAAGCGCGGCCAGAGCCTCGAGCGTTCGGTGCGCACCTACGACGCGATGATCGTCCGTGCGCTCGCCGAGCTTGGGCGCCTGGACGAAGCCGAGGAAATCCTCGCCCGACTCGAGGAGCAGTCGCGCCAGCAGTACATCCGCGCCGAGTACCTGGCGATGGGCCACGCGGCGGTGGGGAACATGGATCGCGCGTTCGAGGCTCTGGAGAAAGCCTACCAGGCGCGCTCGGCGGGCCTCATCTATCTGCACCTCGATCCCGGCTACGCGCCGCTGCGCGGCGATCCGCGCTACGCGGAGCTCGTGGCGCGGATCGGATTGCGCTGAGCCGTCGCCAGCCCTCGCCAGCCGCCGCGACGAGAGACTACTTGGGCCGCGCCCGTGCGCGCGCGAGATAGAACGCCCACGCCGACATGGCCGCGGCGACCAACGTGAGCAGGATGAACCAGGGATCCCGCGCCAGGGCCGACGACTCGGCGATCACTCGCCAGACGTGCGCGACC
>DATJIZ010000051.1:0-9995 GCA_035492735.1 Gemmatimonadaceae bacterium | reverse complement strand
CTGCCATTCGTCGACGCCTTCGACGTCGTGTTCAGTACGGCCACGTTTCACTGGGTGCTCGATCACGATCGCCTGTTCGCGAATCTGTCCGGTGCGCTCAGGCCCGGCGGCCGCCTGCACGCCCAATGCGGTGGCCGCACCAACCTCGCGCGGTTTCTGGAGCGTGCCAATGAGCTCGCTCGCCAGCCGGAGTACGCCGAGGAGTTCTCGGGGTGGACCCGGCCGTCCAACTTCGCGACCGCCGACGACACGCGAGCACGGCTCCTTCACGCCGGGTTCGTCGACGTGGACGCGTGGCAAGAGCACGCGCCAGTGACGTTCGCGAACGCCGATGCCTTTCGCGCGTTCGTGAAGACGGTCGTGCTGCGCCCGTACCTGCCGCGGATCGCCGGCGAGGAGCGCCGCGCGGCATTCGTCGATCGCCTGGTCGGCGACGCCGCCCACGACGACCCGCCGTACACCCTGGATTACTGCCGGCTCAACATGACCGCGCGACGCCCTTGAGCGGACGGTCTAGAGCAACGTCCCTCGCAGCACGAGCCAGGCAACGCTGAAGTAGATCACCAACCCCGTCACGTCGACCAGCGTGGCGACGAACGGCGCCGATGCGCTCGCCGGATCGAAGCCGAGGCGCCTCAGCACGAACGGAAGCATCGATCCGGCCAGAGAGCCGAAGGTGACGATCCCGACGAGCGCGAATCCCACCGTCAGCGCGACGAGCGTATGGTGGGTGCCGTAGTCGTAGATCCCCAGCTGCTGCCACAGAAGAATGCGCGCGAAGCCGATGACGCCGAGTATCGTGCCGAGCACGAGCCCCGTCGGCAGTTCCCGGACCGCGATGCGCCACCAGTCGCGCAGACGAATTTCGCGCAGCGCCAGGGCACGGATGATCAGCGACGTCGCCTGCGATCCGGAGTTGCCTCCCGAGCTCATGACCAGCGGGATGAACATGGCGAGCAGCGCGGCGCGCTCGATCTCGCCCTCGAAGTGCTGCATGGCGGTGGCGGTGAGCATCTCCGAGAGGAACAGCGCACACAGCCACGGCGCGCGCTTTCGGATCATCTGCCCGAAGCCGATGTCCATGTACGGTGCGTCGATCGCCTCCATGCCGCCGAATTTCTGAACGTCTTCGGTCTGCTCGCGGACGATCGCGTCGATCACGTCGTCGACGGTGACGATGCCGAGCACGTGGTTGTCGGCGTCGACCACGGGCACGGCGAGCAGATTGTACTTGGCGATGACGCGCGCCACCTCTTCACGGTCGGCTCGCGGCGGGAGGGCGATCGGCGCGCGGCGATCACCAGCGTCGCGCACGTTGAGCGCTCGATCCGCCAGCAGCAACTGGCGCAGTGATACCGCTCCGACGAGCCGCTCATCGTCGTCGACGATGTAGGCGACGTAGACCGTTTCCTTGGAGCGTGCGACCTGCGTGATGAACGCCAGGCTTTGATCCACGCTCCAATCCGCGGGAATGGTGAGCGCTTCGGTGGTCATGATCCCGCCGGCCGTGTCGGGCGGGTACCGAAGCAGCATGGTCAACACGCGCCGCGTCTCGTCGTCGAGCGTGCCGAGCAGTCGCTCGCGGTCGTCGGCGTCGAGCTCGCGGAACAGATCGGCGCGTTGATCTGCCGACATGGCTTCGATCAGCGCGGCGGCCGCCTGGGTGTCCATGCGCTGGACCATCTCGTACCGCCGCTCGAGCTCCGGCTCGTCGAACACCTGCACGGCCAGATCGAACGGCAGCGCGGCGAGCAGCTTCGCCGCCCCGGCCGGCGGAAGCTCGCGCAGGGCCTCGGCGACGTCGGCTGAGCGCATGCCGGCGAGCGTTTCGGTCAGCTCGGCCGGGTCACCGTGCAGCAGGTACAGCAGCTCTGGTGCGGGCATTGGCGGCGGTGGTGAGGAGTGAGCGTTCCCGCGGGAAACTACTGCCGCCCCGGCTCACTCCTCCACCTCGGTCCGCGGCTTCGTCGACTCAGTCCGTCACCGTCATCGGGATCGGGTTGTCGAGGTAGACCGTCCGCGTCTCGCTCCTGAAGTGCAGGACCCGCCAGAACCAGCTCTCGTCGCGCGGCTGACCGCCATGATCCATCAGATACCGGGCGAGCTCGTACGCGTCGTCGGGCTGCATGCGCAGACAGCCGTGTGACGCCTCTTCGCCCAGCGTCTCCACGGCATCCGTGCCGTGGATGTAGTAGTCCGGCTCCTTGAAGAAGATCTTCACGAGCTTCATCGGATTGTCCTTGGCGCCGGGCGGCTGTGGCTTCTTGTCTTTGGCCCATTTCGAATCCGGCGGAATCCAGGCGGGATTCCAGACGATCTTTCGAATACTGTAATTGCCGCTGGGAGTTGGCTTGCTGCCTTTGCCGATGGCGACCGGAAACGATTCGACGGTTTGATCGCCCTGCATGACCGACAATCGGCGGGCGCTCAAGTCGGCGACGACGCGGACCGGCGGATCGGCGAACGCCGCGCTGGCCCCGGAGGAGTAACCGTTGACCGAATGGGCCGAGCCGGCAAACAACAGTGAGCTGAGAAGGATCGAAGCCGCGTGGTGTCCCGTCATAGGGACATCTACGAAGGCAAGCCACGTTCCAGATGCGCGGGCCCGCGATGTGCCGTGTAGCTCGACCATGCGGCTGTCGAGAGTCATCCAGAGTGTGGGACCTGGCGAACGACTGGTCGAGCGCGGCGACCGGCACTGGACGCTGCGCGAAATGGACGCCCGGCGCGTCCCGGGCGCTCGCGCGGCGACCTGCCTCATCTGCGAGTCGACGGAAGTGATTCGACGGCTGTGGAACTACCCGGACGACTGGCGCGAGCTCGGAGATCTGGAGCTGGCGACTCTCTGCGAGGGTTCAGCGCGCTGAGCAGCCGCGGCCGCTCAGCGGTTGGCGACGGCGTGGAGCGCGAACCATGCGCCCTGCGGATCCAGCCCCTGCACGATCCGGTCGCCGCCCGGCACTTCCATCGGCCCGAGAATCACGCTGCCGCCGGCCTGCTTGACGCCGTTGGCCGCGGAATCCACGTCATCGACACAGATGTAGGATAGCCAGCTCGGAGGCGGCATCTCGGGCACGCGGTTGAAGATTCCGCCGTACGTCTGGCCGCGCTGGCCGAACATGAGGTAGATCCCCATCTCTCCCATATCGAACTCGCCCGTCTTCTCCCACTGAAACAGCGGGCGATAGAAATCGAAGGCCGCCTTGTAGTCCGTCGTGACGAGCTCGTGCCACGAGAAGTCGCCCTGTCCTGGCGCGCCGCCGGCTGGTGCGGGCTTGAGCTCCGGCTCGAAGAGGCCGATCAAGGCGCCTTGTGGATCGGCGATGACCGCCCAGCCTCCAACGTTGGGCACCTCGCGCGGACCGATGCACAGCCGGCCGCCCAACGCCTTGGCCTGGCGCGCGCACGCGTCCACATCGTAGACGCACACGTACGGCATCCAGTGAGGCTTGTCGGCGCCTGGGACCGGATGCCGATCGATCGCCTCGACGCCGCCCTCGACGGTACGATCCTTCATCAGCAGCGTATACGTATCAGAAAATTCTGATGGCCGCGACGTCCATGATGTGACGCTCGAGTAGAACGTGGCAGCGGCGGCGGGATCGGTGGTCGCCAGCTCGTGCCAGGCGAAGCGACCTTGCGAGTTGGGCATGTGAACGAGCCGTTGAGGGTTAGACCTCGAACCATTGTCGCGCCGCCGCGAATCGACGGCGCACTTCGCCGGCATCCCCGCGCGCCAGCGCCCGCCTGAAGCTTGCAATCTCCCGTTCCGCGCTCGCAAGCGCGGCATCGAGCTCCGCCGCATTTTCGACCGCGATTGCCGTCCACAGCTCGGGCGAGCTGCCGGCGAGCCGCGTCGTGTCGCGACCGCCGGGGCCGAGTTCGCCACGCGCGACCCCGGCACTCGACATCGCCAGCGCGAGCGACGCCGCGGCTACGTGTGGCAGATGGCTGGCCCACGCGAGTCGCCGGTCGTGCTCGTCCGGCGCGATAATCTCGGGCGCCGCGCCAAGCTCGGTCCAAAGTCGCGTGGCGAGCGATGCGGCGGCCATTGCCTCTTCGGACGCTGGACACAGATACACGCGGGCATCGACGAACAGACCTCGGCGCGCGGCGGGCCAGCCGGACCTGTGATCGCCAGACATCGGGTGCGATCCGACGAAGCGCGACGAGAGCCCGAGATCGCGCGCGGCCCGGACGATGCTCGCCTTGGTGCTGCCGAGGTCCGTGATCAGGCCCGCCTCGCCGACGAACGGCGCCGCACGGGCCAGGACGTGCGCCGCGGCGTCGACAGGGACCGCGATCACCACCACGTCGGCGGCAATGTCCTGGAGATCGCCCCGAAGGCGTTCGCTCACGACGCCCGAGCAGATCGCATCCTCGAGTTGTCGCTCATCGACGTCGTAGGCGCGCACGCGCACGCCGCGCGCCGCAAGATCATGAGCCAGCGAGCCGCCCATCAGCCCAAGCCCCACGATCGATGCCGTCTCGACGATGGGGCTCACGACGCGGACTCTTCCTGCACGCGCCGCGACATGCCGACGATCTGCCAGTAGATCTCGCGCATCGGCTCCGTCGGCAAGCCGGCGTCGCGGGCCACGCCGGTGATTCGGCGGATCACGGCGGCCTCCCGCGTCGGGTCCAGGATCGGCAGTCCCGCGTCGCGTTTGAGGTCGCCGGTTCGCTTGCCGAGCGCCAGCCGGCGCGCGAGCAGGCCGACGATCTCGTTGTCGATCCGTTCGATCTCGTCGCGGCAGCGGGCGAGCTCGGCGAGCGCTTTCGCGGCATCCTCATGCCGCTCGGCCGGGGTCACGCGACCGCCCGTGCCATCTCGTGATCGTCGACTGTCCGCCCTGCCGCGACGGCGAAGGTCTCGATCGACCGCATCATCGCGGCGAACGCCGGCGGCGCGAGCGACTGGTCGCCATCGGACAGCGCGCACTCTGGGTTAGGGTGGACTTCGACGATGAGCCCGTCGGCGCCTGCCGCGATCGCCGCGAACGCCAGTGGGGCGACCAGGTCGGCGTCGCCGCCGGCGTGGCTGGGATCGACGATGACCGGCAGATGCGATTCCCGCTTGAGCACGGGAATCGCCGCGATGTCGAGCGTGTTGCGCGTCGCCGTTTCGTAGGTTCTGATGCCGCGCTCGCACAATACCACGTCGTGATTGCCGTTCGACATGATGTATTCGGCGGCCATCAAGAGTTCTTTGATCGTGGCCGAGAGTCCGCGCTTGAGCAGTACCGGCCGGCGCACACGACCCAGCTCGGCGAGGAGCGCGAAGTTCTGCATGTTGCGCGCGCCGACCTGCAGCATGTCGGCATGCTCGGCGACCAGGTCGACCTGGCGCGTGTCCATTACCTCGGTCACGACGGGTAATCCGGTTTCCGATCTGATTTCCGCCAGGAGCCGCAGCGCGTCGGCGCCCAAGCCCTGGAACGCGTAGGGCGACGTGCGCGGCTTGAACGCGCCGCCGCGAAGCATCCGCGCGCCGGCAGCGCGAACCGCGGACGCCGTCTCGCTCAGCATCTCGCGGCTCTCGACCGAGCAGGGGCCGGCGATGACGGTAACGGCCCGACCGCCGAACGAGGCACGCGCATCGCGGCCGCCCACGTGCACGACGGTGCGATCGACCGCGAACTCGCGCGAGGCGAGCTTGTACGGCTTGAGCACCGGCGTGACGGACTCGACGCCCGGCAAACTTCGGAGGGGCACCTCGTCGAGCAGCGACTCGTCGCCGATGCAGCCGATGATCGTGCGATGTTCGCCGCGGGAGAGGTGCGTGCGCATGCCGACCGACTCGATGCGCTCGCGGATGTGGTCGATTTCGGCGTCGGTGACGTGGGGGCGTGTGATGATGATCATGACGGTTCCGGAAAGGTGCCAGAAAACAAACAGCGACCCGTGGAGAATCCACGGGTCGCTGGGGTTGGTTCGCGGCTTTATGACTCTAGCGCGTACGGCTCCAACCACGGCCCGTGGGACGGGACGCGTAATAGTAGGAGTAGAAGTAGGCCGCGCGGCGGGTCATGTGGAACAGGCTACGCGCTGGGGCGATTACTGTCAAGCGGATAGGGGATTCATTGGGGTCGTCGCACAAGGCCAGCGCGATGGCTCGGCGACGACGGCTGCGAGATCGGGATGCGGGATCCAGGTTATCGGCGGTCCGGTTCTCGGTAAGCGGGTGCCGGTTGGCGCGGCGGTCCACGACAGGTCCCGGCTTGCGCGGATCACCGCCGCCGCGCGGCAGCGGGTTTGTGCCGGCGAGGCGCGGCCGCCAGAATATCTGCGCTGGAGTGCTGTCCCGTGGCCGCGCACGCCGGTACCGAAGACTGATTACCGGGCTGACGAAAACCTCGATCCAACATCCCGACCTCGAAGCCGCGCACCGCACCTCAATCATCATCCCCACCGAGCATTATGCCCTCCCTCCTCCACGACCCCACCGTTCGCGATTCGATCCGCGCCCGCGTGCAGAAGCTGACCCCCGACACGACGCACAGGTGGGGCAAGATGACCGTCGACCAGATGCTCTGGCATGTCAGCCAGGGGCTCGCGCAGTCACTTGGTGAGATTCCGTCCGCGCCGAACAGGCTGCCGGTGCCGCGGTGGCTGGCGAAGTTCGGTGCGTTCAACCTGCCGTGGCCCAAGGGAGCGCCGACCGCACCGGATCTTCTGGCGGTCGATCGGTACGTGCTCGAGACCGAGCGGCAACGCTGCCTGGACCTGATCGACCGGTTCACGGCCACCGACCTGGACGGCCCGTGGGCACCATCGGCAAGCTTCGGTCCGCTCACCGGTCGCGAATGGAGCCGCTTCGAGGCGAAGCACCTCGATCACCACTTGCGACAATTCGGGGTTTAGCGCTCCGGAATCGGCACGCGTCGTCGCGAGCGGCGATGCGGCGTCACCGCTCTTTCACGTCGGCCATCTCCTGCTTGGTCGCAAAGTCGTACAACGTGACACGACGCAGGTGGTAGTAGGCCGTCCAGTAGTTGCGCAGTGCCTGCACGTGCGCGAGCACGGACGCATCCTTGTCGTTCTGCGCATTATACAGGTCGGTGTTGCTCACCTTGCCCACCGTGTAGCGATTACGCGCCACCTCGAACTGCTTCGCCGACACGGTGTCGGCCTTGGCGGCGAGCAACACGTTCCGCTGCGCCTGCTGCAACTGCAGCGCCGAGAACCGGGCATCTTCCATCAGCGCCTGGCGCCGCGACTTGTTGTTCGCGGCCACGCGGTGATCATCCGCCTGGGCCGCCTGCACATCGGCACGCGCGGCGCCCCACTGGATCATCGGCATGTTCAGTCCGACGGTCAGTGACTGACGCCCGAGCGGGCTTTGATACGCGGCGCCGAACTCCGACGCGGTCTGGTTGAAGCCGACGGTCGCGCGGACCGAGGCATTGAAGCCGCTGTTCAACTTCGCGGCGTTGATCTCGCGCTTGACCACCACCTCGTCGAGGTTCGCCTGCTCGACCGTGCTGGAGTTCTTGAGCGCCTCGCGCACGGCGAGATCGGCATCGACCTCGACCGAGGGGATGGAATCCGGCGCCGCGATCGTCAACGGCTGGTCCTCGGGGTAGTCGATGATCCGGCGCAACGCGGCCTCGGCGCGGTCGCGCGCGAGCTTCGCGTCTTCCACGGCCGCCCGCGCGCGCACCAGCGCGAGCTCGCTCTTCAGCAGATCGTTTTCGCCGATCTTGCCGACCTCGTAGCGTCCCTTGTTGAGCGTGTACAGCGTGTCGTTGACCGCGACGTTCGCCGTCGCATTGGCCAGCGCGATTTCCTGGGCGTACAGGTTGAAGAACGCGTCGGCTGTCGACTGCGCCACGTCCTCGCGCGCCTCGAGGTATGCACGCTCGGCCACCGAAGAGCTCAGCGACTGTACCCGCTCGTCCCAGACCACATCGCGGGGCTTGAAAAGATCCTGCTGAATGCGGAGGACGACGGGCGAGGTTTGCCAATACCGCGAATTCAGATTGCCGAACTCGTCGATCCGACTCACCGCCGAGCCGACCGATATCAGGCCGCCGGTGAGCGGGATGCGCTGCTGAAAGCCGAGCTCCATCGACGACTGGTTCTGCGACTGGCCAATGAACTGCGTCGACCCATCAGGCAGCGTGATCGGATTGATGCCGTGGTTGAGATCCGCGGCGTTACCCGACAGAAGGAGTTGCGGCAGCAGGCGCGCGTTGAACGCGTTGTTGCGATACCTCGCCGCGTCGCGCTGGCTCCGGGCTGCCTCGGCGGCCGGCCCCTGATGCTGCGCCATCGCGATCGCATCCTGCAACGTGATGGGGTTGGACCTGGTTCCTGTCTGTGCGTCGAGTGGAGCGAGCGCCAAGACGAGCGCGAGGGGAGCGAGTCGCATGAGGGCAGCCTGCGTTTAGGAATACGGCTCCGCTGTTCACTCGTAGCGGAGACAGACGATCGGATCCTGTTTCGCCGCGCGCGAGGCGGGCATGATGCCGAACACCAGCCCGACGGCCACGGAGACGCCGAACGCGAGCGCCACCGACCCGGGCGAGACGATCGTGTGGATGTTGGCGAAGCGTTCGATGCCGCCAGCCAGCAAGCCGCCGAGGAGAATCCCCGCGACACCGCCGGCGAGGCTGATCATCACCGCTTCGCTCAGGAATTGCGCGAGCACGTCCTTCTGGGTCGCGCCAACGGCGCGGCGCACGCCGATCTCCTTGATGCGCTCGAGGATCGACGCGAGCATGATGTTCATGATGCCGATGCCGCCGACGATCAGCGAGATCGACGCGATCGCGCCGAGCACGACGTTGAAGATCGTCTTCGTGCGCTGCTGCTGCTTGAGCAGGAGCTCGGGGACCGTGATCTCGAAGTCCGTCACGTCGTTGTGCCGCCGCTGGAGCGCGCGGCGCATCACGGCTGCGACGGCGGGAACCGCGCTGGCCTTGTCGACCTGCACGACGATCTTGTCGAGCTGGTGATAGTTGCGCTTCTCCGCGCGCTGTTCGTCGGTCTCCGACGAATCGGTCTCGCTGAACTCGCGCGCGGCCAGCTCCATCTCCTCCTGCGTGACCTCGGCGCGATTGCGATAGCGCAGCAGCATGGTCGGCAGCGGTACGTACACGTCCATGTTCGCGTCGCGGATGCCGAGACGCTGCGCGGTCTCGGCGGAGACTTTTCGGTCCTCGAGGACACCGACCACCGTCAGCCACTCGTTCCCGACCTTGATCGTGTGGCCGATCGGATCCTGCGTCGTGAAGAATCGCGACTTCACGCCCTGTCCGATCACGGCGACCGACGACGCGCGGAGGAACTGCGGCGCACTGAACGCGCTCCCCTCGGCGACCTTCAGGTTCATCACCCCGAAATAGCCCGAGTCGACGCCGACGATCTTTCCCGAGCGGTGATGGCCCTCGCGCGTGATGACGCTGTTGACCACGACCTCGCTGCTCGTCGCCGCCACGTCGGGGATCTCGTCCTTGATCGCCTGCGCGTCGAGATACGTGAGCCCCGGGCTGAAGCGCTTGCTCTGCTTCTTCTCGTCCTTGTCGACCTTGCCTTCGGTCTGCTGAACGATCGGCGTCACGACCACGTTGTTGGCGCCGAGGAGCCGCATCTGCTCGAGGATCTCCTGCTCCGCCCCGCTGCCGATCGCAAGCATCGCGATGACCGACGCCACGCCGAACAGGATGCCCAGCGACGTCAGCGACGCGCGCAGCTTGTTGTGCGCCACGGCTTCAGCGGCGGTGCGGCCGCTGAACACGACGTGCGCAAGCACCGTTCGGACGTGCGACGGTGCGCGCGCGCCCGACTCGACGGCGACGGCCGCCACGGTCAGCCCTTCGGTCTTGGCGTTGCGCTCGGCACCGGCGGCTTTCCCGTCGGCAGCGAAACGCTCTTTGCGGTATCGCCCGACATCGACGGCGGTACCGCGGGCTTGAGACCGGGAATCGTCGCCGTGGTGATCCCGGACTTGTCAGTCGGCGGTGCGAGCAGCACGTGGTCGTCCTTGGTCA
>DATJIZ010000050.1:0-6733 GCA_035492735.1 Gemmatimonadaceae bacterium | reverse complement strand
TGGCCACGGCGCGGCGAGCGCGTACGGCTCGGCTTCGTGCACCGGCGCGAGTGTGTCGGGTGCGACGACGAGCTTCACCATGCCGATCCCGCTCCGCAGCGCCGCGCGCGCGGCAAGGATCGACGCACCCGCCATCCCCGCCGCTCCACCGACGATCGCGATCTTCTTGCGCACGCCCTTGTGCGCGTCGGCGGCGAACGCGGGCACCTGCGCCGCGACCCACGCTTCGTCGATGAGCTGCGGCACCTGGAGCAGATCGTCGTCGGACGTCTCGAGACCGATGTCGAGCACGGCGAGCGTGCCGCATGCGTCGCGGTTCACGAGGTGGCCGCGTTTGATGCTGCCGAACGTCAGCGTGAGATCGGCCGCCACTGCCTGCCCGGGCGCCGCGCCGGTGGATGCATCGAGGCCGCTCGGCACGTCGAGCGCGACGATGGTGGATCCGCGTTCGGCGAGGTGTTGAATCGCGGCGATCGCCGCCGCGATTTGCCCGCGCGGCTCGCCAGTGGCACCGGTGCCGAGCAAGCCATCGATGACGATCGACTGGCCATTCTCGAACGCGTCGAGATTGTCGTATACCGCACCCTCGCCCAGCACGTCCAGCGCCAACTTGCGCTCGGCGAGGGCGTCCGGCGTTTTGGCGGCGATTGGCTCGACCACGCGGACCGACACGCCGCTCGCGGCGAGGGCGCGTGCCACCACCCAAGCGTCGCCGCCGTTGTTGCCCGGCCCGGCGAACACGATCGCCCCGCCGGACAATCGGTCGCGAAAGCGGAGGGCGATCTCGGCCGCCGCCGCGGCGCCGGCCCGCTGCATGAGAGCGCGCGACGGTACGCCGGCGGCGATCGTCGCCGCATCGCGCGCCGCCGACTCCTGGCTCGTGACGACGCGAACGAGGGTGCGCACGGTGGTCGGGAATCTACTTCTGCGACGTGCCGACCGTGCGACCGTAGCTCAGTTCACCGTTGTCGATGCGGATGTTGAAGCCGCATTCCGGATTGCTGCAGGCCCACGCCTTGTAAGTGATCGGGGCGCCGTCGCGACCATAGTCGCTCAGTGGCAGCAGGATTCCCGAATGACACTTTCGGCAAGCAGGCCAGTCGATTTTCTGTTCCATACCCCCTCCCCTCTTCCCCCGTCCCCCGCTCCTCTACTCGGCGATCGCCGCGCACCATGGATATTCGCGCTCGAATGCCTGATCGAACGCGTACACGCCGGTAAACTCGTCGCGGCTGTCGCTGGGCTGGCTGCGCAGCAGGCCCAGCTCGACCAGCGTGAAGACGACGTCGCCGATGTCGGCCGTGCTGCGGAGGCCCCAGTGTTCCAGGACGAGCCGCGACATGACGCCAAATCGATCCAGCGCCAGATCGCGGCAGGCGAGCGCGAGCTCGCGGCCGCTGATGTGCCGCCGCTCGTCAAGACGCTGCTGGCAATACTCGAGCGCCGCGAGCACGAAGAAGTATGCTCGCTCATCGAACCGCGGTTCGCGCATGCGAATGCGGTCCATGATGCCGTCGCGGAAAGCAAGCTGTGACAAGGCGCTGACTGACTCGTAGCTGGTGGTCGAAATGAACGCAGCGAACACGCAACGTCTACCAAAATGCCCCCGGTACCCCGCTACCACAACTCCCCGCGCGGTGAACCGGCCTCTTTAGTAGATTATCGGAGGTCCGCAGCGTCACCTCGCGTCCCGTACCCCGGTTCCGATGAAGCGTGCGTTCAAATACGAAGTCGCCGTCAGCGCCAACGAATTCGACGGTCTGGCCGTCGCGGAGCTCAAGCGCCGACTCGAGCATCGGCTCTCGAAAGCCATCTACATATCGCCCCGGCCGGCCGATCGGCCACTGACCGACGCCGCGATCGCCGCGGCGCACAAGATCATCGAAAAAGATGCGCGGGTCGTCGTGGTCCTGTATCAGCGTTTGTGGGGCTCCGGCTCGAGCGCGAGCGATGCCGCGGCGCTCAAGGCGCGCATCGGCAAGACCAAGCACAAGGACGTCGTCGTAGTTCCGCTCGACACCTCGCCGGTCCCCGCGTGGCTCAAGGGGACGGTCGTTCGGGCCAGCGCCGCTCCCACGAGCGCCGAAGTGCTCGATGCCATCGTCGCCGCGGTCACGGCGTCGGGCGGCTCACCCAAGCGACTCACCGAAGCGGCGGTGGCCGCGCGGCTCGCCGAAGAAGAAATGCGGGCACGCGCCCGCAGCACGTTCCTCGCCTCGCAGCGCGCCATGGCCCTGATCAATCGCGAGCTCGATGCGCTGTCCTCCGCGGTGCTGCGGCTGTGCAAGGAGCCGGGAACGCTGCCCGACGGCTTTACGCCCGAGGCACGCCGAACACCCGATCGCTACACCGTGCAGATCGGTCCAGTCGGTCTCAGCTTCTCATGGATTCGCGGCCGCTCCAATTCGATCGCCGACGGGCAGCTCCTCGTGATCGAGTGGAGTGGCCAGCTCGGCGACCAGAATCACAGCGAAGCTGCACGCCTGGCCATGCCCGCCTTCGAGCACGTTCTGCATCCGCACGCGACCAGCCCCGAAGACTGGCAGTGGCGTCGCGCCGACATCGACCTCTGCTCCTACACCACGCGCGACCTCGCCGCGCAATGCGTCGCGTCGGTGGTGCGTCGGTTGCCCGTCGCGCAGACCTGAAGGCCGAGCCTACTGGCGCGTGAGCGTCAAGTAGCAGGCGCCAGCGTCGATCGACATGAACGATCCCGCGATCGTTCGCTGATCCAGCAGGACACCTCCGAATGGCGGAGACCAGCCGCCCGAGACCAGCATCGCGCCCTGGAACCTGTCCTGCGTGCGCTGTGCAACGTACTTCAGCGTGCCGCTCCCGCGCAGCGTGCCGCCGCCGCAACCGAACGAATTGGTGTCGGCGGCCGTGTACGATCCGGTCCCGCTGACCGAGTCCGCCGTCCATTTCAGTGTGAGGGAGAACGACAGCCCTTTCGCCGATCCAGTCCACGTGCCATCGAGGTCGGTGCCCGGCGGCACGACCAACGTGTCGGTGAGGCTCAGCGTTCCCGCGGGAACCTCGGCGTCCAGCGCCGGCGTGGTTCGCGCAATGACGCCCAGCGCATACGTGCCGGCGGGGAGTGAGTCGCCGAGTATCGAGCTCACGGCGATCGCGAATTGGGGCTGTGCGTGTTCGCCCGGTTCCAGCGAGAGCTGAACGAGCCGCGTCGGGCAGCCCAGGACCCTCTTCAATGCCGCCGACGTCCAGACAAGCGTTCGCGTGTCGCCGTTGACGCGGTAGACGTTGAGCGTCAGCGCGCCGGACCCGCCGCAATCGACGCCCCAGGCAATCGACTGTTGCGAGCCGCCGACGTTCTCGATGTCGGCGGTCGCCTGCACCGAGCGGCCGGAGCTCGTGCCGACGATCGTCGCCGCTGCCGTTTCGCGAAAGGTGGACTGAACATCGGTGCGCGGTCCGGACATCGATGCCGCGCAGCCCGCGACGCCGGCGAGAAGGATCAAGTGTCGTGCGTTCATGCCTGCGTAACCGTGGAGAGCGGCGCGCCGTCACTGGCGCGCGCTGGGCGCAAGCGACAAATCCACGATCACCGGTCGGTGATCCGAGGCCTGCGTGTCCGGCACGCTCGCCGCCACGACGTTGAACTGCGGTGAGACGAGCACGTAGTCGATGCGTTTCGATGCAGCGTCGGCGGGATAGGTAAAGCCCGGGCCGCGGCCGGCCGACCATGCATCATGCAGGTGCGCGAGCAGCGGCGCGAGCTCCGGTGCGTCGGGAGTCGCGTTCAGATCGCCACACACGATGGTCGGCTCGCTCGTGGCGCGAACGTACCCCACCATCTCCAGCACCTGTTGGCGGCGCACACGTGGATCGGCTCGATAGTCGAGATGCGTGTTCAGCACGCGCACGCGGGTTCCACGCACGTCGAGCGTGGCCTCGAGCAGTCCGGGAGCTGGCGACGGAACGGGATTGGGATCCTGCGTCGACAGCCGAGTCAACGTGTCGTTGCGCCAGCTCGCGACCGGAAACCTCGTGAGCAACGCGACGCCGAACTCGCGGATCGGACTTCCCGCCGTCGCCGCCGGAATGCGGTAAATGGGTGCGAATCGCACGGTCATGCCCAGACGCCGGGCGAGAATCGCGGCCTGATCGGCAAACCCGGATCGCTCCGCCCAGTGAACGTCGACCTCCTGCAACGCGACGACGTCGGGGTGCTCGGCCCGAATCGCCTCCGCCGTGGCCTCCAGGTTGCCATGTCCTGATTGGATGTTGTACGTCATCACGCGAAGCCTCGCGCCCGCCTCGGCGGGGCTGGCGTGAGGCGTTCCACCGAACCTCGAACACGCGGAAAGCGCCAGCGCGAGGACAACCGCTCCGAGCATGGTCGCGAGTCTGTTATGCTGGTTCACTACTGATGACCTCGCCTGAGTTCGAGTCCGATCGGCTAATTGGAGGCTTTTCGGTGACGCGTTCCGGTTCGATTCGACGCATTGCTCGTGACAGGTCTATCCGTACAAACTTGTAACACGATGGCCAAGGTGAACCCCGACGCGAGCGCCGCCCGAACGAGCGGCAGCGGTTCCCCGGCGCATGGCGCTGGCGAGCCGGAGCGGGCGCCGGAACCGCCCGCGCGATGGCAGCCCGGCGAGAAGCCGGGGCTGTATCGCCTGCTCGTCGAGAGCGTGCTCGATTACGCCATCTTCGCGCTCGACGCTGGCGGACACATTCGGACCTGGAACGCCGGCGCCCAGCGCATCAAGGGGTGGACGGCCGACGAGATCATTGGGCAGCACTTTTCCGTGTTCTACCCGCCGGAAGACCGCCGCGCCAGGAAACCGGAGCGCGAGCTCGAGATCGCGACGGCGAACGGCCGCGTGGAAGACGAAGGCTGGCGCGTTCGCAAGGACGGCACGCGCTTCTGGGCCAACGTCGTGATCACGGCATTGCGCGATCGATCCGGAACGCTGGTTGGGTTCGGCAAGGTCACGCGGGATCTCACCGAGCGGCGCGCCGCTGAGCAGGCGATTCGCGACAGCGAGCAGCGCTTTCGCATGCTCATCGACAGCGTCGAGGATTACGGAATCTTCGTGCTCGATCGCGAGGGACACGTCTCGAGCTGGAACGAGGGGGCCGAGCGCATCAACGGCTACACGGCCGCCGAGATCATTGGGCAGCATTTCTCGATCTTCTATCCGGAAGAGGATCTGGCCTGGAACAAGCCCGGCTACGAGCTCGAGGTTGCGAGTCGGGTCGGCAAGTTCGAGGACGAGGGCTGGCGGCTGCGCAAGGACGGGGAGCGGTTCTGGGCGAACGTCGTCATCACCGCGATGCGCAACGAGCACGGCGAGCTGGTCGGCTTCTCCAAGGTGACGCGCGATCTCACGGAACGGCGCATGGCCCAGGAGCGCGCCATCGAGGACGCGCGCCGCGTGGCCGAAGCGGAAGCGGCGAATCGTGCGAAGAGCGAGTTCCTGGCGTCGATGTCGCACGAGCTGCGCACGCCTCTCAACGCGATCGGCGGCTACGCGGATCTGATGCTGCTCGGCGTGGCGGGATCGCTCGACAAGGACCAGCGCGAATTCCTCGACCGCATTCGTCGCAGCCAGCAGCACCTGCTCGGCATCATCAACGATCTGCTCAACTTCAGCCGGCTGGAGGCAGGCCGCGTTTCGTTCGACTTGCAGCGCATGTCGCTCGGCGACGCCGTTCGGCACGTGCTGCCGATGATCGAACCGCAGGCGGCGCAGCGGGGACTCGACGTGGCGATCGTCCCGACGAAAGATGCGTTCGCGACCGCGGATTCGGCGAAGGTCGAACAGATCCTCATCAACCTGTTGTCGAACGCGGTGAAATTCACCGAGCCGGGCGGCGCGATCACGATCACGCAGTTCGAGGACGCCGACTGGTCGGGTGTTCGCGTGCACGACACCGGGATCGGCATCCCGCAGACCAAGCTGGAGGCGATCTTCGAGCCGTTCGTCCAGGTGGGCCGCACCCTCAACAGCACCCATGAAGGCACCGGTCTCGGACTCTCGATCAGTCGCGAGCTCGCCCGCGCCATGAACGGCGATCTCACGGTCGAGAGTACGCCGGGCACGGGCAGCACGTTCACGCTGCGCCTGCGACACGCCGGCGCACCCGCTCAACCGTAGAGCGGAAACTCTTTCGTCAGAGCCCGCACGTCGTCGCGCACGGCGGCGGCCACACTCGTGTCGTCCGGCGCCGCGAGGACGCGATCGATCAGCCGCGCGATTCGCGCCATCTCACGCTCGCCCATGCCGCGCGTGGTGACGGCGGACGTGCCGATGCGGATCCCGCTCGTCACGAACGGCGACTGGGTTTCCTTGGGCACGGTGTTCTTGTTCACCGTGATCGCCGCCTCGTCGAGCGCCGACTGCGCGATCTTGCCGGTGAGCCCGCGATTCCGGAGATCCACCAGCATCAGGTGGTTGTCGGTGCCGCCGGACACGATCTGAAAGCCGCTGGCAGCGAGCGCGGCGGCGAGTGCGCGCGCGTTGGCGACGACGCGCCGTGAGTATTCCTTGAACGACGGATCGAGCGCTTCCTTGAAGCATACCGCCTTGGCGGCGATGACGTGCTCGAGCGGGCCGCCCTGGCTGCCCGGAAACACCGCCTTGTCGATGACTTTGGCGTGTTCCGCCTTGCAGAGAATCAAGCCGCCGCGCGGCCCGCGCAGCGTCTTGTGCGTCGTCGTGGTCACCACATCGGCGTGTGGTACGGGCGACGGGTACACGCC
>DATJIZ010000049.1:0-7669 GCA_035492735.1 Gemmatimonadaceae bacterium | reverse complement strand
TCGACGAATTCCTTGATCGCGCCGAGGCTCTCCTCGATTGGCGTCTCCGGATCGACGCGATGCAGATAGTAGAGGGCGATACGCTCGGTTCGCAGGTTCTTTAGACTCTGCTCGATCTCGCTGCGCAATACCTCCGGCCGTCCCCGCCCGCGGCCGCCGTAGCCGCCCTTGGTCGCGACGACCACGCCCCGCGGCACCGGTGAGAGCGCTCGCCCGATCGTCTGCTCGCTCTCGCCGCCGGTGTAGAGGTGAGCCGTGTCGATCATCTGCACGCCGGCGTCGACGGCTGACCGGATGAAGGCGATGTTGTCGGGTGTGTTGCGGAGCCGGTTCGTGCCCAGGCCGATGCGGCCGAGGCGGAGATCGCCGAGCGGTGTGAATTGCGAAGTCACGTCACGCGGTCACGAGCAGCTCGCCATCGACCAGCTCGTAGCGCGCCCTGCTCGATCCTCCACGAGACGATCGACCTCCGCTCGGGTCCATCGATGCGGGCGGACGGCTGGCATGGCCATAATCTGCTCGGCGCGAGAATCGAGGCGCAACTCGGCACACACGATCATCGCGCCGGAGCTCGGCGGGGCTCACCCTCTGACGCGGACAACGCGATGATACCGCGCTCCGGCGCCCGGATGCACACGGCAACCACCCACGCCGCCGCCGTCATCGCCCATGAGATCGTGAACTCCGACCACAAACCGGCCTTGGTCGGCGCGGCGAACATCAGCGGAGGCCAGACCAGGAATGTGAACAAGGCGAGCAGCACAGCCTCGAGCCCCGCCGCGAGCCGCGCATAAATGCCCAACAGCACGCCGGCCGCGGCCGCGATCTGCGCGGCGCCGGTGAAGTACGCCCAGAACGTATGATATGGAAGCCAGGTGGGAACGAGCGGCGCGGTGAGCTCGAGGTAAACGAAATGCGCGAGCCCGATCGGAATCAGCGTAAGCCCAAAGAGTAGTCGCGCGATACGCACGGCACGCTCGTTCGTCGTGAACAGCATCCATGCGGCCGTGAGCAGCATCGTCACATGCGCGAGTCCCTGCCACGCGATCTCGTTGAGCGGATGCCTCACCACCACAGGGACCTCGATCAGCAGCACTGCAAGAGCCCAGAAGTAGAGAAGCGCGCGCGAAGCCGGCCCTTGCGTGCGCCTCGACAGGAGGCCCACGCCGCATGCCAACACGAGCGCGGCCGATGCGTAGTCCAGCGCTTGCCGGCCGGGCACCCACTTGGGCGCGGAGCGCCACAGCTGCGCGAAGTCGCCGAACACGAATCCGACCACGCCGAGGCCGATCATCCCGGTGGCGAACGCGATTTGGGCAGCGCGCTTGGATTTCACGACTGGCGTGACCGCGGCGCTGGAAGCTCGGGCATGCCGACGACGTAGCAGATGCAGCCGAGCGTGTCGCCCGGCCCCCCACTCAGCACGTCGATCATCTCGTCGCGCTTTCCGTCGTGAACGGTCAGGCGCACGATGAGGCCATACATATGTTCGCTCCGTTGTCACCTTCGCGAGCCGACTCGCCGCGCGTTCGTCGTGTCCCAACGTTAATCATGATATACGAATCAAATTCTTGACAGGCCGGCCGAGACACAGATATACTCGTGCGCCTGCAACGGGCGACCGATCGCCGCGAGCGCCAGGTAGTCATTCGCGCCGCGGGGATCCGGCATCGAATGCGCTGGTCCGACGCCGGACTGCTCCTTGACCGAGTCACGCGTGCACGTCTGGGACGGCACGCGTTGGCGGCCCGATTGCGTCGTCCGCGCTCGCCCGGCTGCCGAGTGAACTCTCGCGCCGGCGCATGGAGGTCGTATGGCCAATGCTGCGCCCCCTCCCCCTCCGCCCCCGCCCCCGCCCCCAAAAGTGCTGAGTGTCAAAATCACCGGGAGCGACACAGCGATCCGGGAGCTGCTGACTCGGCATCCGATGCCGGTCGAGTCGACGCGCCGCGAACGCGACTCGGTCGTCATCGAGGTCTTCGTCCCTGAGGACGAGGTCAAGCAGCTCGAACATCCAGGCGTCGCGGTGCAGGTGTTGTTCGATGCCTCCGCCCGCGGCCGGGAGCGACAAGCCGAGGTCGGAAAGGGCAATCGGTTCGCGGGCGAACAGCGGATCCCGAAAGGGCTTGGCGACAAGCCCAAGGGCGGGCCGCAATGACGTACCTCAACGTCGACGAGGTCGAAACCGCCACGGTGAACCTCGCCGCGGCGTATCCCAGCCTGTGCCAATTAGTCACCCTGCCGTTCACAACGAGCGAAGCGCGCACCTCGCACGCGCTCCGGCTCGGCCCGGGCGTCGCGGGCTCCAAGGACGCCGTGATGATCATCTGCGGGGTGCACGCACGAGAGTGGGGGAGCTGCGAGATCGCATTGAATCTGGCCACAGATCTCCTCGAAGCGTTCGCGGGCAACCTCGGGCTGACCTACGGCGGCAAGAGCTTCACGGCGGCGCAAATCCAGTCGCTGCTCAACACGGTGCACGTCGTACTCTTTCCGCTCGTCAATCCCGACGGCAGGCACTACAGCCAGAACGTCGACTCGATGTGGCGCAAGAACCGCAATCCCGCCTATTCCGGCGGCAACCCCTCGTGCGTCGGCGTCGACATCAACCGCAATTACGACTTTCTATTCGACTTTACCACCGCCTACGCCCCGGGATCGGGCGTCGTAGTCAGCAGCAACCCGTGCGACTACCAGATCTACCACGGGCCGTCGGCGTTTTCCGAAGCGGAAACACAGAACGTGAAGTGGCTGCTCGACTCGTTTCCGCGAACGCGGTGGTTCATCGACGTGCACTCGTACTCGCAGGACATGCTGTACAACTGGGGCGACGACGAGGATCAAACGACCAACGCGGCGATGAATTTCATGAACCCCGCGTTCGACGGGCAGCGCGGCATCTCGGGCGATGCGTATCGTGAATACATCCACGCCGACGATCTGGCCGTGGTGCAAAGCCTGTCCGGCCGGTTCGTGACCGACCTCCAGGCCGTTCGCGGAAAGGCGTACATCTCGAAGTCGTCGTACGATCTGTATCCCACCTCGGGCGCCAGCGACGACTACGTGTACGCGCGCCACCGCGCCGATCCGAGCAAAGCCAAGGTGTACGGCTTTACGATCGAGTGGGGAACCGAATTTCAGCCGGCGTGGGCTGAGATGCAGAACATCATAAAGGATGTCTCTGCCGGACTGATCGGGTTCTGTCTGGCGGCGCCGTGCGCGAATGGCCTGAGCGCCGTGGGGCTCGACACACCGACCATCAACTTTCAGAACGTACCCGAAGGCGTCACGACCACTCGGGCAGCCGTGTTCTCGGTGCAGAGCTGCGCGGCAGTCGACCTCAACGTAACCTCGGGACCGACCAAGCTGACCGGACCGGGCTCGTTCGGACTTCCCCTGGGAGGCGCGTCGTTCCCGGCCGCGGACAGCGCGCTCGAGCGCGACGCGCGCATATGGGTGTCGTACACCGCCACCAACGCCGCCGCATCGGCGACGGGCACCATGACGGTGACGTGCCCGCAAACCGGGCAGACGTTCGTCATTCCGATTACGGCGAACACGATCCCGCAGCCAACCGTCGCGTCGTGTCTGGTGCTCGACCAGTCGGGCAGCATGGACGACCCGTCGGGGATTCTCAACAAAAAGCGCATCGACGTGCTGCACGACGCTGCGCCCAGCTTCGTGTCGCTCCTTCCGGACAATGACGGTATCGGCGTGGTCAGCTTCGATCAGGATGCCTACCTGCGCATGGGCATCATGACGGCAGGCTCACTGTCGAGCGGACTGGGTCGCGCCCTCGCGGGCGCTGCAATCACCAATCACGTCACGAATCCGATGGGTACCACGTCGATCGGCGACGGGGTAGAAGTCGGACACAACGCGATTGCCGCGGCGAGCGGCTACGACTCGACGGCCCTCATCGTGTTCACCGACGGCGAGGAGAACACGTACAAGTTCATCAGCGACGTGCAGTCGCTGATCAACAATCGCGTATTCGCCGTGGGGCTCGGCACGGTCAACGAGGTCAATCCGGTGGCGTTGAACCACCTCGTCAACAACACCGGCGGCTATCTGCTGCTCACCGACAACCTCGGTCAGAGCGACGTATTCAAGCTCCAAAAGTACTTCGTACAAATCCTGGCGAGCGCCACCAATGCCGACGTCGTGGTGGATCCAGACGGCTTCCTCGCCCCGGTTGGAGAGATCAAGATTCCATTCGACATCACGGAATCCGATTACACCGCCGATGTCGTGCTGCTGTCGCCGGCGCCGTGGGCGTTCGCGTTTCAGCTCGAGACGCCAACCGGAACACGGATCGATCACAACGCACTCGGCGGCGTTGCCGGAGTGAAGTTCAACCAGAGCGCGAACCTCATCTTCTACCGACTCGCGTTCCCGGTCGTCGCTGCCGCTGTTCCCGCACAAGCCGGGCGATGGTACATCGTGCTCAAGGTGTCGGCGGGAGCGTACAAGGAATACGTAACCTCACAGCGCGGGAGCGACCAAGCGAAGGCTGGAGTGCCATACAGTGCCGTCGTGCACGCACGCAGCAGCGTCAACCTCGATGCCCACGTGCTGCAGTCCAGCTACGTGCCGGGCGCGGTGCTCAAACTGCACGCCGTCTTGACCGAGATGGACTTGCCGGTCGAGAAGCGCGCCAGTGTGAGGGTAGAGCTCAGGCGAGCCGATGGGACCACCAGCTGGATTCCGCTCACCGAGCAGGACCCGGGCGTGTTCGAGGGATCGGTCGTCACGTCGGCAGCCGGCGTGTACACAGCGCATTTCCGCGCCAAGGGGTCGACGCTCAGAGGCTATCCGTTCTCGCGAGAACAGTTGCGCACGGGATTGGTGTGGACGCAGGGCGATAACCCTCCGCCCACCCGAGGCAAGGACGACTGCTGCCAGGATTGGGCCACGTTCCTTCGTTGCCTATTGTCCGACGAGTCGCTGCGGCAGCTGCTGGCGCGCAACCATCTGGACGCCCGTGCGATCGAGAAGTGCTTCGCGCAAGTGTGTAAGCAAAGCTCAAAGGTCGGCTGACGGGAGGCGGCGCAATGGCACAGCGAACGAACTCAGAGACAGCGGTCGTTTCTCTGGCCGCGATCAGAAGGCCAAGACGTGGCGTTGCGGAGTATTTGTTCTTCGAGCGCCAGCAGATTTTCACGCTGCGAACAACGCCTGGGCGCCGCTCGGACACGGCGAACCTCTTGCGCCGTGCACTCCGCGCGAAGGCTCCGCTCAAGGTGGTCCTCGATTCGCGACGCGGACGAATCGAGCACGTCGATACGCCCACGCCGGACGAGATCGAAACGTTCAGGCGAGGCAAGATTCCGCCCAAGGTGCGTGGAACGACGAAGACGATCGATGTCGCTCGCATCGACCCGACCACGTTCAACGTGGTCGATCTGCGGCTCAAGGTTCCGATCTTCCGCTTATGCACGCGGACGATTCCGAACTACGCCAAGGCGAAGGAGATCTTCGACTTCTGCGCCAAGCAGGCCTGCTACCTTGGCGGACCGTTCGACATCTCGCCGTGCATCCCGTTCCAGTACGTGATCGACGGATGCTACGCACGCGCGCACAAGATGCGGCAGATCATTACGACACGATATCGATATTGCTGCGAAAAAGTGTTCAGTTTCGCGAACCAGGGAAACGACACGCTCGCCGTCAAAGCCGACAAATGGGGCGGCTGCTGCGTGTACTGGTGGTATCACGTGGCGCCACTCGTACGAGTCAGGGTCAGGCTCCGCCCTTGCACCCTGACGCTTGCGATGGTGATCGATCCTGGCATGTTCGACAAACCTGTGCTGTTGAGCACGTGGCTGACCGCACAGGCGAACGCGAACTGCTCACCCGACGCCAACGTTTCGATGTACTCGATCCAGCCGGGCTCGGCCTACTGGCCGACGAACTACGCGGGGACGACGTTCGGAACGGATCCGAGCTACACGCTGACGGACGGGACATTGATCGACTACCAGAGCCTGACGACGTGTCCCTGAAGCCTTCCGGAGCGCAATGGCGCGAGCTCACCGTCGCCAACGTCCGTGATCGGCCGGGGAAAGGTTTCGTGGAGGTAATGTTTCTGGAATCGGCGCGCATCTATCGTCTATCGACAGCGCACGAGCACTTCGCTGAGCTACGGTCGATGCTCCAGAACTCGGCGGCCGCGGGCCGAGCACTCACTGTTTCGTTCGCGGCCGCGAATAGTGGCGAGATCGATGACGTGCGAGAGTTGTAGCGGAAGCACCTGACTCGGTCAGCCTGGTGCTCGGTCGCTTGTCGCGCGCCCATCGTTCCATCGTACAAAAACAGAGAAGGCGGAGACATGACCTGGTTCCCGATCGGACCCGACTTCATCTACACGCCACGCGACACCACGTCGCCGCGGCGGATCTCTCGCCGCAACATGTACGCGCGCCAGACCCAGGTCTGGGCGATCGCCGTCGACCCCAACGACTCGAACGCGATCTACACCATCGACCAGAACTCGTACGCCGGGGCAATGCCCAAGGGAGGCGTGGTCGCGTTCGCGACCGGCGACGGCGGCAGGTCATGGACGCCGATCAGTGATTCGCTGCAGCAAAACGACTACACGTTGCAGCCGGCGGCGGTCGCGGTGCATCCGGTCAATGGCAACTATGTGTACATGGGCACGACCGGCGGCGCATTTTACGTGTCCAGCAACAAAGGCGGCGTGTGGAACGCTCCCGTGACCATCGGGAGCGGCGGCGGCATCAAGCAGATCATCGTCGATCCGCGCAACGCCGCGAATCCCGCCACGACCGTGATCTACGCGGGCACCGCGAACGGTGTGTACGTCTCGACGAACGGCGGCGCGACGTGGGGCGCCACTCCAGTGCTCGCCGGCGTGGTCTCGTCGATGGCGTTCTCGCTGCCGACGACCGGTGCGGACTGCTACGTCGGCATCTTCCAGCAGGGCATCTATTACTCCGCTAGCCCGGCCACGACTGCGTGGGCCCAGGTTACCGGAAATGGCCTCCCCGCCGTCGGCACGTTCGATCACGTTTGGGTGCAGTACTGCCCGGCGAATCCACAACGCGCGTACTGCTATTTCGAGAGCGTCTCGACAGGGAGCGTCGCGATCTGCACGACGGGCAAAGGCTCGACCAACTGGAGCAAGGTGAACACTTCGACCATGCCGACGTCGTCGGGATTGTTCGCCGTCGCGCCGAACTCGCCGGGCAACGGGCAGAAGGACATCCTGTTCCTCGGACATCTGTATCTCAGTCGCTCCACGGATTCAGGGCAGACCTGGGTCGGCGGCGGCGATGCGTACCACGTCGATCAACGCTCGTTCGCGTTCGCGCCGCCCAACCCGCCATCCGGAACCATCCCGATGATGCTCGTCGGCAACGACGGCGGCTTGATCGGATCCACCGGGTTCGCGGACCCCGCCTACAACTACGGCGCGGCGCCAACCGACTTCGACGATCGCGCGACGTACACCAATTCGGGCGTCGCCCAGAACTTGAACCAGGGCAAGATGTCGGCGGCGCTGCACGCGTACAATTCCGACCCCGCCGCCAGCGCGATCGGCTACATCGTGTGCGACGACACGGGACTTGCCGGCCACTCGAGCGCGCTCGGCTGGCGCGGGCTTGGCAACGGCGACGGCGATCGGGTGGCGTGCACGCCAGGCGCC
>DATJIZ010000048.1:0-7467 GCA_035492735.1 Gemmatimonadaceae bacterium | reverse complement strand
CGGACAACCGATCGCCGACGACGCAGGCACGTGGCAACTCGGGCTCGGTCCCGCGGTGCTCGAGCGGGCCGTCGACGATCCCATCGACGCCTTGCCGGGCGCATGGTGCGTGAAGGTCGACGAGTCGCTGCGGATGGTCGCCTGCCAGTTCAGTACGCAGTTCATGGCGAGCAAGACGGCCGATCGGTATCGGACCGGCATCCACGCCATCTGCCAGGCGTACGGCGCTTCGCCGCACGCGGCGCTCGATGCCGCGCGCAACGCGATGATCGCCTATCTCGGCAGGAATCACTCGTGGCGATGAAAGCCCCGCCAACACACTTGGTATCAGCGCCGCAAGCGGATGGGGTGGGATTCGAACCCACGTTAGGCTTTTGACCTAAACACACTTTCCAGGCGTGCGCCTTAAACCACTCGGCCACCCATCCGAAGCTTCCTAAATTAGCCAGCCGCAGCGACGTCAAGAAGCGCATTGCTGCGGACCGGATGTCGCCGATGGCCGTTGGCGCTTGTGCTGGTCACGCCGCCGGCAGCAGGACCGACGCGGTCGTTCCCCGACCGGGCTCGCTCGAGAGCGTCACCTCGCCGTCCATTCGGCGGGCGAGGTTGCGAGCGATCGTCAATCCGAGCCCGATCCCCGCGAAACGGCGCGTCGCCGCATGCTCCGCCTGAAAGAACGGCTCGAACACTCGATCGAGTTCCTGGCGCGGAATGCCGACACCCATGTCGCGCACCCAGATGCGCACGCGATCGCCTTCGCGCTCGGCGCCCATCGTGACCGTTCCGCCGCCGTTGCTGTACTTGGAGGCGTTGGAGAGCAGTCGCATGAGAATCTGCTGAAGGCTCTTGGGATCGGCGTTCACCGCGAGGCGCGGCCCGATTGCCGCCCGCTTCAAGATACAGTGGTGCTCCGCGAGCTGGCCCGCGATCAGCGGTTGGACGGCGTCGAACGCATCCCACACGCGAACGGGCTGGCGACGCACGGTCAGCTGGCCTTTTTCCGCGCTCACGAACCCGAGCACTTCGTCGATTAGCCCCAGCAGACGCTGCTCGTTGCGGCGAATTCGCGCGACGCCGTCGGCTTGCTTTCCGTTGAGTGGACCATAGACACCGTCTTCGAGCAGCTGGGCATATCCGGCGATCGCGTTGAGCGGCGTGCGAAGCTCGTGGCTCATGACCGCCAGAAACTCCGACTTGACGCGATTGGCCAGTGCAGCGGCTCGGTGCGCCTCCCGCGCCACGCCGAGCGCGCATCGCCGCTCATCGATCGTCGCGCCGAACAGGAGGAACGTCACGGCGACGATCGCGATGAAGGTCTGCAGCGACATCAAGCTCTGGCTCAACGCGGTCTGCACGAATGGCCCGTGACCGAGCACCGTCGCGGTGACCGCGGTTGTGGAGATGCCGAACGCGACGGTCGCGGCGCCGCGCTGGCCGAAGCGCAGCGCCGCCCAAACCAGAACCACGAGCAACAACTCGGCGTGACGAAACCCCGCCGGAAGGGCGGACACGATGGGCACGTCGCCGAAGAAGGTGGCAACACTCACCAGAGCCACCGCGCCCGCAAGCGCTGCCGGCTCGCCTCGCGCCGCCGTGAAGCGCGCGATCACTGGCCTGCTCCAGACGAGGATGACCGGCGCGACGACGAGCGCGCCGACGAGATCCCCAATCCACCATGCGCGCCATGTCTCGCGCAGCTGCCACGCTCCGAGCCTGCCGCCGGCGTAGAGGCACGCGACGCCGACGCTCGCGCTGACGAGCGGTCCGATGAGCGCGGCGAGGATCAGCCGCGTCACGCTTCGGACGTTCTCGAGCGTGATGCTGAAGCGACGCAGTCGCCGGACGAGATATGCGGCAATCAACGCTTCGGCGGTGTTTCCGACGGCGATGCCGAGCGCGATCCCCACGGACGCATCGGTCAGAATATTGGCCGCGACGGCCCCGATGAAGATGCCGGGCCACAACCGACTGCCGAAGATCAGCAGCGCGGCGATCGAGATGCCGGTCGGCGGCCACACCAGCGTGGCGAACCCGGCCACCGGGCCGAGCGAAAAACCGAGACGCGCGAAGGCGACGTACAGGGCCGCCAATCCGAGAATGCGGGCCACGTCGCCCGCGCGGGCTTGCATGCCAGAGAACGTACCGGGCGCTGGCATCTGCGCCATGCAACCAAGTGCTCAGGCGGGCGACAGCCGCCGGTGGTTGCAACGAAAAACCGGCGCGATCGGCTCGTGGCCGCCGCGCCGGCGATTGATACGATGCACAGCGGACAGGGTGAGATTCGAACTCACGATACCGGGTTCACCGGTATGCCGGTTTTCGAGACCGGTGCCTTCAACCACTCGGCCACCTGTCCGGGGGAGCCGATGAAGCTAGAGCGTAGACGCTGACGTGTCAACGACTTGGCGCCGCGCTTGAAAGAAGCGCGTGAGCAATTCGCCGCATTGTTCCGAGCACACGCCGGCCAGCACTTCGGGACGATGGTTGAGCCGGGGATGACGCACGAGATCGCCCACCGATCCCACCATTCCAGCCTTGGCATCCCACGCTCCGAACACCAGTCGGTCGACGCGTGCGAGGACGATCGCCCCGGCGCACATCGCGCAAGGCTCGAGCGTCACGTAGAGCGTGCACCCGGTCAACCGCGCATCGCCGATGAGTTCCGCGCCACGCCTGAGCGCGAGGAGCTCGGCGTGCGACGTCGCATCGCGATCGCGCACGCTTCGGTTGCCGGCGCTCGCGACGAGCGCGTCGCCGCGCACGAGCACGGCGCCGATGGGGACCTCGCCGGCCTCGCCCGCGCGCTGCGCCTCGTCGAGCGCCCGCTGCATCCAGCCGAGGTCGCGCTCGCTCGTGATCATGCGCCAATATCGCGGACGGCGCGCCGCGACGCGACCGGTGCGCCGCTACGCACCGACGGTCTCGCGCGCCGGCTCGTTCGAGAACTCTAACGCACCCTTCCCGTCCGGCCGCACGACGATCACGTCCCCGTCGCCGAACCTGCCCTCGAGCACCGCCATGGCGAGCGGGTTCTGAATCAGCCGCTGGATCGAGCGCTTGAGCGGCCGCGCGCCGAAGGCCGGGTCGTAGCCTTCTTCGGCGAGCAGCCGCTTGGCCTCCGGCGTGACGTCGAGCGAGATCTTGCGATCGGCGAGCAGCTTCTCGAGCCGCGCGAGCTGCAGGTCGACGATTTTCTCGATCTGCTCCGTGGCGAGCGGGTGGAAGATGATGATGTCGTCGATGCGGTTGAGGAACTCGGGCTTGAACTGCTGGCGAAGCGCGGCCATCACCTGCGTCTCGACCAGGGCCCAGTCGCCGCGCGCGTGCTCGAGGATGAACGTCGAGCCGACATTCGACGTCATGATGATGACGGTGTTCCGGAAGTCGACCGTGCGCCCCTGCGAGTCGGTCAGCCGGCCGTCGTCGAGGATCTGCAGCAGGATGTTGAACACGTCCGGGTGCGCTTTCTCGATTTCGTCGAACAGCACGACGGCATACGGCCGGCGTCGGATCGCCTCCGTAAGCTGGCCGCCTTCCTCGTAGCCAATGTAGCCCGGCGGCGCGCCGATCAGCCGCGCGACGGCGTGCTTCTCCATGTACTCGGACATGTCGATGCGCACCATCGCGTGCTCGTCGTCGAACAGAAATTCGGCGAGCGCGCGCGCCGTCTCCGTCTTGCCGACGCCGGTGGGACCGAGGAAGATGAACGAGCCGATCGGACGATTCGGATCCTGCAAGCCGGCGCGCGAGCGGCGCACGGCGTTCGCCACCGCGTGCACCGCCTCTTCCTGACCGATCACGCGCCGGGCCAGCTCCTGATCGAGCTTGGTGAGCCGCTCGCGCTCGCTCTCGAGCATCCGCGTCACCGGAATACCGGTCCAGCGCGCGACGACTTCGGCGATGTCGTCGGCGGTCACTTCTTCCTTCAGGAATTGTGGACGGCCATCGGTGCTCGCGAGTTTCTGCTCCGTGTCGCGCATGCGGCGCTCAAGCTCGGGAATGCGGCCGTAGGTGATCTCGGCGGCCTTGGTCAGATCACCGCGCCGCGTCGCCTGCTCGGCCTCGATGCGCGCCTGATCGATCTCCTGCTTGATCTTGCCCACGCCGCCCAGCATCTCCTTCTCCTGCTGCCACTGCGCCTTCATGCCCGACGATTTCTCACGCAGCTCGGACAGCTCGCGCTCGAGCTCCTCGCGGCGCTCGACGGCGGCGCGATCTTTTTCCTTTTGCAGCGCGGTGCGCTCGATCTCGAGCTGCATGATGCGCCGCTCGACCTCGTCGATCTCCTGCGGCATCGAATCGATCTCGATGCGCAGCCGCGACGCGGCCTCGTCGACGAGATCGATCGCCTTGTCGGGCAGGAAGCGATCGCCGATGTAGCGGTGCGAGAGCGTCGCGGCGGCGATGATCGCGTCGTCGGTGATGCGCACCCCATGGTGCGCTTCGTACCGCTCCTTGAGCCCGCGCAGAATGGCGATCGTGTTCTCGACGCTCGGCTCGCCGACGTACACCGGTTGGAAGCGCCGCTCGAGCGCCGGGTCCTTTTCCACGTGCTGGCGATACTCGTCGAGCGTCGTGGCCCCGACGACGCGCAGCTCGCCGCGCGCCAGCATCGGCTTCAGCATGTTGCCGGCGTCCATCGAGCCTTCCGCTCGGCCGGCGCCGACGATCGTGTGCATCTCGTCGATGAACACGATGAACAGGCCTTGTGCGTCGGTGATCTCCTTGAGCACCGCCTTGAGGCGCTCCTCGAATTCACCGCGATACTTGGCGCCGGCGATGAGTGCGCCCATGTCGAGCGCGACCAGCCGCTTGTTCTTGAGTCCCTCGGGCACGTCGCCGTTCACGATGCGCTGGGCGAGTCCTTCGACGATCGCGGTCTTGCCGACGCCGGGTTCGCCAATCAGCACCGGATTGTTCTTCGTGCGGCGCGACAGCACCTGGATCACGCGACGAATCTCTTCGTCGCGGCCGATCACGGGATCGAGCTTGCCCTTGCGAGCCGACTCGGTGAGGTCGCGAGTGTAGCGCTGCAAGGCCTGGTACTGGTTCTCCGGGTTCTGATCGGTGACACGATGCGTCCCGCGGACCGCCTGGAGCGCCTCGAGCAGCGCGGCGTGGGTCACGCCGAGGCCGTTCAGAATCCCGCGGGACTCGGCGCCCTTTGTGTCGGCAAGCGCGAGCAGCAGATGCTCGGTCGAGACGTACTCGTCGCCGAGCTTCTTGGCCGCGTCTTCGGCCTTGTCGAAGACCTGGTTCAGCTCGCGCGACGTCGTCGGCTGCGCATCGGTCTGCTTGGGGTAGCGATCGATCTCGCGCGCGACCTGCTCGCGAAGCTGGGCGACACTCGCCCCGAGCTTCTGCAACACGGGCACGACGATACCCTCGTCCTGATCGAGCAGCGCCGCGAACAGGTGGAGGTCGTAGACGACGGGGTTGCCATTGCGCCGAGCCAGCGTGAGCGCGTCGTTCAGCGCTTCGCCGGCCTTCACGGTGAGCCTGTCGGGATTGATCATGACTCGGTCAGAGAGCAACCACGGTGCCCCAGTACTGCGCCAATCCGGCTGACTCGCACGTGTCGCGGATGTTCGCGCACTCGTCGCGTCTGCCGATCCGGCTGTGGACCCACCCAAGAACAACGCGCGCCGAGAGCGAATTCGCTCTCGGCGCGCGTCAATCGGTGGCCGTGTCGGATCGACTACTTGCGGTAGTAAATCCTCAACGATCCAGAGTACTTGCCGTCGACAAAGAGCTGGACGATGTACGTCCCAGAGGCCGCTTCGCGTCCGCCTCCATCGACCTTACCGTTCCAGAGCGCTTCGTACGCGCCGCACGCCAACCGAAGGTTGGAGAGCCGGCTCCCGTTCAACGAGCTCGTTGCGCTCGTCGTCGAGTTGGCCGCTGGCCCAAGCAACACCGGAGTCACCACTGGCTGCGCCAGGATGTTCAGGAGCCGCATGGTTACAGCGTGCGTTTCAATTGTGTTTCCCGAACACTCGATCGTGAATGGGATCTTCGTGTCGGGGTTGAAGGGATTCGGATAATTCCGTCCGAGTTTCCCTGCACCGGGCCCTCGGGGCGACTGCTGTTCCTGCCCCGCCGCATACTTTGGCGTCATCGCACAAAGGGCGAGCACGAGCACCGGTGCTGCCCAGCGGTGGAACATGTTGTCTCCGCGCTAACGAAACAGGACCGTTACAAGAGCTCCTGAATGGGTTGAAATGGTTACTGCCGTGTACGGTCGAACTTAGGATGCGCCCAATGTCCTGTCAAGCGAACCCTAGTGGTGGACTCCCATGTCACATCGGAAGTTACGTGCCACGCCACACACGGCCTGTAGCCCCACGATTTGTGTACCCCACACGGTCACAATATTCCAACAACGGGATCAAAAACTTTCGCGAAAGGCCAAGTTCTTCACGCAATTCAGAGGGACTCTTCATACGCCCGCCGCCAAGTGCCTGGCGCAGCCTTCCGACAAGTAAGGTGAGCTGGGACGCCTCATAGTACCGTCCTTCTTCGACTTGAACGATTTCTCCTTCCCGCTCCAGGAAACGAAGGACCGCTTGAACGCCTGTTCCCAGCTCCTCGACGATCTCGTCGGCCGACGGCGGCTCGGCCCCGGCCGTTGCCAACCTGGACCGGACCCGGTCGGCCAGGTGAACGTCCCCGTCGCTCAATGCCGGCGTCCATCCGGCTCGCTTGAGCACTCCGCCGAGTTGAGCAATGTCCCCCGCATCGACCCGGGCTTGGATCACTGACTCGATCAACTCCGGAGCGGCCGCGAGGCGGCTGCGTGCAAGCTGCGCGGAAATCCCGGGGTCGAGTGGCCGCTCGGCATGGTGCGCGTCGATCAGCTGCACGAGACGCTGGCCGAGCTCGTGGTGAATGGAGCGCGCGACCACGCGGCTTCCAATTACAAAATGCTCACGAGCCGATTCCGCGAGCAGGACCCGGCATTCGCTCGGCGCCAGCCCGAGGCGAACCGGCAAGGCCGCCGAATCGAGGCCGGCCGCGCCGGCCTCGATGAGCAATCGCTGCAGCCGCTCCTGCGGAAGCAATCCGACGGGCCAGGGCCGAGCGCGGCGGGGGGCGTGCGGGTCCGTCACGATGCCGCCGCCGATCGTGTTGAGCGGTGCGCTGCTGCGCAACACGAATCTGTCCCCGGCGCGCAGCACGACGGGCTCCTCGAGCACCACACGCGCCGACGAGGGCGTTCCCGCCCGAATCTCGCGAGCCACGACGCGGGCTCCCACGTCGGACGTGCCCGCGTGGAAGCGCAACTGTGTTCGCGGACCGAAAGATCCCTCGGCGCCCGGCAGCACAGTCACATCGGCCCGAATCAACGTGGTCGGGAGCCACGCCGAATCGCCGACGAGCGTGGACCCGCGCGGGACCTCGCCCGTCTCGACGCCAGCCAGGGCGATCGCCGTGCGGGCGCCCGGCATCGCGACGTCCAGCTGGTTC
>DATJIZ010000047.1:0-5538 GCA_035492735.1 Gemmatimonadaceae bacterium | reverse complement strand
CGGCGGGCGGCGGGCGGCGGGCGGCGGGCGGCGGGCGGCGGGCGGCGGGCGGCGGGCGGCGGGCGGCGGGCGGCGGGCGGCGGGAAACTACGAACTGAAAGCGAAGTTCGCTCGAGCGATCAGTTGAAGAGCTGTGCGCTGCGTGCCGGGGCGGAGCTGGATACGTTCGCTCGGGGTCAGCTGACGCTCGTGGCGCAAGCGGCCACCTCGAGAATGAGGCTCACCGCCAATCGCTCAGCGCTCGCGCGCTATGCGCCCGCCATTCGTTGTTCGTCGCCCGCCGCCCAATCAGTCGCCCGCCGCCCCAACCAGTCGCCCACCGCCCGTCAGTTCCCGACCACCTGTCGAATCGCCGACTCGAGGCCGGGATCCTCGAACCGGTAGCCGCCGAGCTTCGACGATACGATGCGCTGGCTCACCAGGACCGTGTCCCGCGCCATCTGTCCCAGGAGCAGCTCGAGCGCAAACGTCGGAACCGGTAACAGCGCCGGGCGTCGGAGCACGCGTCCCAGCACCCGCGCGAACTCGGCGTTCCGCACCGGCTCGGGCGCCACGATGTTGACCGGACCGGTGATGCTCTCCCGGGCGATGAGAAAACTGTAAACCCCGACGAGGTCGCGCAGGGTGATCCAGCTCATCCACTGTCGGCCGTCGCCGAGCCGCCCACCCGCCCACAGCCGGAACTGCAGCAGGAATCGCGGAAACGCTCCACCGTGGCGGTCGAGCACGAGGGTGGTCCGCGACGTCACCACGCGGATGCCCGCATCGGAGGCGGGACTCGTCGCCGCTTCCCAGTCCTTGCATACCGCGGCGAGAAAGCCATCGCCGGGGGCGCTGGATTCGTCGAGCACCTCGTCGCCGCGGCTGCCATAGATACCCATGGCCGAGCCGCTGATCAGCACACGCGGCTTCCGCTCCAGCGCCGCGAGGGTACGAGACAACAGCAGCGTGCCGGGAACCCGGCTCTCGACGATCCTCCGCTTGGCGCTCGAGGTCCAGCGCTGCGCCAGATTCTCGCCCGCCAGGTTGATCACCACGTCCACGCCTTCGAGCTGGTCCTTCAGCCGAGGATCAATGGCGCGAGCGCCGGGCTGCCAGGCGATCTCGTTGGCCGCAACGGCGGCGCGGCGCACGAGGCGCTTGACCGTGTGGCCGCGGCCCTCGAGCGTCCCGGCGAGCGCCGAACCAATCATGCCGCTCGATCCGGTAATCGCCACGACGAGCGTCGCTGCTTCCTGCCCAACTGCTGGTGATGTCATGCACGTCGCGATGATTCGCGCGTTCGAGTTCACGTGTATCTTGGTGTCACGACCCGCAACAGGCGAGAAGCGAATGGCCATTCATCGAGCGTTGACCACGGCGTTCATCGGCGCGCTGACGGTCGTCGCGGCGTGCCACACGGGCAGCAGTGCGTTTTCCGCGCCACAGCCCGGCACGTGGCCGGCGCCTGCGCTCGGTCAACGGCACGTGCTCATGCCCACGCCCCAGACCGTCGCGTGGGGTTGGTACGACGCCGCGGGCGTTCCCGTACTGCGGGTCAAGTCCGGGGACGAGGTCGTGGTCCGCGCGCTGTCCACCTGCAGCCCCGTCTCGCTGCGCCGAGCAGGGCTGGATTCGACACGCGTCGAGAAGCTGGCGTACGACATCTACAACGCACGGCCGACGATGAAGACAGGGCCAGGCGGCCACATTCTCACCGGGCCGATCTACGTGGAGGGCGCTGACTCGGGCGACGTGCTCGAGGTCCGATTCCGGGCGATCAAGCCGGCGATCGGCTACGCATGCAACGGCTTCAGTTCGCGAAGCGGCTTCCTGCCGGAAGACTTTCCGGGCGAGCAGCGGACGAAGATCATCGAGCTCGACACCGTGCGCATGCTGGGGCACTTCGGCGACGGGATCACGCTCCCGCTGCACCCGTTCTTTGGAAGCGTCGGCGTTGCGCCGCCGGCATCGATGGGCCGCATCAACAGCGCGCCGCCGGGAATCCACGCCGGCAATCTCGACAACAAGGAGCTCGTCGCCGGGTCGACGCTGTATATCCCCGTCTGGACCAAGGGCGCGCTGCTCGAGATCGGTGATGGACATGCCGGACAGGGCAACGGCGAGGTCGACATCACCGCGCTCGAAACGTCGCTCGTGGGCGACTTGCAGCTCGTGGTGCGCAAGGACATGCACCTGCAATGGCCGCGTGCGGAAACGCCGTCGCACTACATCGCCATGGGAATCGACAAGGATCTGGTCCAGGCCACCAAGCTCGCGGTGCGGCAGGCGATTCAGCTGCTCGTGCAAGTGAAGGGGCTGTCCCGCGAGGACGCCTATCAACTGGTGAGCGTGGCCGGCGACGTGGACGTCACGCAACTGGTAGACGGGACCGTGGGCGTCCACGTGATGATCCCCAAAGCGATTTTCTCGCGCCTTCAGCCCTGAGGCCCGGCGGCAGCCGAGCACAGAGGCGCCGTCACCCACGACCGGGACGCGTATGCCGCCCGGGAACGCCCGGCCGGTCCGAACGGGTATGTTGACCGTGCACATGCTCCGTCCGCTACATCAACCCGTTCAGGATCCAGGATGATCGCGCTTGGCGTGTCTTGCATGATGATGATCGGTTCGAGCCTGCCCGCCATCGTCCCTGCCTGGGCGGCGGCGGGCGATACACTGTCCCTGCGTGCGCCGGCGACCGTCGCCGACACGCCGCACACCCGGCCCAAGCTCGTGGTGGTGAGCGACTGGTACGCCCGTCGCCTGACCATTCATCGATGGGTGGCCTACGGTACGATTCCCGTCTTCGCGGCGCAGTGGGCTGCCGGCAAGCAGTTGTGGGACAAGGGTGCCGGCGCACCCACCTGGGCCAAGACCACCCATCGAGTCGGTGCGACCATGCTCGCCGGAATGTTCACGATCAACACGGTGACCGGCGCCTGGAACTGGTGGGACTCGCGTTCGGTCTCCAAAGGGCGAGCGGTTCGTACCGTTCATGCGTTATCCATGATCACGGCAGACGCCGCTTTCACGTACGCCGGGGCGAAGCTCTCGAACGAGGCGGAGACCAGCTTCGACAAGCGGCGTTTGCATCGCACGATCGCGCTGTCGGCGATGGGGCTCACCGTCGTCAGCGAGGTCGCCATGAAAATCCTGAACCGCTGAGTCGCCATGCTCGTCCCGCAATCGCTGGTCAATCTTCTGCAGCCGTGGAACGATTTCTACAGTCACTCCAAACCCGCCGAGACCGTCGTGCAGTTCCTGCACATTGGCGGGCTCGTGTTGGCGGGCGGGCTCGCCATCGCGGCCGACCGCGGGACGTTGCGTGCCATGCGTATCGCCGCGGGCGGCCGGACGCACTACACCCGTGAGCTCGGCGCGACGCACCGCTGGGTGCTCACCGGGTTGACGATCGTCGTCGTGAGCGGCCTCGCGCTGCTCGCGTCGGACATCGAGAGCTTCTTCGGATCGTGGATTTTTTGGACCAAGATGGGATTAGTAGCACTGCTGCTTCTGAACGGTCTGCGGATGACCCGGATCGAAGCGGCGCTGCGGAGCGACGCCAGCGAGGCGTCGCCGCATTGGTCCCGGCTGCGGAGCACGGCCATCACGAGTCTGGTGCTCTGGTTCATCATCACTGCTTTTGGTGTTTCCCTCGTCAACCTCGTCTGATTGCATACCGATGTCTTCGATCGACCGTATGGACGACGGCGCCGACCGGCCGTCGTGTGAAGGCTGCGCGCTCGTGGCGCGACGCGATTTTTTTCGCGAGGCCGGGGCCGCGGCGGTCGGCATCCTGATCGCCTTGGGCGCCACGCCGGCCCGCGCCGTCGCCGCACCGATCGAGCTCGTGTCGGCGCTCGGCGGGAGCGGAGACGAAAAAGCCTATGCGATACCCGCGAAGGACGGGACGCAGATCGACAAGGACAACGCCACGATGATCACGCGGTGGCAGGGGAAGGTGTACGTCTTCTCGCTCGCCTGCCCGCACCAGAACACCATGCTCCGCTGGTCCGAGAAGGACAACGAATTCCAGTGCCCCAAGCACCACTCGCGATTCGAGCCCACCGGGACTTACGTCGCGGACAGCGGCCGGGCGACGCGCGGGTTGGACCGGTTCGCGGTGCGCAAGGATGGGAACAATGTGGTGGCCAACCTGGATTCGCTCTGGCAGCAAGACGAAGACGAAGCTGCGTGGAACGCCGCGTTCATCACCGTCTGACGCGCAAGGCTCATGTCCTGTCAGGATTGCCTGAATCGCCGGGATTTTCTTGCCCGCGCGTCCGCCGCGGCGGCCGCGCTGATTGCAGCGGAGGCGTGTGGTGACGGGCAGATCGGCCCGCCGATCCCGCACATCACCGGCGGCGGCGATCCGGACATTCCCGGCGGCGGCCCCGTGACGGTGCAGCTCGCCGACTTTCCGGCCCTGGCGACCGTGGGAACGGTCGTCGACATCGGTCATCAGCGCGCACTCGTGCGCACGAGTGCAACGACGCTTCTTGGCCTGTCGCGCATCTGCACACACCAGCAGTGCGACACCGAGGTGCACAACAACCGCTTCGAGTGTCCGTGCCACGGCTCGATCTTCGCCGCCGACGGGTCGGTGGTTCGCGGTCCGAACATCGCCGCGCCTCCCAACACGCCGCTCCGACAGCTCGCCGTGCAGGTGGACGCGCAGGCGGGCACGGTCACGGTCGCGTAGCTGTCGCGCCGGGCTCCTGCGCGCGCCTATAGCGCAACCGCACACGTAACCATTTCGCGCCCCCGACAAGCTTCGTAGGTTGGAGCGCATGCTGATCGGTGTCGCCGGAATGGTGGGAACGGGAAAGACGACGCTGTCCCGAGCGCTCGCGGCGCGGTTCGGGCTTCAGCTCGCCCTCGAGAGCGTCGACACGGACAACCCCTGGCTCGAAAGCTTTTACAGCGGGCCCGACGCCATGCGGAGCTACGCCCTCAACCTGCAGCTCCACTTTCTCGCCACGCGCTTTGCCAGCATGCGTCGCATGCGCGGCCTCGGCGGCAGCTGGGTACTCGATCGCACGTGGTACGAGGACGCCGAGGTCTTCGCTCGCGGGCTGTACGAGCAAGGCTTCATCAGCTCCGATGAGTGGACGCTGTATCAGCGACTCTATGCGGAGCTGCTCTACTCGCCGGCGGCGCGGCCGCCGCGCCTGCTGATCTACCTTCACGGTCCGCTCGAGGTGATCGTCGAGCGGATCGCGACGCGCGGCCGACCGAAGGAAAAGGACACGCCGGTCGACTATTGGTCGGCGCTGCACGACCGATATGAGCGCTGGATCCGGGCGTTCAAGCACTGCCCGATCCTGGCGCTCGACGTTCGCGACTACGACCTTCTCACCGACACGGACGCCGTCGAGGAGATCGCCGGTCGCGTCCGTGTGCAGCTCGAGGGCGAGTTGCCACAGACGGAACTGTGGCCCACGCTCCCTCGCAAACGAGCATTCGCCTGATCGAGAGCCATGGGACTGCTGACGAATCTCCTGTTCTTTCCGATCACCGGACCCGTTGCCGGCATCAAGTGGTCGCTCGGCAAGGTGC
>DATJIZ010000046.1:0-6184 GCA_035492735.1 Gemmatimonadaceae bacterium | reverse complement strand
AGCGTCGCCAGGTCGCTCTCGTGCAAAGCTTCGGCGAGCGTACCGTAGTTGAAGCCCGGAACTCCGATCGTCATCACGGCGCCGACGTCGACCCGGCTCACCGCCGGCCACGGTGCGCGAGCAGTCCGTACGCCGGGCCGCCGTCCCGACAGCTCCGCATCGACGATGAACAACGAGTCGACGCGGCCGAGCCGGGCGAGAGCGGACGTGAGTCCGACCCACCCGAATGATTTCTGAACCGAGATGATGAACGTCGTCTGGCCCGAGCCGACTGCCGTCGATGCGCTTGCCCCGCCTGCGGCTCCTGCCGCGTCCGCGGCTGCCGCAACGGCCGCGCATCCGGCGCGGTTACCGGCGCCCGGTCCGGCGACATAATCGCTGAACGTCCACTCGGGCCAGTCGCGCACGACAGGGTCGAGCACGTCGACACCCATGCGCTCCACTTCGGCGCGCGACGAGGCGCCGATGTCGACCCAGAGATTCTCGATGGTGACGGGCGTCTCGTCGTTCACGCGCCGCCGCCAGAGGTGGTTGCTCCGGACGGCGATCACGCCGGGAATGCTCCGCGGCCGCGCCGGATTCGCCCGATCGATCGCGACGACGATCACGCGCTGGCCTTCGTGGAACTGATCCCAGAGCGCGGCGTGGCGCTCGTTGCCGGCGCCGTGCACGCGAAGATAGCCGTCGTCGGTGATGTCGCTGACCGCGTAGCCGCTTTCATCGATGCCGCACGCAACGACTCGACGGGGCGCACCGCTGCCGGCCTGGCGAATGAGATTCCCCACGGCGTCCCGCGTCCATTCCGGTTGCGCACTCAGGATGCGATCCGTCGCGAGGCGCTCGTATCCGGGCGTGGCGATCAGCGCGATCCATGTGGCGACGGCGTGCGAGTACGGCGGCGTGGCCGTCGTGTCCTGTGCGCCGAGCACGGCGGGAACGCCAATCGCGGCGAGCGCGGCGAGCGCGAGCCGCACGTCAGCAGCCCAACGCCAGCTCGATGTTCTCGGCAAGGCGGGAATCCTCGTGGGAGAGCAACGTGAATGCGGGGCGAGAGTCGACGAACTCCATTCCGGCCGCCACGCAATTCTGGAGCGTGAATCGTCCACCCGCTACGCCCTGCACGACTCGCGGGTAGAGCAGGTGCTCTACGCGAAGAACGCGCGCCGCCAGCGTGCCGGGATCGTCGCTCGCGAACACCGGCACGGGCCACTGTGCGATGATCCGGCCGCGGTCGTAGCTCTCGTTCACGAAGTGGACTGTCGCGCCGCTCACGCGCGCCCCCGATTCGATCACCGCGCGGTGCACGCGCTGACCGTACATGCCAGGTCCGCCGAACGCCGGCAGCAGCGCGGGGTGGATGTTCACGATGCGCCCCTCGTACTTGGCGACGATCTCCGTGGGTACGAGGCGCACGTAGCCGGCGAGCACGACGAGATCGATCGCGTTGGCCGTCAGCACCTCGTCCAGCTCCGCTGGTGCCCCCGATGCGAGCACCGCCGTCGCGATCTCGCGCCGGGTCGCGCGCGCGAGCGCACCTGCATCATCGCGATTGCTCGCCACGAGCACGACCTCGCCCGCGCGGCGGTCTCCGAGCACATCGAAGTAGTCGAGTACGGCCTGGAGGTTGGAGCCTCCTCCCGACGCGAGGACCGCGATGCGCGAATGCATGGCGCGGATCTTATTGCGTGCCGGGAGAGGCGGGAAGCGTTGACAGATAGCGGTCGACTGCTTCGGCCAGTGATGCTGCCGTCACGACGCCGTTTCGAAGCGCGTCGATGCGGTCGTCCGCCGGCGTCCAGGCCATGTCGAGGAGCACCGGCAGGCCGCCGAGCGTAAGCGCCGGCGCCACGTCGCGCCACCGGTCGCCGACGTACACCGACGATGCCGGGTCGAGCGCGAGCTCTTCGATTGCCTTTCGATACAGCGCGGTGCCCGGCTTCCGGCATTGGCACGGACCGGTGACATCGGGATTGTGCGGGCAGACGTACGTCGCATCGATCCGCGCACCTGATTCGGCCAACAGCGCCTCGACGCGCGCGCGAACGGCCTCGTAGTCCTTGATGGTGAACAGCCCGCGTCCGATCCCCGATTGATTCGTCACCACCACGACGGCGACGCCGTGGGCGTTCAATCGCCCGATGGCCGCGGCTGCACCGGGAAGCAGCTCCACGTCGCGCGGATCGCGAATGTAATTCGCGTCGCGGATGATCGTGCCGTCACGGTCGAGGAACGCCGCCGGCCGACCCGTCATGACAGCGCGAGCTGAATCGCCTGGATGAGCGTGGCGTCATCGTCCGGAAATACCGTTCGCAGGTCGAGCAGCACTCGCCCGTCGGCGATCCGTGCGATCACCGGCGGCTCGCCGGCGCGCAGGCGTCGCTCGATCTCTTCGGCCACGCCCGCGATCGCCAGCGCGACCGACGGAATCCGCGCCGTCGGAAACGCGCCGCCGCCGACACTCGCCTCGCTGTCGAGAATCGAGACCCGAGGATCCGAGAGTCGAGACTGGATGCGCTCGGCGCGATCGCGCAGCGCCTCGAGGCCGCCGGTCAGTTGCGCGAGCGCCGGGATCTCGCGCAAGGCGCGCGCCGGCTCGCGATAGAGTGACAGCGTCGCCTCGAGTGCGGCGAGCGTGAGCTTGTCGACGCGATACGACCGTGTGAGTGGATTGCCGCGCACGCGATCGAGAATGTCTCGCCGGCCCAGGATGAGGCCCGCCTGCGAACCGCCCAGCAGCTTGTCGCCGCTCATCGTCACCAGCGACGCACCGGAGCGCAGCGCATCGCGCGCCGTCGGCTCGCCGCGGAGACCGAATTCCTCGAGCGAGAGCAGCAAGCCGCTCCCCAGATCGTACAGCATCGGAATGCCGCGCTCGGCGGCCAGCGTGGCGAGCTCGCCGGCCGACGCTTCGGCGACGAAGCCCGAAAGCTCGAAGTTGCTCCGATGCACCTTGACGATCGCCGCTGTCGTCGCGCCCAGCGCGCGACGATAGTCGTCGAGGTGGGTGCGGTTGGTCGTGCCGACTTCGACCAGCCGCACGCCGCTCTTTTCCATGATGTCGGGAATGCGGAAGCTGCCGCCGATCTCGATCAACTCACCGCGCGAAACCAGGACGTCGCGTCCCGCCGCCATCGTATCGAGCGCGAGCACCAGCGCGCCGGCGCAGTTGTTCACGACCAGGGCGTCCTCGGCACCGGTGAGCTCGCGCAGCAACGCGGCGCAGTGCACGTACCGCGATCCGCGCGCACCACGCTCCAGATCGTACTCGAGGTTCGAGAAACCGGCGGCGACGGTCGTCATCGCGTCGATCGCCACCTTCGCCAGCGGCGCGCGTCCGAGATTCGTGTGCAGCACCACCCCGGTCGCGTTGATCACGCGGCGCAGCGACGGCCGCGTGGATTGCTCGACGGCGGAGGAGACCGCCGCCGCCCACGCCTGATCGTCGGCGGGCGCGCGCGCCGGTTCCGTCCTCGCTGCGTCGATCGTGCGGCGGATCGCGTCGACCACGACACCCCGTGGCGCGCGCTCGAGCAACGGCCGCACCGCCTCACTCTCGAGCAGGGCGCTCACGCTGGGCAGGTTGCGGCGCTCGTCGGTCATCGGAGCAGCGGTGGACGACGCACCGAATCGGCAGGCGGCTTGTTGGTCGTGTCCCGCGGCGCGGGCTTGGGCACGTTGAAGGCGCGCGGTCCCAGCGGCGCGGATTTGCCCACCAGATTGCGGAACCCGTTCGCGCGGATCCGCAACGTTTCACCTGGATGCATCGGCGTGCGCGGCGACACGGATAGCACGATCGCCTTTTCCGGTGGTGGCGCCTTGGGCTTGCGCGGCGGTGGTGGCGGCCGAGCACCCGACGGAGCGGCGGGCGGGGGAGTGGGGCGGGCCGGCGGCCGCGCGCGCGCGGTGTCCGGCTGCGCGCGCCGCGCTGAATCGGCCGCCTGCGCGCGCTTGGCCGAATCGGCGGCTTGCGCTCGCCGCTCGTACACGCTCGCCCATTCCACGCGCTGGATCTCGATCGGCGTCGAGTCCGCGCGCTCCAACTGGACCAGTGCCGGCTGCAACGGGATCGCCGGGTCGAGCGGCTTGTCGAACGTGAGTCGCAGCGTGACGCTGTCTGGTGCGTCGACGTTCGTGATCGCTGGCGGCACCGTATCGCGCTCGATCGCATCCAGCTCGACCACGCGCCGCGCGTCGGACACGGTCACCGTCGTGGTATCCCACTTCTCGTTGCGATCGACCGTCCGGTTGGCATTCTGATCGATCAACGCCCGGAGCGTGTAGGTGCCGGCCGGGAGCGGACCGACCTCGAAGCTGCCCGTCGAGTCGGTTGCCGCGACGTAGGCGATGCTGGTGTCGGGATGCGTGATCGCTTCGACGTACGCGTTCCTCGCCACGGCCTGACTCGTCCAGTCGAACACCGTGCCGAGGATGCTGTAGGGCGGAAAATCGGGGCCGGTGGAAAAGAGCGCGGTCTCGGACTCGTGGCGCGAGTTGCCGCGCAGATCCGCTACGCCCGGTAGTACCGTGATTCGGTACGCCGTGTTCGGCAGAAAGCCTCTGGCCGGTTTGATCGTCACGCGGCTTCGATGCCAGGAGACTCGCGTCGCACTCGTCCGCGGTGAAATGAGAAAAAGCTGATCGATCGCCGTGGCGCCCGACCCGCGATCGGTCACCACCTCGTCGAAGCGGACCTCGACTTCCTTGGGGTGGACGTTGGTTTGTCCCGACTCGGGCGAGATCTTGACGATCTGCGGCGGTGCGTGATCCTCGGGGCCGCCGGGCGGCGCTCCCGCCGACGCGCAGGCGATGCCGCCTGCCGCGCCGGCCGCGAGCGCCAGCGCGATCACACGCCGCACAACGACCTCACCTTCTCCACGAGCTGATTCCGCTTGCCCTGCATCTCGTCGAGGATGGCGCGGTCGTTCGCCACGACGTGCGCCGGCGCGCGCTCGACGTACTTCGGATTGTCGAGCCGCGCCCGTCGCGAGACGATCTGCTTCTCGAGGTCCGCCACCTCGAGGCGCAGCCGCTCGCACTCGCGCTCCACGTCGATCAGCCCGGCCAGCGGCACGACGATCTCGGTGCCGCCCGTCACGACCGCGTGCGCCGCGGCGCCGCCCGGCGTCTGCGCCACGACGCTCACGCTGGCACGAGCCAGTCGGCCGATCGTCGCCGCTTCACTCTCGAACGCGGCGCCGCTTCCGGCGGCCGCGCGAATGAACACCTCGATCGGCTTCCCGGGCGGCACGTCGTTGTCGGCGCGAATCTGACGAATCGCCAGCACGGTCTGGCGCGCCAGCTCGAATTCCGCCGCCGCGCCGTCGGAGGCTTGCCGCTGCACCGTCGGCCACGCGGCCCGCGCCAGGAACTCGCCCGCCTGTCGGCCGGGAAGCCGCTGCCAGAGCGACTCGGTCACGAATGGCACGACGGGGTGCAGGAGCCGCAGCGCGCTGTCGAACGCGTGCACGAGCACGGCGCGCGCGGCTTCACGATCCGGTCCCGCGGCGTCGAGGCGGCCCTTGATTGATTCGAGGTACCAATCGGCCAACTCGTTCCACACGAACCGGCGCGCGGCTTCGGCGTACTCGTTCAGCCGCAGACCGGCGTAGCGCTCGTCGTCGCGCCACACACGCCCATCGGCCGACTCGTGCGAGGTCGTGGGCCGCAGCGGCCCGAGCGCCCGATCGCAGTCCGCGACGGCGGCGTCGAGACGCGTGAGAATCCACTCGTCGGCCCGCGTGCGATCGCTGGTCGCGATCTCGCCGAGTGGCGTGACCGGATCGGTGCCGACGCGATCGAGCAGAAAGCGGCCGATGTTCCACAACTTCGTCCCGAAGTTCCGCCCGGTCGCGAACGATTTGTCGATGTCTTCGGGATCGAGGATGACGTCGGCGCCCATGCCCATGCCGGCGATCAGCGTCCAGCGCAGCGCGTCGGCGCCGTAGAGCTTCACGACGTCGAGCGGGTCGATTCCGTTGCCCAGCGACTTGGACATCTTGCGATGCTGCGTGTCCCGCGCCGTGCCGTGCAGGTAGACCGTGTGGTAGGGCGCGCGTCCCATGAACTCGTAGCCCGACATGATCATGCGCGCCACCCAGAAGAACAGGATCTCCGGCGCCGTGACGAGCGTGTCGGTGGGATAGAACGCCGCGAGGTCGGGCGATTGCTCGTTCGGCCAGCCAAG
>DATJIZ010000045.1:0-4953 GCA_035492735.1 Gemmatimonadaceae bacterium | reverse complement strand
CCACGTTCATCGACCGCCATTACCTGAACGAGGCCGAGTTCCAGCGCGACGTGCTGCGCATCCGCCTGTACTACTGGAAGCGCGGCTACCGGGACGCGACGGTCGACACGTCGGTCGTGAAAACCGGACACCGCCAGGTGCACGTGGCGTTCAACGTGCACGAGAATGAGCCGACCCGCGTCCGCAAGATCGCCATCGTTTACGACTCGACGCTGATCAGCGACAAGACGCGCCGCAAGCTCACGATGCTGCACGCCAACGATCCACTCGACCTCGTGGTCCTCGACTCGATGCGCGTGCTGTTCCAAGGCAAGCTGTGGGACCTCGGATACGGCGACGCCGTGGTCGACACGATCGTGCGCGTCGACACCGCGACGCGGCTCGGCGACGTCGAAGTCCGACTGACCCCCAATCGCCGCACGACCGTCGGCACGATCACCATTGCCGGCAACGAGCAGATCGGCATTCAGACGATCCGCAACTCGTTGACCTTCAAGACGGGCGACCTCTTCCGGCAGTCGGACGTGCTGGAGAGCCAGCGCAATCTCTACGAGTCGAACCTGTTCCGGCTGGCCGCGATCGACGTGCCGCCGCAGTACGACAGCGTGAAGAACGTGAACATCGACGTCACCGAAGCGCCGCTGCACGAGGCGCGGCTCGGCCCAGGCATCACCAACGTCGATTTCGTGCAGTTCCAGTCGCACTACACCAGCTACAACATCTTCGGCGGCGCGCGCCGACTCGACCTCGACGCCACCGTCGGCAACCTGTTCGCGAGCTCGCTCCAGGGACATGGGTTCTTCCGCGACGTCGCGGCCGAAGTGCCGGACACGAACCAACTCACGCCGTTCCTGCAACCGACCTACACGGCGAGCATCGACTTCAAGCAGCCAGCGTTCCTCCAGCGGCCGGCGGACCAGGCGGGCGTCGGCGCATTCACCCATCGCAGCATCAATCCCGGCGTTTTCATCGACCGCGGCTACGGCGCGCAGGCGACGTTCACGCACGTGCTTCGGCTGCGCGCCCCGGTCAGCCTCAACTACCGCTTCGAGCTCAATCGCGTCGACGCCAGCGACGTGTACTTCTGCGTGAACTTCGGCGTGTGCGATCGAGCCACGATCGGGGCGCTGCGTTCGCACCAGTCGCTGTCGCCGCTGACACTCACCGGCTTCGTCGACCGCTCCGACGTTCCCTTCTCGCCCACGAAAGGCTACGTCGCCCGGCTCGACCTCGAGCACGCCTCGGCGTTCACGGGATCGGATTATCGCTACAACCGCGCGTTCTTCGACGGCGCGCTCTACACCCATCAGAGCGGCACGCAGCGGGTCTTGAGCGCGCATCTGCGGCTCGGCTGGGTGCGCCCGCTCGCGTCGGGCACCGACAGCGGCGTGCTGCATCCGCGCAAGCGGTTCTACGCCGGCGGGGCCAACTCGGTGCGCGGCTACTCGGAGAATCAGCTCGGCCCGCGCATTCTTACCATCGACGCCTCGCGACTCGACACGACGGGCGGCATCAACGGTGGCCGGTGCGCGCCCAACACGAGCGCGGTGCGGTTCTGCGATCCGAACTCCGCGAAGCTGTCGCAGCTCGACTTCGTTCCACAGCCGCTCGGCGGTACGTCGCTCATCGAAGGCAGCGTCGAGTACCGCGTGCCGCTCCCGCTCGGCCAGACGCTGCGTCACTTCGTCGGCGCTGTGTTCATCGACGGCGGCATCGTCGGCTCGGGCAACATTCGCGGGCTGCAGACGATCAGCAACTTCGTCAAGGGAACCGGCGCCATCACGCCGGGCTTCGGCGTCAGGTACCTCACCGCGGTGGGCCCGATCCGGTTCGACATCGGCATCAATCCCGGCCGCGCCGAGGACCTGGCGGTGGTGACCGCGGTGCCGGACAGCACCGGTCGCGTGGTCATGGTGCCGCTCACCACGACCCGCCGCTACGTGGCGGGCAGGACGCTGCTCAACCGTCTCGTGCTGCACTTCTCGATCGGAGAAGCGTACTGATGGCCTGGCGCGGCCGTCACCACGCGAATGAGCCACACGAACGCGGTGCGCCAGGCGAACCGCCGGCCAACTTGATGGTTTCGGAGGGTGGAGCCCGGCCGCCGCTCAACTGGCGACGCGGCATCCTGGTCGGCGCCGCGCTGATCTCGTGCCTGATTCTCATCGCGATCATCGCGGCGCTGGTGTTCACCGGCACCGACTGGGGCCGCGAGCGCATTCGGCGCTACGTGCAGACGTCGCTCAACGGCATGATGCACGGTCACGCGACCATCGGACGGATCTCGGGCAACCTGCTCACGGGGATCACCGTTCACGATCTCGCGATCACCGACAGCGCGGGCCGTCCGTTCGTCGCGGCGGAGTCGTTCAGCGCCAGATATCAGGTGCTGTCGTTCCTGCGCAAACACATCTGGATGACCGACGCCGTGCTCGTGCGCCCGCTGATCGTCTTGAACCGCATGCCGGGCGAGAAATGGAATTGGCAGAACATCTTCCCGCGCGACACGATCCCCAAGCCGCCTGGCCAGCCGCCCGGCTGGGGTGACTGGATTCTCTTCACCAACGCCCGCGTCGTCGGCGGCCAACTGATCGTCCGCACGCCATGGAATCCGAGCGAGCATCTCACGCCGGCGGGTCGCGACAGCGTCATTCGCCAGGCGCTGGGCGGCGGCTCCCGCCTGCTCGTCAATCGCGTGGCGGGCGGGTTCCAGAAAACCGTGCAGCTCGACTCGGTCAACGCCACGTTGCCGATGCTGCGGCTCGCCGACCCGACCTACAATTACCGGCTCGCGCAGGTCACGTCGCTCTCGATGATCGCGTACCCGTTCCGGCCACCGCCGGCGGTGGTGCGCAACCTCGTGGGCGCGTTCCGGTTCAACAACGACTCGCTGTGGTGGCAGGGTACGATCGTCCGGCTTCCGCATTCGACGGCGATGGGCGACGGAAGCTATGTCCTGAGCTCGGGGGACATGACGCTCAAGGTGCACAGCGATCCGGCGAGCTTCGCCGACATGCGCTGGGTCTATCCGCGCCTTCCGGCGAATGGCCACGGCTCGCTCGACCTCGCGCTCGAGTGGCGTGGCGCGGCCCAGGACTACACGTTCACCAACACCGACATCGCGATCGGCGAGGCGCGACTCTCGGGCGCGCTCGGCATCACGCTCACCGATACGATCGCGCTCCACGACACGGACGTACGATTCCGCCAGGTCGACACGCGTCTCGTCGAGCAGTTCATCCCCGGATTCACGTCGCCCTTCCGGGGCGTCGCGTCGGGCCGAGCGATCGTGAGCGGCGGCCGGCACGCGCTGGCGGTCAACGGCGACGTCACGTTCGACGCGCAGCGCTACGGGCGCAGCCGGCTCGTCGCCAACGGCGGTGTCGGCTTTCTCGATGGTGGCGGCATACGCGCGAACGGGCTCCGGCTGCGCCTCGAGCCGTTGCAGGTCGACATGGCGAAGAAGTGGTACCCCACGCTGCCCATCGGCGGCGTGCTGACCGGCGCCGCGACGGTGAACGGCTCGACGCTCACGCATCTCAGCGTGGTGGCAAACGTCGACCATGTCGACCGTGGGACGCACTCCGCGCTCGACGGAACGGCGCAGGTGCGACTCGCCGGCGGAAAGTGGTTCGACGTGAACGTCACGGCACGCCCGATCTCGCTGGTCGAAGTCGGACGGTTCTTCCCATCGGCCGGACTGCAAGGGAGCGCGACCGGTCCGGTTCACCTCACGGGCGCGCTCGGCAACCTGCACGTCGCGACGAATCTCGCACTCCCCGACGGCGGCCGTTTCGACGTCCGCGGCTCGCTCGATCTGGCGAGCAGCGTCAAGGCCTACGATCTCACGGCGTCGCTGTACACGCTCAACCTGCGGACCATCGACAGCAAGGCGCCGATCACGTCGCTCACCGCGCAGGCGCGCGTGAATGGACGCGGCACGCAGCTGGCCACGATGAACGCCACGCTCGCGGCCGATCTCTCGACGTCGCGGTGGGACAGCATCGCCGTGGACACGATGGCCGTGCGGCTGCGTCTGGCGAACGGCCTGGCCGACGTGCAGCGGCTGTACGCGCACGGCGCGCACACCACGGCCACGGCGTCGGGCTCGTTCGGCCTCGTGCGCGAGCGGAGCGGAACGCTCACGTACAACGTGGCGACGGACTCGCTCGGAGCGTTCAATCGCTGGCTGCCGCGCAGCGCCGGTTCGACCAAGCCCATTGCGCCGCGTCCCGGCGTGACGGCGCGCGCCATTCAGCGCGCCCGCGCCGATTCGGCGCGCGTGGCAAAGGCGACCGAGATGGAGCGGATGCTCAACGGCCGGCCGGGGCCCGGTCTCGTCGTGCAAGCGCCCAAGCCGGTACCGGTCGACACCATCTCGGGCAAGATCGCCGCCGCGGGAACGCTTCACGGCAACATCTCCGATTTCGACCTGCGCGGCCGAGCGGCCGGTGAGCAGATCGTGGCACGCGGCAATTTCGTCGGCCGGTTCCGCAGCGAGTATGCGTGGACGAATGCTCGCACGCCGCAGGCCAAGCTCGCCATCGGCCTCGACGCCGACAGCGTGAGCGCCATGGGCTTCGCGTTCGACACGGCCAGCGTGCGGTTCACGTACGCACCCGCCGGCGGCCACGTCGAGCTGCTCGTGACGCAGGATCAGACCCGCCAGTACTCGGCGCGCGGGGACTACGCGCTGTATCCCGACCGGCGTGAGCTGCAGCTCGCGAACATGACCCTCCGCTTCGACACCACGTACTGGTCGATGCCCCACCCGTCATTGATCACCTGGGGCGGACCAGGCATTCGCGTCGAGCATTTCGCCTTGCGCAACCGCGGCGAAGGCCGGCTGCTGGCGAATGGTCTCCTGCCGACGAGCGGCGTTGCCAATTTCACGCTCGACATCGACCAGTTCCCCGTCTCGAACATCTCCGACATTCTGCAGTCGGACGTGAA
>DATJIZ010000044.1:0-5563 GCA_035492735.1 Gemmatimonadaceae bacterium | reverse complement strand
TCTCCGCGATCTGTCGTCCAAGGTCCTGAGCGGCGCACTGCCGCTCGATGCCGTGCACGACATGGACGACGACGACCTCATCGAGCACCTCGTGCAGGTGAAAGGCATTGGCCGCTGGACGGCGCAGATGTTCCTGATGTTTCGCCTCGGTCGCAGAGATGTTCTGCCGGAGCTCGACCTCGGGATTCAGAACGCGATTCGGCGCGCGTACCGGAAGCGAAAGCGACCGGCGCCCAAGGACGTGCGGAAGATCGGCGCAAAGTGGAGCCCGCACAGCACGGTTGCATGCTGGTATCTATGGCGCTCGCTCGACAACGGCGACGGACAGCTCGGCGACGATTGAGCACCGTTCATATTTCTCGCCGAGCCTGCTTGTGCGCGTCGCGCTCGACGTGAACGTTTGCGCCGAAATTTTCCACTCGTCTGGTGCGCACTGACCTAACCGATCCGACCGTGTCGCCGCAGCCAACCGCCGCCGACCGACCCGCTCAGCTCCCACTCGAGCGCCGACTGGCTGTCGTTGTCCTCGTTCTGTTCGCGATGGCGCTCGGCACGTCGTTGGCCGTGTCGTATTACGAGGTCCGGCGCGCGGCCGAGCTCTCCGCGGCGGACCGACTCGTCGGGCTGGCCGACGTGCTCGGATCCAGCATCGGACAGCAGCTCATGACTCGCCGCGCCACGATGCGACGCGTTGCGGCGATGCCGGTCGTCGTCGCCGCCGTCGAAGCGCCCACTCGACCGTTGTCCGATTCGGTCGTGGCCGCCCTGGCCCGGCTGGCGACGGGGCCCGCCGACACCATGGCGCATCCGGAGTTGCTAACCATAGATGGGCGTGCGATCGGACCCATGAAGCTGGAGCTTCCGATGGATGCACGCCGGCTTCGCGACATCGTGCTCGCGGGGCCCGACTCCGTGTATGTCGGGCCGCTTCGGAAGACAGAGCGCGGCGTCTCGTACGTGATGGCGGTGCCCGTGATCGACGCCGCTCATCGAGTCATCGGAACGCTCGTTCAGGACCGGCCCGTAGGTGGCAGTGCGCAGGCGAGTACGATCAGCGGCGTGATCGGCAGGGACGTGCACGTCTACGTTCACAATCTCGATGGCAGCGTCTTGACCGCGCTCCTTGGCAGCCCGGCCGATGCTGCCACGGGCAGCCGCCGCTTTGTCGAGCGCGTGAACATCGTCACGCGTACATCCCAGGGCGAGGTTCTCTCGACCACGTCGGCCCTCCTCGGAACGCCGATGGCTCTCACCATCGAGCGGCCGGTGGCCGAGATCCTCGCACGCCCGCTCGCCTCGTTCAGAGTGCTTGCGGTGTTGGCGATCGTGCTGGCCGCCTTGGGAGCAACGCTCGCCTGGCTCCTCACGCATCGGTTGGTCAAGCCGCTCGGCGAGCTGACGAGCGCCGCCGAGGACATGGCGCGCGGAAAGTACCAGCGGCGCGTTCGCCCGCGCCGGAACGACGAGCTCGGACGACTGGCGGAAGCGTTCAACCGGATGGCGGAACAAGTCGAGGTCTCGTCGAGAGAATCGGCGAGTGCCGTGGCACGACTTACCGCTTCGGTCGAAACGCAGAAATTTCTGGCCGAGGCGAGCCGGATCGCCGCCGGCACCATCTCCGACGAGCGACTTCTGGCGAACCTGAGTCGTCATTGTGTGCCTCGCATCGCCGACTACTGCACCATTCACGTTGCCGAGGACGACGGCACGCTGCGGCGCATCGGGACAGTCCACCGCGATCCGGCCAAGCAGGAGACGGTGAACGCGCTCGTCGCGCGATATCCGATGCGCGCCGATGGAACGGGGGAAGTGCCGGAGGTGATTCGGTCGCAACGTCCGCTGATCGTCGATCAATTGGAGCTGGGTCGCCTGCAGCGCGAAGCCGACGCGGACACGGCGCGGCTGCTCGAGGCGATCGGACCGACGTCGTTCATGTGCGTGCCGCTCGCGGCGCGCGGCCGAGCGTTCGGCGCGATGTCGTTCACGATGACCGATTCAGGTCGGCGGTTTACGCCGGACGACGTCGAGATCGCCACGGAGCTCGCGAGCCGCACGAGCGGCGCGATCGACAACGCGCTCATCTACCGCCGGTCCATCGCCCTTCGACTCGAGGCGGAAGCGGCGAGCGCGGCGAAGTCGGATTTCCTGGCGAGGATGAGTCACGAGATCCGTACGCCGATCAACGCCATGGTCGGGTATGCCGAGCTGCTCCAGATGGGAATCGCCGGCAGCGTGACGATTGAGCAGACCGTCCAGCTGGAGCGCATCCGCTCGAGCGGCGAGCATCTCACCAACCTCGTGAACGAGATCCTGGATCTCGCCAAGATCGAGGCGGGCGGCATGTCGATCAGCCCTGTGATAGCGGCCGCCAGCGACGCCGCCGACGCTGCCCTCGCACTGATCCGGCCGCAAGCCACGAGCAAGCAAATCGAGCTCGACAGCGGGCCGGCCGGAGACCCGCAGCGAAGGTATCTCGGCGATCCGAAGCGCGTTCAGCAAATTCTCACGAACCTCCTCTCGAACGCGGTGAAGTTCACCCAGCCGGGCGGAACGGTGCGCGTCCGCTGCTCGGGCGCTCCGTTCCGTCATCCAGGCGGTGGCGCGCGCGGTGGCGACGATAGCATGCATCCTGGCGGGTGGACGTGCATCTCGGTACAGGACACCGGCGAAGGAATCGCGGAGCAGGATCTGGAGCGGATCTTCCATCCGTTCGTGCAACTGGATGGCGGCTACACGAGGTCGCACGGCGGTACCGGCCTCGGCCTCGCGATCAGCCGGAGCCTCGCGCAAATGATGGGCGGCGAGCTGTCGGTCGAGAGTGTCGTCGGCCAAGGATCGCGGTTCACGCTCTGGTTGCCGTCGCCCGATTCGTGCATTGAGCCGGGGTGAAAGCTCCTCCGGGTGAGACATGCACCGCCATAAACCGATGAACATTGCGACGCGGCGGGCGCGAACGAGCGCGGCGGCCGGCCTGCTCGCCATCGCGTCGATGGGCTCGTTGCTGCCGGCTCAACAGACGACCACGGCAAAGGACACCTCGCACGCCCAGCATCAGGCGCCGTTCTTCACTGGCAAGGACGGCTTGCTCGCGGCCGGCTTCGTTGTCGCGACCGCGGCGATGTTTCCGCTCGACAAGCAGTTCGCGTTGCACCTTCGTGACTCGGCCACGCAGGCAAACCGGTTCTTCAGGCACGCGTCGACCGGCGTCGAGCTCATCGCCAGTCCGGGTGCATACGTCATCGGCGGCAGCCTCTACGCCATCGGTCGACTCGCCAAGATGGATCGTGTCGCCGATCTCGGTTGGCACGGCACCGAAGCGGTGCTCTTCGCTCAGGGCGTGACGTTCGTATTGAAAGGCGCCGTGGGTCGAGGCCGCCCCTTCCTCACGAGCGGCGAGGACCCGGGAGATTATCATCCGGGCAAGGGCTTCTCGTCCGGCAACTGGTCATCGTTCCCGTCCGGACACACGTCGACGGCCTTTGCCGCGGCCGCCGCCGTCACGAACGAGACGACGCGTTGGTGGCCGCGGTCGGAATGGGTCGTCGGCCCGATCATGTACGCCGGCGCGACCGCGGTCGGACTGTCTCGCATGTATCACAGCCGTCACTGGGCGAGCGACGTCGCGCTCGGCGCGGCCATCGGGACGTTCAGCGGGCGCAAGGTCGTGCAGTACGCGCACGGCCACCCAGGAAACAGGATCGACCGGGTGATGCTCAGGACGTCGGTCGTTCCCGACGGACACGGGGGCGCGATCCTCGCCTTTTCACTGCCGGGCCCCTGGTAGCATCGGCGCCGCCGCCGCGCTCGCCAAGCAGCGCATCGCAGGTGAGCGCAATCGAGCCGCCGAGCAGCCAGCCGCCGATCACGTCGGTGGCCCAGTGCTCGTCATCGATCAGCCGATAGACTCCCATCACGACTGGCGCGCCGAGGCCGATCAACGCGGCGCGGCGCCGCGACACGAGGCCGTGTCGCGCGAGCACGCGCGCCGCGGTCACCGCGAGCGCCGTCGTCCCGGTCGTGTGCCCGCTGGGATAACTGTCCAGGCGTCGTCGCTGTCCGGGACGGGCCGGTCTCTCGCGGACGAACACGAGCTTGAGGCCGCGATGCACCAGCCATCCGGCCCACGCGGCCGTGACAATGGCCGGACCGCCCGAGCGCCGGCGGCGGCGAAGCGAACGCGCGAGCAGATATGAAATCGTGATGTATCCGCCGGGCAAACCCAGCGGAAAGAGCGGAGCGGCGAGCTTCGATACCCGTCGTGGTCCCGGCGTCGATGTGCGCCGCCGAACCCAGTGATCGAGTGGCGGCTGCTCGTCGACCGCAAGTCTGCTCCCGAGCAGCACGACGGCGCCCGCGGCGAGCGCGGCGGAGCCGAGGGCCGCCCCGCGCCATCGGCCCGTTACTCGGGACATCGCACTCCAACACGCGCGAACGTCATTAGAATCCGAACAGGTTTCCTCTTCACCGGCCTCATGACCTCACAGCTCGACACGGCAGCCCCGACTGAGATTACCGACTCCGTCAATGCCCGGATCCTCGCTGTCTCCGAGGATCGGATCTCTGGTTTCCTGCTCGATCCATTCGCGGAGATCGCTGAGCAGGCCGGGCTGGACCTCGACACGGTGCACTCACGGCTGCGCGCCATGCTTGCCGCGGGCACGATTCGCCGCATCCGGCAGACGCTGATGGCAACGAATCTCGCGCCGGGCGCGCTCGTGGCCTGGCGAATCCCCGGCGAACGACTCGACGCCGGCTTCGAGTTCATGTGGCAGGAGGATCCATTCTCCGGTCACATCGTGATTCGCTCGACCGACGTCGAAACGCGGGGATCGGCGTACCGGCTGTGGACGACGCTCAAGGTGCCGCAGGGCTTTTCGATGAAGCGGCATTGTGATTTTCTAATGGCGCGCATCGGCGCCGAGGCCTATCGGATCATGCCGGCCAAGCGGCTGTTCGCGCTTGGTGTGGGACACATGCGGCGTCGCGGGATGGAGCCCGGGAGCAGGACCGAGGAGCCGGGTCAGGTCATCGACACGAACATCGTGGAGTTGAGCGAGCTCGAGTGGCGCGTGCTGGAGTCGCTCAAGCGGGAGTTCGCCGTCGACGAGATCGGACCCGAGCCGTGGGCAAACCGCGCCGCGGAAGCCGGCTTGACGCTGGAGGAGTTTGCGCGCGTGGCGCGGGCGCTCAACGAGCGCGGGGTGATCGGCAGGTTCTCGACGTTTCTCGAGCACGTGAAGCCGTCGGCCGCTGGAACGCGCGTCACGCGATACAATGCGCTGTTTCACTGGCGGGTACCGCCAGGGCGCGAGATCGAAGCCGGTCGTGAGATCGGTCGTCATCACATTCTCACGCATGCGTACTGGCGCGAAGGCGGCGATGAATTCGCGAACGTGAACATCATGGCGGTCGCGCACGGGACGGACAAAGCGCTGGTGCTCGCGCACAAAGCGGCCATCGATGCGCACCTCGAGTCGATCGGCATGCCGGTGCTCTACACGAACGTGTTCTGGGGCGGCCGCAGCGAGATCAAGCCGTCCGAGATCTCGCCGGTGGCGTACGC
>DATJIZ010000043.1:0-2587 GCA_035492735.1 Gemmatimonadaceae bacterium | reverse complement strand
GTGCGGCGCTCGACACCGAGTTTCTGGGCGCGCTGGTCCGCGCGGTTCGATCGGCGCGGCTGCGCATCGTGGAGATCGTGCCGTCGGTTGCGGCGATCGCCGCGGCGTTCCCGGCTCAAGCCATCGGCTGGTCCGACGGTTCGCAGAGCTACGAGATCCAGGGCTCCCGCGCTGGCATCGCCGAGCTCCGGCGCGTGCTCGGCGGTCGGCCACCGCAGACTGCGGCGATCCCCGACGTTCTCAGTCCCATCGGTAGTGATGCGCCGTCGTTCCTGCCAGCCTATGCTGCCGCCGTCGCCGGCCATCGGCTTCCACTTGCCTGGCGACCGCGCGCCGATCCTGCCCGCCGGCTTCGACGAAGGCGCTTTGCTCAGGCACTCGCGTGCGTCGCCCTCGTCGGAGCCGGCACCGCAGCGGCAGTCGCGCCTGCGGTCCGCGCCACGACATCGAGACGCGACGCGGATCGCGAGCTGCGACGCCTTCGAGTGGTTCAACAGGACCTCGTAGCGACGCAGTCGGAGCTTCGGCGGGTGAGCGAGGTGCTCGACCGCGTCGCCCGTTTCGTCGTCGATCGCGGGCGAATCACGCGAACGGTCGGCGCGTTGAGCGAAGCGATGCCCGAGTCGACCGCGATTCTCGACCTTCGGCTCGACTCGGTCGAAGGGAGTTTCTCCGCGTACGCGCCGAGTGTCACCGACGTCCTGCCCGCGCTCGCCGACGTCGGTGACATCGCCGAACCGCGCATCGCCGGGTCGGTCACCCGCGAGACGGTCGCGGGCGTACGCCTCGAGCGAGCCGCGTTTCGCTTTCGCCGAGCGCACGCGCGCCGGGAGCGCGGGCGATAATGGGCACACCGCAGCTGGGCGTGCGCGATCGCCGCGTGCTTTCGGTCGGCGCGCTCACCATATCGCTGCTCGTCGGACTGTCCCGCGGCTTGCCGGCCCTCCGCGCGTGGGAGCGAGCCCGAATGACCGAAGCACGCACGGTCGCACTCCAGCTTGCCGAACTGCGAAACGGCGTCGAGTCCCTGCCATTGATGCGCGAGAGCCTCGTCGTTCGCCGCGCGCGGCTTGCGGCGATCGATTCGCTGCTGCCGGCGGGGGCGTCCCCGTCAGCCGTGGCGGCTGCGATCGCCTCCATCCTCGAGCAGTCGGCTGACGACAACGCCGTCAAGCTCACCAACCTTCAGCTGCGCGCGGACTCGACCGTGCGCGTCGGGCTCGTACGCGTGAGCGTTCGACTGAGCGGAGTGACCGACGTGAGCGGGCTGGCTGGCCTCCTGCGATCGATCGAGGCGGGCGAGACTCCGCTCGTCGTGCGCGACCTCAGCGTGTCCCAACCCGAGCCCGCCGCGCCCGACTCGAGGCCCGAAGCACTCCGCTTCGACGTGCTCGTGGCCGGCATCGGACGCATTTCGCCGAATACCCGAGGGACACGCGAGTGAGACAATCCGCGTTCCACGCGCTTGCCGCCGCGGTGTGCGCCGTGCTGAGTGGGGCCGCGGTCGTGCGATGGCACGACGCGGCGCCGAGCGCCAGTGCTCCGGTCGCGACCGTCCCGCCGATTGCGCCAACGTTCGCGGACTCGCTCGACGAGGCACTCGCCAGCGCGGAAGAGTCCATCGTATCGAACGATCCATTTCGCCTCGCCAACATTCCCGCCGCGGTCAGATACGATCCCGGCGACGAGCTCGCGCTGTCGGCCAGCGGCGTGAGCCAACTCGCGCCACTCCGCCCCACCATCACGCTCAAGGCGATCGTCGGCGGACCGCCATGGCAAGCAGTCGTCGATGGACTCCCGGGCCAGCCGGCGAACACAGTCGTTCAGGCCGGGTCGCGATACGACAAGCTCGTCGCGCGGTCAGTGACGCGTGACAGTGTAGTGATTCAAGGCCCCGACACGACGTGGGTGTTGAGCTTTCGGAGACCGGAGTGACGTCGATGGGGGGACTCGTCTGGCTCTGCTGGCCGTGTGTCGTCTTCGCGCAGTCGTCCATGGTGCCGAGCGCGAAGGTGCACGACGCCGACAGCGTGACGCTGCGAATCGTCAACACTGAATTGCGCACGGCGGTCCAGATCATCCAGCAGTACCTGGATAGGCCAGTGATCTTCGCCGGACCGAACGGCGGCCAACAGGTGACACTCGAGCTACCGCGGCCAATTCCCCGCGCCGACGTGCCTCGGCTGCTCAGAGGCCTGCTCGACGCGCAGGGCTATGAGCTACTCGATGACACGGCGAGCGGCACTTATCGCGCGCGCCTCAAGGAACCGTCGCGGCCAAACACGATCGCGGCCGCGCCGACCGCCACACCATCGCGCGATCCGCGAGCCAGCCCGCAGCTCTTCGTGATCGCACTCAAGCATGCGCGTGCGGCCGACGTCGCGAACACCATCAACGCGCTGTTCGGTCGCACGACCGGAGTGCAACCCGGCACCAACGCGTCGCACACGCCCACCCTGGGCGACGAATTGCGTGCGAGCCAGATCCCGCCCACAGACCCGGCGCCCCTGCCGCAAACAGTCCCGGGGACAGCCGGTCGGGTGGCGACGATCACCGGCGAGCTGACGATCGTGCCCGATACGCATGG
>DATJIZ010000042.1:0-6866 GCA_035492735.1 Gemmatimonadaceae bacterium | reverse complement strand
GTGACGCTGCGCGGCAAGGTGCTCGAGATCGGCGGCGTGAAGGAGAAAGTGCTGTCCGCCTATCGCGCCGGGCTGCGGCAGGTGATCATGCCCAAGGCGAACGAGAAGGATCTGCGCGAAGTGCCGGACGAGGTGCGCAAGAACATGGTGTTCACGTTCGTCGACCGGATGGACGAGGTGCTGCACCTCGCGCTGCTGCCGCCTGTATCACAGTCGCTCGCCGACGAAGACGTCGCCGAGGCCGCACCGGAGCTCAATGGCGCGGGCACGCCGGCAGATCGCATGCAGGAGCCGGCCGTTCGGTAGTCGAGCAGCGGTTTACATCGGTCTTGTCGCGACCGGCGTTCGGCCGCTCACATCGGCGTCACCACGACCAGCGTCGCGCGGTTCGACACGGTCTCGCATTCGGCGCACCGCGCCACAGTCGCCTCGACGACGACGTGTTTGGTCGCGCGACCGCAGCCGGGACATTGGGCGGTGATCACCGGTTGCACGATCGTCTGCAGTCCGTTCCGCACGAGGCGCGCCGCCATCACGGCCGGTGCGGTCGCGCCGATCGGGCACATCGTACCGGTGCACGCTTCGCCGATCTCGAGGCAGACGACCTCCGAGTCGTGCAGGTTGGCGTGCCCGTCCGCTGACGGCTCATCGGTGATCACGATCTGCACGTCCTTGTCGCAGGCCGAGCAATAGGCGATTTGCGTTTTCATGAGTGTCCTCCTCGTGAGCGCCGGCGGATCCGGCTCGAGCGGGTTCTGACGTGACGATCGGGGTTTCTCGGCGAGACAGGTGAATGCGTTCAGGGATTCAAGCCGCGCCCATGCCGGCGAATCCCATGAAGGCCAGGGACAACGCGGCCGCGATCATGAACACGAGCGCCGGACCGCGCGCGACTCTGGGAATCGGCGCGAACTCCGTTCGCTCGCGAATGCCCCCGACGAGCGAGAGAACGGCGGTGATCCCCAGCCCGCCGCCGACCGCGAACATCAGGCCCTCGAGCAGCGTGTAGCCGCGGTTCGTCTGGAAGATCGTCATCCCCAGCACCTGGCTGTTGCTGGCGATGAGCGGGAGGAAGATCCCGAGCTCGCGATACAGCGAGGGACTCGTCTTCTTCACGAACAGCTCGACAATCTGAACGATCGACGCGATCGCCACGACGAAGGCGATCACGCGCAGGAACGGCGCGGCGGCAAGCACGAAGGTGTTGAGCACCCACGCGGCGAGACTCGCCAGCACCATGACGAACGTCGTCGCGAGCCCGAGCCGCACGCCGGTGGCGCTTTTGTTCGTCACGCCGATGACGGGGCACAGTCCGAGGAAGTAGACGAGGACGAAATTCGTGACGATCGCGGCGGAGACGAAGATCCAGAAGAGATTGCTCATACGAGTGCCACCTCCGGTTCCGTCGATTCAGCGGCGCGAGCCGCGGCGTCGGCGGCGAGCGCATGTTCGAGATCGTGGCGCGTGCGCGCGCGCAGATCGCGCCAGTTCGTCGCTAGCAGCAGCACGCCGATCATGAAGAACCCGCCCGGGGGCAGCATCATCACCACCCACGGCTCGAACGAATGCGGCATCACGTGCAGGCCAAGGAAGGTGCCGTTGCCGAGCACCTCGCGCGGAATGCCCATCATCAGCAGCGCGATCGTGAACCCGAGCCCGTTGCCGAGCGCGTCGAGGGTCGCGAGCGGCACGGGCTGCCGCGATGCGAACGCCTCCTGGCGGCCGAGCACGATGCAGTTGGTGATGATCAGCGCGATGTAGGGGCCCATCGCCTTGTGGACGTCGGGGACGATCGCCTCGAGCGACATGTCGGCGATCGCCAGAAACGTGGCGATGATGAGGATGTAGGTCGTGATCCGGATCTGGTGCGGAATGATCTTCCGCAGCAGGGAGACGATGATCGCCGAACCGACCAGCACGAAGGTGGTCGCCAGCCCCATGGCGATGCTGTTCGCCACGGCGTTGGTGACGGCGAGCGCCGAACAGAGTCCCAGCGTCTGCACCAGGACGGGGTTCTCGTACCACAGCCCGCGCGAGAACACCGCTCCCGCGGTCGTGGGCGCCGGTCCCGACGAGGCCTTGATCATGCTCATGCGAGAATCCTCACGATCCGATGATCCGCGCGAGCTGTGCGCCCGGCAGTCGTTGGACCAGTAATCGCCTGATGTCCGCCTCACCCATGCCGAAGAGCGCGGTCGTCGCGGCGTCGGCGTGCATCACCGAATCGGCGATCACCGACAGGCTCTGCATCCCCGTCGTTCGCGGCTGCGCGGTGCCCGGGTCCATGATGTGGTGGTACTTGTGACCGCGGTATCGGAAGAACTGCCGGTAGGTGCCCGACGTGGCGACGGCGCGATCGCTGAGCTCGAGCGTGCCGACGATCGCCCGCTCGTCAGTCGGCGACTGGATGCCGATCGACCACGGCTCTCCGCTGGGTGCGAGCCCGAGCGCATATAGATCGCCGCCCGCGACCACGACCGCCTGCTCGATGCCGACGCGGCGCAGCGCAGCGACCGCCCGATCGACGCCGTAGCCCTTGGCGATGCTCCCCAGATCCAGCTTGGCATCGCGGTCGTGATAGACCAGTACCGGCTCACCGCCTCGCGTGCCGACTTCGACCTGGCGGTAGAATCGTCGGTCCGCGAGCTCGGCCACGCGATCGGCTGCCGGCGGCTCGTGACGATGCTTCACGTCCCAGAGCTTGCACACGGCGCCGATCGCCGGGTCGTATCGCCCGTCCAGCGCACTCGCCCAGCGCAGCGCTTCACTCGTCACGTACGCGGTCTCCGGCGCGACGATCACGCCGTCGTGCGCGGCGAACAGATTCGCGCGGCCGATGTCCGACGTATCGGTGAACCGCGTCATCGTACGCTCGACCCACAGCAGCTCGGCCATGGCGGCGTCGATTGCCGCGTGTGCCTGCCGCGGATCGCGATGCACCACGGCGAACTGCGCGATCGTTCCCATGACTGGTACCGAGCGCCGCACGACGCCCGCGGGGGCGCGCCTGGCGAGCGGGATGGCCGCGACGACGAACGCGCCGAGCCCGAGCCCGACGAATTCGCGACGCCCGATCTGCTGCCCGCGGCCGTCAGGTTTGGTCATCATCGTTTCACTCCGTCTGATTCACATGCCCCGTCCCCGGTGCAGCCGGCGCAATGGCCGGTGCAACCAGCCTTGTCTCGCGGACGCAGCATCGAGAAAAGCCCGAATAGCAGCGCCGCGCCGAGCACTCCCACGAGCACCGTCATGGCTTTGCCTCCTCGTGATACGCATCCATCAACGGCTGCCAGCGCGCGATCGCATTGTCGATGATGCGAATGACCGCGCGCGAGGAGATCGTAGCGCCGGTGATCATCACCACGTCATTGGGCCCGCCCTTCCCTCTGTCCTTCTTCACGCCATTGATCGGCGCGACGGCGTGCACGAAACCGTTCACGAACGCGCTGTCGGTCTCGATCTTGTTGCCGAGGCCGGGCGTCTCCTTGTTCCCGATCACCTTCATGGCGATCAGAGTGTGCGACGAGGCGTCGTAGCCGAACATCAGCGTCACGAGATCCTGAAAGCCGTTCTCGGCCGCGCTCACGGCGAAGCCGACGCGTTTACCGGCGGCATCGTGGCCGAGATAGACCTTGTCCAGTTTCTTCGTGTCGGTGCCGGCCGGGACGGATTTGGCGAGCGCGCCCTTGTACAGGTAGAGCGTGTCGTAGCTCGCCGGCTGCTTCAGCACTTCCGTGATGGCCGCCTGCATCACCTCGCCCTGATGCTGCTCGATGCGTGGCAGCGTCGCGGTGTACGCGCTCACGATCAGCAGTCCCGCGATCGCGCCGGCACCGGTCATCATGGCGAGCAGCTTCCAGGACCGGACGTCCTTTGCCGCGACCGGCGGCGCGTTCGTCATCCCCATGCTCATGGCGACACCTCACGCGCGACCCGCGTCCCGAAGACCCGCGGCTGCGTCGCCTTGTTGATGAACGGCACGACCGCGTTCATGAGCAGGATGGCGTACATCACGCCCTCGGGCAGTCCACCCCACACGCGGATCGACACGACGAGCACACCGATTCCCAGACCGAAGACCCACTTCCCCGCGTTCGTCACCGGACTCGTGACCATGTCCGTCGCCATGAACACCGCGCCGAGCATCAGGCCGCCGGAGAACAGCATGAACAGCGGCGTCGGGTATTTCGGATTCAGCCCGTGCAGGATCGCCGCGAACACGGCCACGGTCGCGAAGATGCTCACGGGCGTGCGCCAGTTGAGGAACTGGCGCCAGGCGAGGTAGCCGCCGCAAAGCAGAATCAGCAGAGCCGACGTCTCGCCCAGCGAGCCGCCCGTGTTTCCGACGAACAGATTGAACAGCGCCGTACCCTTTGCCTCGAACTTCATGAGACCGAGCGGCGTGGCCGCGGTGATCGCGTCGGGCCGTGCGCTCATGAACGGCAGCGCGAAGTTGTCGCCGCGCAGCGCCCACCATCGCGCGTCGACGCCGACCGCCGGCCACGTCGTTATCGCGACTGGAAACGCGGCCTGCAGAAAGGCGCGGCCGAACAGGGCCGGATTGAACACGTTGTAGCCGAGCCCACCGAAGAGCAGCTTGCCGAGCGAAATACCCAACGCACCGCCGATGAACGCCATCCACATCGGCATGCCGGCGGGCAACGTGAGCCCGAGCAGGATTCCGGTGATCGCCGCCGATCCGTCACCCAGCGTGCCGCGCTTGCCGAGCAGCCGCTCGGCCGCCACCGCACCGGCGACGGCGGCGCCGACGACGAGCAGCGCGCTCGGCCCAAAGAAGTAGGTTGCGATCGCGACCAGTGGGACGAGACTGCCGACGACGTTCCACATGATCGTCGGCGTGTCGACCTTGGCGTGTACGTGAGGCGACGCCGTGATGACGAGTCGGGTGGCGGTCATGCGGCGCCCGCCGCACTCGCGGCCTTGATGCGCCGAAGCGCCGTCTTGCTCGCCGCGAACATCTGGGCGAGCGGAATGTTCGACGGGCACACGTACGAGCAGGAGCCACACAACATGCAGTCGCCGAGGTGGAGAGGCTCCATGTCCTCGTATCGCTGCATGCGGGCGTAGTCGCCGAGCATCGATGGGTTGAGAAACACGGGACACGCGTCGAGGCAGCGGCCGCAGTGAATGCAGGGGTAGCTGGCCTCGGTTCGCGTCTGCTCCTTCGCGAGAACCACGACGCCGGTGGTGCCTTTCACGATCGGCGTATCGAGGCTGGCGATCGCCGCGCCCATCATCGGGCCGCCGAACACGATCTCGCCCGCGTCGGCGGTGAGGCCGCCGCACTCGGCGATCAGATCGCGGAGCTTGGTCCCCACGGGGACGATGAGATTCGCCGGCTGGCGAATGCCCGGCCCCGTCACCGTCACGATGCGCTCGAGGAGCGGCAGTCCGGTGTCGAAGATCTCGGCGATCGACGCCGCCGAGCCGACGTTCTGTACGACCACGCCGAGCGAGACCGGTAGCTTGCCGGAGGGGACCTCGCGACCGGTGATCGTCTTGATCAACATCTTCTCGGCGCCCTGCGGATACTTGACGGTGAGCGGCAGCACCGTCACGTCGATGTCGGTCGGGCGCGTGCGCTCGAGCGCGGCGATTGCGTCGGGCTTGTTGCGCTCGACGCCGATCACGACGCGCCTGGCCCCGAGCACGCGCATCATGATGCGGGCGCCGAGATGGACGCGCTCCGGATACTCCACCATGATCCGGTGGTCGGTGGTGAGATACGGCTCGCACTCGGCGCCGTTCAGAATGATCGTCTCGACAGTGACGTCGCGCGGCGGTGCAAGCTTGACGTGCGTGGGAAATGCCGCGCCGCCGAGTCCCACGACCCCGCCCTGCTGCACCGCGCGCACGATCTCTTCGGGCGTGAGCGACTCCCAACGTGGCACGAGCCGCGGACGAGGCACCTGCGGCGAGAACGGCTCCACGGCGATTCGAACGGCCGTGTCCATACTGCCATCAGGGTGGGGCCAGAGTCCGATCTCGACGATCCGCCCCGAGGCCGACGCGTGCACGGGTGCCGAGACGAAGCCGTCCGCTTCGCCGATGACGTCGCCGCGCAGAACGCGGTCACCCGCGCGCACGACGAGCTTCGCCGGCTTGCCCGCATGCTGCCGAAGCGGAATCACGACTTCCGCCGGGTATCGCATGCGCCGGATCTGGCGGGAGGCCGTGAGCTCCTTGTGCTCCGGCGGGTGGACGCCGTGATGGAACGAAGGCGGTCTCAATGAGAAGCCGCTCATCGCTCGCTCAGCTGAAGGGCTCGGCGCGTTTCAGCCATTTGGCCAGGTCCCGCTCCTTGGGGTTACGCGGCGTGCCGGGGTGAATCGCGCCAACGGGGCAGCGCTCAGCGGCAATGACGAGCTGCTGGAACGTGCCGGCGTCGGCGTTGGTGATCTCCGCCTGTTTGGAGGCGTTGTAGCCAAACAGTTTTCCGTTGAGGTTGATGCACTCGTTGCACGAGGTGCAGCGTGGCGAGTCGATGTACGGATCGATCGCCAGGCCGTCGTCGGCCACGACCGTGCCCGTGACGGCGACCGGCGCGGTGGCCGTGGCCGCGACTGTCGCGGTGGCGACGGCGACCGGCGCGGCGACTTCCGCCGTGCGCACCGCTGCCTGCACCGGCGCGGAGGCGACCGGCGCCGGCGCTCCGACGACTGGCGTGGACTTGCCATTGCCGTTTGCCGGAGCATTGGTGATCCTCGCGATCAGATCGGCGAGCGACTTGCCGGCGCCGCCACGAAGCAGGGCGTCGGCCATCCGATGTGCCACCGCGCGCGGCAGCGCGGCGAGCTTGGCCTCGTACTCCGCGCGGACGGCCTGCAGCTTTCGCTCGAAGTCCG
>DATJIZ010000041.1:0-49659 GCA_035492735.1 Gemmatimonadaceae bacterium | reverse complement strand
ACGCTCCGCCGATTCTGCTGCAGCGGCCCGGCCGTATGTCGTCTTCGTCGGACTCGCCAAGCCGCACAAGAATCTGGCCGGGCTTCTCGAAGCATTCGCGACGATTCGCGATCGAGTGCCGCACGAGCTCGTCCTCGTCGGATCGAATCGCGACGCGCTTCGCACGGTCGATCAGAACATCGGCGACATGCTCGCGCCACTGAACGGCCGGGTGCGATTTGCCGAACGACTCGAGCTCCTGGCGCTGCAACGGTGCGTCGCCGGCGCCGACGCGCTGGTCCAGCCATCCCTCTGCGAGGGGTTCGGCCTTCCTCCGCTCGAGGCCATGGCCGCAGGGACGCCGTGTCTCGTGTCGCGGATCGACCCGCTGGTGGAGGTGTGTCGGGACGCCGCGGCCTATTGCAATCCGCGCGATCCGAGCGACATCGCGCGGGAACTCCTGCACCTGCTCGAGGATCGCGGCGCCGCGGAAGCGCTCCGTCGTCGGGGCAGGGAGCGGGCGCGTGCCTTCAGCTGGGAGCGCACCACAACGGAGACGCTGGCCGTTTTTGACCAAGTGCTGTCGTCATGAACTCCGATCGGACGAGGACAAGGCCGGCGGCGGCCTCGTGGCGATCGGTGCGCCGGCGAAGCTCGGGACTCCAGCAGCAACGATGACAGCCGCCGCGATGAGCCCACCCGTCGCGGCCCCCGCCAGCACGTCGACACCGTAGTGGAAACCCCCGTAGACTGCACCCATGGCCAGCAGCAGGCTCGCGCTCGAGATCAGCAGCCCGGTCGAGCGCCGGTATCGAAGCATCATCAAGCTCTGAACGACCGCCACGGCAACGTGCGAGGACGGAAAAGCCGCGCCCTTCGACGACCCGGACGCCAGCAAGGTGAGCGCCAGCCGCCGGATCGGGCCGTCGGGGATTCCGGGCGGAGCGGTCCAGAGATATCGCGGCCCGGCGACCGGGAAGAACACGAAAATCGCAAAGCAGATCGCGAAAGTGATCGTCAGCGCCGTGACCGTGACCTCGAACTGCCGTCGCTCGTTCCGGAGGTACAACCAGAGCGGTGGGGCGTAAATGATTCCGTAGTAGGACAAGTACCCGAGGTGGAGCAACTCGCTCAGCCCCGGCCACGGCCAGCGACTCGCCGCAACGTGTGCCGGCGACGCCCCAAACAGCGTCGCTTCCCACGTCTGAATCAGCTGATCGTGGAGTCTCGAACCGGCACCGAGCATCAGATCGGGCAGTTCGGCGTAGAGCACCGGAACCGCAAGCAGTGGCGTCCAGTCGCGGACCGCTCGCAGAACCGGTGGCCGGTCCAGCCTCGATGTGTCGGAAGCCACCAGGAGGGCGACCACCACGGTGCCCGCCAGGTGCATCGCCAGGATAGCGGCTCCCTGGCCCCGCCCGGACCCCATGGCGTTCCATGCCGGAATCAGGGTCGCCAGGAGGTAGCCGAGGACGACCCAAAGTGCGACACTTCTGTGTCCTGCGTTTCGAGATCTTAGCGCGCTCATCGTGTCAGTCGACATCATCCCCGTCGAGACGTCCCGCGACCTGCGGCGTTTCATCGACCTGCCCTGGCAGCTGTATGACCGGGCGAAGTACCCGCAGTGGGTGCCGCCGCTGCGGATCGCCGTGCGCGACGCCCTCAACACGAAGTCGAATCCATTCTATCGCACGGCCGACCGCCAGCTCTTCCTGGCACTCCGGAACGGCAAACCCGTAGGGCGTATCGCCGCCATCGAGAATCGCGCGCACAACGAGTTTCACCGCGATCGGGTCGGTTTCTTCGGGTTTTTCGAGTGTGAGAGCGAGCAATCCACCGCGAATGGACTGTTTACCGCAGCCGAAACATGGCTCCGAGGTCGTAGCCGCAACACCATGCGCGGCCCAATGAATCCGTCCACGAACCACGAGTGTGGTCTGTTGATCGGTGGCTTCGAAGAGCACCCGATGATCATGACCACCTGGAACCCGCCGTACTATCCGCAACTCGTCGAGGGAGCCGGCTTCGCCAAAGCGAAGGATCTCCTCGCCTACCATTTCGACATCACGGCGGCCCCGCCGGCCAGGCTCCCGGAGCGCTACACTGCGCTCGCGCAACGGGCACTGCGTGGCAGGACGCTCCGATTCCGGGACCTGAACCTCCAGGACTTCGCCAATGAGGTCGACCGCTGCTGGGAGATCTACAACGCGGCGTGGGAAAGCAACTGGGGGTTTTTCCCAATGTCGCGCGAGAGCTTCTTGCACGAGGCCCAGGTGCTGAAGTACATCGTCAACCCGCGGTTGGCGTTCATTGCCGAAGTCGACGGCCAGCCGGCGGGTTGCATGATCATCGTGCCGGATTTTCACCATGCGTTCAAGGCAATCGGCAACGGCAGACTGTTCCCGACGGGGCTCTTCAAGCTCCTCACGGCAAAACGACGGATCAACTCCGGGCGGCTGATGATCCTTGGCGCAAAGGAGGAGTACCGCCGACACGGCATATTCGCGCTGTTCGCGTTCGAGTTGGAGCGCCGTTACCACGCGTACGGCTGGTCGACCCTGGAGGCGTCCTGGATTCTCGAGGACAACGACAAGCTCAACCGGCCGCTTCGCGACATCGAGAACGCGAGGGAGTACCGCCGGTGGCGGATTTACGATCGTCAGATCCCCCTCCTAGCACCCGAGGCGTCATGAGCATCTTCCAAAAGTGCGAGGGTTTCGAGGCGGCACACATGTACGAGGCCCTGGGCCTGTACCCCTATTTTCACCCGATCGAAGAGGCGACGGCGACCGAAGCGCGCATTCGAGGCGAGTGGAAGGTGATGGTCGGCTCGAACAACTATCTGGGACTCACCCACCACCCCAAGGTCCTCGAGGCGGCAAGCCGAGCGCTCGGCAAATACGGCAGCGGGTCGACGGGAAGCCGGTTTCTCAACGGCACGCTCGACCTGCACTACGAGCTCGAGGAGAAGCTCGCACGGTTCTTCAAGAAGGAAGCGGCACTGGTCTTTACCACCGGTTACCAGGCGAGCCTTGGCGCGCTGGCAACGTTGATCGAGCGCGACGACCATCTCTTCCTCGACCGTCTGGACCACGCTTCGCTCGTCGACGGTGCCCGCCTGGGGCACGGAGAGTTGCACCGCTATCCCCACGGCGACTTCGAGGCGCTCCGAAAACAGCTGGGTCACATCCCGGCCAATGCGAACAAGCTGGTCGTGAGCGACGGCGTCTTTTCGATGGAAGGCAGCATCGTCGACCTTCCACGCTTGGTGCGCGTCTCCAAGCAGCACGGCGCCCAGGTGTTGATCGACGAAGCACACGCCGTTGGCGTGCTTGGTCCCGACGGCGCGGGTACGGTGAGTCATTTCGGGCTCCAGGATCAGGTCGACCTGGTCCTTGCCACGTTCTCCAAGTCACTCGCCTCGGTGGGCGGGGTGCTCGCCGGCTCGGAATCGGTGATCCATTGGCTCAGGCACCACAGTCGCGCGCTCATCTTCACCGCGGCAATGCCGCCCTCGTCGGTAGCAGGCGTGCTCGCCGCTCTCCAAGTCATGCAGGACGAGCCGGAGCGCCGGGAGCGGCTCTGGGCGAACACGAACAAGGTCGCCGAATGCCTACGCGGCATGGGCTTCGACACTGGGGCGTCCGCGACACCGGTGATCCCAGTGCTGATTGGCGACATCGAAAGAACGCTGCACGTCTGGCGCGTCCTATTCGACGAAGGCGTGTTCAGCCACCCGATCGTGCCACCGGCCGTGCCGCAGAATGCCTGCCGGATCCGCGTATCGATGTCGGCCGAGCATAGCGACGAGCAGGTCGAGCGCGTGCTCGCCGCGTTCGCTCGGGTGGCGCGAACGATGGTTACAGTCTGAGGTGTGAAAGTCGCGCTGGTCTGCGACTGGTATCGGCCGCGGATCGGCGGCCTCGAGCTTCACCTGCAGGATCTGGCTCGAGAGCTGAACAAGCGAGGACACGATGTCGTCGTGATTACGTCGACGCCGGGGGCAGATCAGGTTGATGGTCTGCCCGTCCGGCGAATCGACGCACCGCGCCTCCCCGGGCTCGATCTCCTGTACACGGCTGAGGGCGTGCGGCGGGTTGCGCACGCAATCGCCGCGGAGCAGCCGGACGTGGTCCACACTCACGTCAGCATCGTGTCGCCAGTGGCGTTTGCCGGCGCCATCGCCGCCCAGCGCCAAGGTTTACCGAGCGTCGTCACGTTCCATTCGATCGTCCCCCGCACCGGGACACTCGCCTGGGGCGTCGGAGCACTGCTCGGCGCCAGTCGTTGGCGCGCGCGATACACGGCCGTAAGCCGGTTTGTCGCCGGCGCCGTGCAGCCGTTCGCGCCGGCCCATACCTTCGCCGTGCTGCCGAACGCGATCGACGTCGGCGCCTGGCGCTCGGAGGTGCCGCGCGAGCCGTCGAGTGAGCTGCGTCTCGTGAGCGTGATGAGACTCAACGCCAAGAAGCGGCCGCTCGCCCTCCTGGCCATGATGCGGCGTCTCACGCACATGGATTCGCCAAGACTATCCGTTCGGCTCCGCATCGTGGGAGACGGGCCGCAACGCGCGCGGCTCGAACGCGCAATCGCTCGCGCCGGACTCGGAGAGCGCGTCGAGCTGCTGGGATATTGCTCGCGCGAGCGGATCCGCGACGTGTTCAAGCAGAGCGACGTGTTCGTGCTGCCTGCCATCCGGGAATCGTTCGGGATCGCCGCGCTGGAAGCACGCTCGGCGGGGCTCCCGATCGTCGCCATGCAGCACTCGGGCGTCGCGGAATTCGTCGAGCATGGCCGCGGCGGTCTGCTGGCACGGAGCGACGCCGAATTCGTCGCGCATGTCGCTTCGCTCGCGCGCGACCGGCAGTTGCTCGAGCGGATGGCGGCGTACAATCAGCGAACGCCACCGCCTTTCGACTGGCAGACGGTGGTCGATGCACACCTCGCGATCTACTGCGAAGCCATGGCGCTTCGCGAGAAGGTCCGCGCCGACATGAACGCGTAGCCAAGTCCCGCGGTGGGAATCAGGAAGCACACGTGCTGCACCACGGCCAGCCCGAGCGCCTGCTCCGGGGCGAGTCCCAGGTAGCGATACGCGACGAACGCCGCGGCCTCATAGGTGCCGAGATTCGCCGGGGCGACCGGCAGCATGGTCGCGAGCACGAGCGCCGCGAAAACCAGCAGCGTTCCGCCGAACGGCACGGCGATGCCGAATGCGTGCTGTACCGCGACGATTCCCACGACCTCGGCGGCCTTCATGGCGAGCACGCAGCACATCGCGAGCGCCGAGCGGCGCGCATCCTTGAGCACCTCGAGCCCGGCTGCCCAACGTGACGCGATCATCAGCGCGACGAACCATGCGCCAACCGCCAGCGAGACCGTGGTGATGCTCGCGCGCATCCATGCGGGCAGTGGCACGATCAGCGCAACGAGGAGAAATGCCAGCACCTTGGCGATGCCCTCGCCGAGCTGATCGAGCGCCATCACCGACAGCGCGCTCTTGTGCGTGGTGCCTGCGCGGCGGGCAAGGAGCACGACACTCGACGCATGACCACCGCCGAACGGGACGGTGTTCATGAGCGCCGAAGCGACCGAAACGACCTCGAACATTCGAGCGTAGCTCGCCTTTCCATCGCCGCGCGGGACGAGCGTGCGCCAGAACGCCGCCCACGCCGTGAGGATCGCCGCGTTGGCGACGACGCTCACCGCCAACCAGCCGGGCCGTGCGGTTGCCGCCAGCTCGATCGCGCGCGTCCACTCGATCGACCGTGCGCAGACGACCAGGAGAAACGTGGCGACGAGCCACGCGAGCACGAGCGCGGCACGATGTCGTGGCGTCACGCCGCGAGCTCGGCCATGCGTGCGAACCGTGCGCCCCGTGCCCGATAGTCCCGAAGCACCGTCCGGACACACTCGAGCGCGACGTCACCCGTACGGAACCGGCAGTCGATCCGCAACCGCTCGTGCCGAAGGTCGACGAACTCCCACGGGTGCACGAACAGCACGATCGGGCTCGTCAAAGCTGCGAGGTACGGCGAGCGAACCGCGCGCGGCAGCCGGAGCACGGATGACGTGACCGACGCCGGAACACGCGACAGCGTGGTCGTCGGCCGATCACGATAGTACGCGGCTTTGTACTTGGCCTGCGACGAGTCCAGCTTGAACCCGGCATCGGCGAGCATCTGCAGATATGGCGACGGGAACCGTAGGTACGGTGCTCGAAACGACGTGACCGGCGCGGACCGACGCAGGATTGCAGCCGCCTGGTCGATCTCCCGTCGGGCTTCGCGCGCGTCGAGCGAGGTGAACGCGCGGTGCGTCATCCCGTGACTCGCCAGTTCGTGGCCGTCGCCAACGATCCGTTCGACGACCGTGGCGTACCGGGCCGCTACCTCGCCCGTGGTGAAGAACGTCGCCGAAATGCCTTCGTCAGCCAGCATGTCGAGCAGCCGGGGCATGCCGTGCTCGATGCCGCGAAAACCCGTGAGATACGGCGGACAGTCCGGCTCCACGTCGACGGTGAACGCGACGACTGGCCGGCCACGGCTCATGGCCACACCTGATAAGTGACTTGCGCGATTCCACTAATGCGCGAGTTGCCGCTGAAATTGAAATTCGTTGCGCGCTCGACGCCGCCGGAGATGACGAGATCGGCGTGATCGTTCTGCATTCTCGAGGTCCAGGCTGTCAGCAACCGCATGCGACGCTCCGCCGGGCGATGCTCGATCTGAACGAAATGAAAGTCGGCGCTGCGCGACCCACTCCCAGCTGAACGATACAGGTTTCCGCTCCGAACTTCATAAGCCCCGGAAAGCGCGAGCCGGCCAGCGGCGACGGCATCACTTTGCACAGTACCATACGCACCGATGCCGCGCGGGCCCAGAGGGTCGCCGAGCATGATGCCGCGCGCCTGGATTCCGCTCGCGAAATCCGTGTGCGTGTAGTACCGGATGCCTGTCTGACGGTACTCCAGCCGGCCGGCGAGCCAACCGCATTTCGCGATACAGGCGATCGACGCGCCTCCGATCACGCCGCCATCCTCGAGCAGGCTGCTTCGAAGCCGTCGAATGTCCAGATCGTCCACCGCGCCTTCGGCATACAGTTCCAGACCCGCCCAGTCCGGTATTCGCCACCTCGCGTCCAGGCCGGCCAGCTTGTTGGAGAATTGAAAGTCGCTCCCGGTCCGGAAGGCGTCGATCACGGGAATCGCGTCGAGTGCGCGGTCGGCAAAGCTGGCTGGAGGCGCGCCCCGCCCGCCAGTCTCGTCGAGCACCTCCAGGCCAAGTTCGACGTTTGCTACGGGCGCGATTCCCACGTGATAGCCGACGAGCTTTGCGTGTGGATGGGTCTGGTGAGTGGCTCCAAGATCGGCCACGAACAGCATCCCGCTTGCCGGACCCAGGTGCCGGAGCATCCACGGCAGCGTCGCCGGACGCTGAGTTGAGACGCGAATCATGTCGAGCGGAGGGGCGTTGCCGGACAAGAGTAACCCGGCTACGGGCGACGGCCCGAACACGACGTAATCCCGTCCCGCCTCCAGCACGAGATTGCCGAACAGAAACGTTGCGTTGCCGGTCTGAACAGTGGCGTCCGCGGCGCTCGGCGTGGTGCCCTGGCGCCAACGTTCCACGGTGACGCGAGGGCTCAGCGCCAGCGCCATGTGGCGACCCGCAGACAAGCTGTGCATCGTCTCGATGGATGTCGTCGCGCCGTCCGCGATAGGCCGGCCGCCCCGCCATGCGGCCAATGGATTGACCGAAGCATCGATGCTGCCGTTCAAGTCGGCCGGTATCGCCCGGTACGGGCTGTCCATCGCCGCAACCCAGAGTGCCGCGAAATCGATTGGTCTCGCCGGGCCATCGTAGCGCGCGACATTCCGATCGATCAGTTGCCGCGCCCATTCGGCGTTCCCGCTACGGCCTGCAGCATTGCGGCGTGCCTCGGCGAGCAGGCGCTGCACCTCCCGTATTGTGTACGGACGCGCGGCGGCAGCGACGGTGTCGATGAGGCCCGCGCTCGTCAACAGATCGATGTCCGCGTAGACCGCCGCCCCTGCCGGGACGAACGGACTCGCCTGCGGCTCCGCCACACCCGAGCTCGCGAATGCCAGAATGCATGCGCAGATCAAGAATCTGCGGAATGACCGCGTCCTACACCCAGCCCGTCGAGACGTACCAACGGTAGGTCTCGCGGAGCCCGGCTTCGAGGTCGATCCGTGCGGTGAAGCCAAGCTCGCGTTTGGCTCGTGCATTCGAGCAGATCCAGTACGGAGGTTGTGCCAGCGCCGCCTTTTCGCTCGTGAGCAGCCCGGCACGGCCTCGCAGCCCGGCAACGAAATCGCCAACCTTTGCACCCGCAGCGACGAATGGCCGTGGCAGATTGACGTCGGCAACAATCGTGCGGCCAGCGCACTCGGCCGCCATTCGAAACAACTCGCGCCATTGCACCGGCTCGTCGTTGGCCACGAAGAATGTCCGGTTCACGGCCGCCGACGTCGCGGCGCGCGCGATTGCATCGACCAGATCGTGGACGTGCACGATTGAGATCAGCTGCTGCCGATTCCCGGCGTGGATCGCAATACCGAGGCGGGCCAGTCGAAACATCGCCAGAAAATCACGATCGCCGGGCCCGTAGACGGTTGCCGGCCTGAGAATGACGTGCTCGAGTACGTCGGACGCGTCCTGCACCACCGCCTCGGCGTCCAGCTTGCTTCGTCCGTACGCCTCGATCGGCGACGGCACGGAGCGCTCGGTCACCGCGTCATCGCGCGAAGGGGCGGGCCCGGCCGCAGCCTGCGACGAGATGAACACGATCCGTCGCACCCGGGAACGGCGCGCCAGATCGACGACGCGGTGCGTGACGTCGACGTTGGACGCGCGAAGCATCGCCGCGTTCGGCGCACGCGTCGCTCCCGCCACGTGAATCACCACATCGGCCCCCGCGATGAGCTCGCCGAGACGGCCCTGTTCGATGTCGCGGCGCACGATCGGCCGAACAGCCCAGCCATCGGCCGCGAATCGCTCGCAGACGTGCCGTCCGATGAAGCCGTTCGATCCGGTGATGGCCGCGATCATGTCGGAAGGTTCGCCCGGCGCGCGGCGCGACGGAAGTGCCGGGCCCGGGCGTACCGATACGCAAACGCGCGGCGGGCGAACCGTTCGCAGGCTCGTGGTGCAGGCCCTGCAGATCCCGTCTTGACCCGGGGGATCAACCATGAACGCATGAGCAGATGAAAGAGCACAACATCAACCCAGGTGGGGACACGACTTCGCTGTGGCAGGGCACCTTCGAGGTGCCGAGCTACCCGGCGCTCGACCGCGACTCGCGGGCCGATATGTGCGTCGTCGGGGCGGGGATTGCCGGCCTGTCGACGGCCTATCTGCTCGCAAAGTCGGGACAGCGCGTGATCCTGCTGGATGACGGCCCAGTGGGCGGCGGCGAGTCCGGACGAACGACGGCGCATCTCACCAACGCGATGGATGACCGCATCTACGTCCTCGAGCACGTCCATGGTGAGGGCGGAGCGCGCCAGATCGTCGAGAGTCATGGCGCGGCGATCGATTGCGTCGAGCAGATCGTGGCGCGCGAAGGAATCGATTGCGATTTCGCGCGCGTCGACGGCTACCTGTTTCTCGGCGGTGGCGACTCCGAGCGCGTATTGGACGAAGAGCTCGCCGCCGCCCATCGCGCCGGTATGGCTCATGTGACGAAGCTTCCGCGCATTCCCGGCGTGTCGTTCGAGTCGGGGCCGTGCTTGCGATTTCCCGATCAGGCGCAGTTCCACGCGCTGAAGTATCTGGCGGGATTGGCCCAGGCGTTCGTCGGCGCCGGCGGACGGATTCATTGCGATACGCACGTCACGAGTGTCGAAGGCGGCTCACCGTGCACGGTCCAGACCGACCGCAAACGGAGCGTCACCGCCGGGGCGGTGTGCGTCTGCACCAACGCCTCCATCACCGACATGTTCAGAACGCACGTCAAGCAAGCGCCGTATCGCACTTTCGCGATCGCCGCCGTCGTCCCGCGCGGCTCTATTCCGGCCGCGCTCTACTGGGATACGCCCGATCCCTATCATTACGTCCGACTGCAGCGCCTCGAGTTGCCGGCGGAGGCCTCATCGGACACGGGGGAGTACGACGCATTGATCGTTGGCGGCGAGGATCGCAAGACTGGGCATAGTGATGATGCCGACGAACGCTGGCGATGCCTCGAGGAGTGGATGCGCGAGCGCTTCCCGCAGGCGCGCGAGGTCGTGTATCGATGGTCGGGGCAGGTCCTCGAGCCCAACGACTACATCGCGTTCATCGGGCGAAATCCCGACGGCGCCGAAAACGTCTTCATGGCGTCGGGCGACTCGGGCCAAGGCATTACGCACGGCACGCTCGCCGGCATGATTCTATCCGATCTCGCCCGAGGAGAGACGAATCCCTGGGAGTCCCTGTACGATCCGAACCGCGTTTCTCTCCGCGCACGGCCCATCGAGGAGTTCGCCAAGGAGAACGCCGACGTCGCGCTGCGCTACGCCAGGGACTACATCACGCTGGGCGATGTGCGCTCGGAGGCCGACATTCCGCGAGGAGAGGGGCGCATCATGCGACTCGGCCTCAAGAAGGTGGCTGCATACCGCGACGCGGAGGGCCAGGTGCACATGCGATCGGCGGCGTGCACGCACCTGAAATGCATCGTGCAGTGGAATTCCGCGGAAAAGACCTGGGATTGCCCGTGCCATGGATCGCGATTCGATCCCTACGGTAGTGTCGTGAATGGGCCGGCGGTTTCGGATCTCGCGGAGTTGGACGATTCGTGAGCCGCGCGCGGCGGCCGCGCCGATGACGCGCTCATGCCGCGCTGGCGCCGAATGAATTCCGCGAAAAAAAAGCGGCGCCGGAATCGTCCGGCGCCGCTCACGTTTCCCCCTTTCGACTGGAAGCTGCTTCCGATCACCACGATATGGTCGCGGGGCTGTTCGGGTACAGGCCCTCGTCGTTGTGCGCCGTGACGAGCAATTGCCGCGGTGGATCGTCGATCAAGTTCGTGGATGACGCGATCTGGGAGAGATCGATCGACCAGTGCGAGATGCTGTTGTCGTCGCTGCGCACGCCCGTTCCGTGCAAGACGCCCTCGCCCCGTGTGAAGTCGTTGCTCTTGTTGTAGTGCACGTCCCGCGGAGCGCACACCGGCGGCAACGACGGGTCGGCGTTCGGGACGCAGTAGTCTGCGAAGTTGAGCGCGAAATTGCCGCTCGGAGACTTCACGTACGTCGCGATGTCGGAGAAGGTGACCGTGATCGAGTAGCCGCCCCCGACGAACAAACACTGCGCGTGATTCGGACCATTTTCCTGATCGCCGCTCGCCGCACCGTTCTTGCCGTCCCCTGGAGTGTGCGAGTTGCCGGGAACCCAATACCAGCCAACCGTGCCGTCGGAATGCGTGCGGCATTCGCCTTTGCCATTCCGCGACGGCCCCGAGCCCGCGTAGTACGTCGTGCCTCCAACGTAGACCACGAATTGAGAACCGACGGGCGTGTTCGGGCTCGATACCCCACTCGAGAAGGCCGCGTCGTTTTCCGGACCAACCATCCGAGGCGCCGTCGCCTCGTTGCTACACGCCGCCAGTGCTGCGGCGGCTCCTGCCAGTCCCGCCAAACGCTTGAACATTTCCTGCTCCATGCTGGGGTTGTCGACAGTGCCGCCGACCGTAACCCCTCCTTCGGTAGCCCGGCCGTCTCGGAGAGACCCGTGGCTTTGCGGACCGGCCTCGCGGCCGGGGTGCCATTGTCGCGAGGTGTGTCATTCGCGGCCGTAGATCCGTGACCAGTACTCCTGTTGCGTCGTGTGGCATGGCGAGGCCGATCTGCTGTTGCGCCGCCTCGACGCTGAGCAATGTTCGTCCGAGTGTCGGCCCCAACCATCTAACTTTCGTTATAGGGGCTTTGTTTGAGTCCCACGCATTCCGCCCTGCGGGCCAACGTCGACCGCCTCGTGCTCGGCACGCGGGTCGTGTTGGTGGGGATCGTCCTCGCAGCCGTTGCCATCGATTCGCCGGCGCGCCCCGGCGCGGCGTTGCTCGTCTGGGCGGCCCTTGCGGCGCACCTGGCCTTCGCCATAGCGCTGCTGGCGCGCGCAACGAGGTCGGTTCGGATTGGTCCGGCGCTCGCGCGCGGCGAGTCGGCCGCCGATGCGTTGCTCGCCGGAATCCTGCTGGTCGCCACGCGCGGCCCATCGGCCGCGGCGTTGAGCATTCTCGTATTCCTGATCGTCAACGCCGGCTTGCGACGTTCGGCGCGGACCGCGCTCCTCACCGGTTCCGCGGTCTTCGTCGCCTGGTGCCTCGTCGCGCTGGCGGCGATTGTGGCCGACGATGTTGGGGGCCTCGCCATCAATCGCGTCGTGGTCTCGGCTCTGGTCCTCGCCCTCAGCACCGTCGCCGTGGCCGTACTGGCGGTCGAGCGCGACCGCCTTCTCGCCAGCCTTGCCGGAATCGCCGATTGGCCGGTCGGAGAATGGAACGAGCTGGATGACGCGCTGTTCGACCTGCTGTGCGCCGCCGCCGATTTGCTCCCCGCGCGCCGCATCGCGCTGGTCTGGCCCGATTCGGACGAGCCGTGGACTCACGTGGCGGTCCTCGACGACGAACTGACGGTGTCACAGTTGGCGCCCGGCGAGCACGATCACATCGTCGGGCCCGTCGATGGTGGTTCGTTCGCTGTCGAGTGGTGCGCCGGCCAGTGGCGCGTGTCCGCCGTTGGATCCACCGATCAAGCCGATGCGCGTGAGTCTTTCGTGTCGCCAGAGCTGATCGCCGGCATTGGCCGCGCTCCCCAGCGGCTGATTGCCGTGCCCGCGCACGCCCACCTCTTCAACGGCTCGCTGCTCGTCATCGATCCGTCGGCTGCATCGCCCGACGTCGTGCTCCGGACGGAGATCGTGGCGCGCCAGGTGGCCGTATCCCTCGACCTGTGGTTCCTCTCCCAGCGAATTCGCGCCGACGCCGTGCGCGAAGAGCGCGCACGCGTCTGGCGGGATCTGCACGACGGGGTGCTGCAGTCGCTCACCGGGCTCGCGCTCACGCTCGCGCGCGCCGACGCCCTCGTCGATGACGATCCGTCCGAAGTGCACCACGTCCTTGGCGAGGCAGCCGCGCTGGTCCATGACGAGCAACGGGATCTGAGACTCTCGATCCTCGAGCAAAAGGCCGTCGCGGCGTCGGTGCATCCGCCGGAAGATCTCCCAACATTGCTCGCACAACTCGCCGAGCGCTTCGACCAGGTGTGGGACATGCGCGTCGAGCTCGAGATCGACTCCCGGATCCGCGTCGGGCCGGTGTTCGCCCTTCAGATCGCGCGTATGGTCCAGGAAGCCCTCAGCAACTCCGCTCGCCATGGACGGTCGACGCTTGCTCGCGTTTCGGTCACGGACGTGGGGCAGACGCTGCACGTCGTCGTTCAGGACAATGGCCGCGGCTTTCCGTTCATCGGAACGTTCGACTTTCAGACGCTGCTCGAGCAGCGCCTCGGACCCGTGCTGCTCAAGGATCGCGTGCAGCGCCTGCACGGCACCATGGACATTCGCTCCGCGCGCACCGGCGTTGGCCTCGAGATTCGTATCCCTCGCCGCGCCGGACGGCTGGCCGGATGATCAACATCGTCATCGCCGACGACCATCCGATCGTGCTCGCCGGCCTCGGTCAGCTCATCAGAGGCCAGGCCGGCATGCAGGTCGTCGCGACCTGCGTGAATGGCACGGAAGCCTTGCAGGCCGTTCGTGCCCGTCGGCCCGACGTGCTGTTGCTCGACATCAACATGCCGAAGCTGGATGGCTTCGGTGTGTTGCGTACGTTGGCGAACGAGCGCGCCGACGTCCGGACGATCGTGCTGACCGCGGAGCTCGATTCCGCGGCGGTCGGGGCGGCGCGCCTGGCTGGCGCGCGTGGCGTCGTGCTCAAGGAGCTCTCACCGCAGCACGTGCTGGACTGCATCCGCAGCGTTCATGCGGGCACCGAATGGATCGAGTTCCTCGGCCGCGCCAACCCTGCTCCGAAAAAGCCGGCGCAGCAGCACCACGACAACACTGAGCTCACGCCGCGCGAACGCGAGCTCGCGACGCTCGTCGCGAGTGGATTGCGGAACCGCGAGATCGCCATGCGCCTCGGCATCTCCGAGGGTACGGCCAAGCTTCACCTGTACAACGTGTACAAGAAGCTGGGCGTCTCGAGCCGCGTGGAGCTCGCAATCCGCATGCAGGGCGCGCAGCCGGCGACCACCTGATCACCGGCGCCCACCGCGCATCGGCATCAGCGCGCGTTCCGGTACATCATCTCGATCAGCTCGTCGTACATCGTTTCGGCTTGCTCGTCGCCGGCGCGGATCGCCGTCGCGGCGCAGTGTCGAAGATGATTTCGCATCAATTCACGGCCTACGCTGCGCAGCGCTTCGTGCACGGATGCGATCTGCGTCATCACGTCCGCGCAGTAGCGATCCGCCTCGACCATCTTGTGCAGCCCGCGTACTTGCCCTTCGATCCGGCGGAGCCGCTTGAGATTCCGCGACTTGATCGCGGGGTCGACGGCAACGGCCTTCCTGCCCGAATCGGCGCCGAGCTCGCAGGCGCAGTCCGCAAGTGCGTCCGCTCGCTTCATGGTACCCACCGTCGAAGCCGAAGGCTGTTGCTCACCACGCTCACGGAGCTCAGCGCCATTGCGGCGCTGGCAACGATCGGATTGAGCAGGAGACCGAACCGGGGATACAGCACACCGGCCGCGATCGGGATTCCGATCACGTTGTAGACGAACGCCCAGAAGAGATTCTCACGCATCGTCCGCATCGTGCGGCGCGAGAGCGCGATCGCATCGGCGACGCCGCGCAGATCCGGCCGCATCAACGTCACGTCGCTCGCTTCGATCGCGATGTCCGTTCCACTTCCCACCGCGATCCCGATGTCCGCCTGAGCGAGTGCCGGCGCGTCGTTGATGCCGTCACCCACCATCGCCACGACGTGACCGGCCTGCTGGCGACGCACGATCTCCTGCGTTTTGCCCTCGGGCAGCAGCCCGGCCGTAAACTCCGGGATCCCGGCCTGCCGCGCGATCGACCCGGCAGTCCGCGCGTCGTCTCCCGTCAGCATCACAACGCGCAGGCCAGCGTGCCGCATTCGCTCGATCGCTGATGCCGACGTCTCGCGAATTTGATCGGCGACGCCGATCACGCCGAGCAGGCGTCCATTCGACGCGACGTACACCGGACTCTTGCCCTCGCTGGCCATCTGCGCGGCGGCTGTCGCGAGCGGTGCAACCGGAATTCCTTCGCGCTCGAGCAGCGAAGCGCCACCGACCAGCGTCAGCCTACCATCCACTCGAGCACGGACACCTCGTCCCGTTTCCGACAAGAATTCGCGCGACGCCGAGACGCCCGCCAATTGCTTCGCCGCACGCTCGACGATCGCCTTCCCGATCGGGTGCTCCGAGAGGCGTTCCGCACTCGCCGCCGATGCGAGCACGTCGTCTTGGGTGAAGCCATCTGTCGGCGTGACGTCGACGACCACTGGGCTCCCCGACGTCACAGTGCCCGTCTTGTCGAGCACCACCGTATCGACCTTGCCCGCGCGCTCCAGCGCCTCGCCGCCTTTGATCAGGAGACCCAGCTCCGCGCCTTTGCCCGTGGCCACCATGACGGCCGTCGGCACGGCAAGTCCCATGGCGCACGGACATGCGATGATGAGGACGGCGACGCTCGCCGAGATTGCCTGGACTACGTGCGAGGTGCCGCCGACGGTGAGCCAGACCACGGCCGTCATCAGCGCGATGCCGATCACGACCGGGACGAAGACGGCGCTGACTCTATCGGCCAGATGTTGGATGGGAGCGCGGGTCCCTTGCGCCTCACGCATGAGTTTGACGATGCGCGCAAGCGCGCTGTCCTCGCCCAAGGTCGTCGCCGTCGCGTGGAATGCGCCGGTCCGGTTGACCGTGCCCCCAAAGACGCGATCGCCCGCCCCTTTGGTGACCGGCATCGACTCGCCGGTCAGCATCGACTCGTCGACGGCGCTCGTGCCCTCCACGACCTGACCGTCCACGGGAACGCGCTCGCCCGGACGCACGACGACGACATCGCCGCGCCGCACGGACTCGATCGGCAGCTCCTGCTCCGATCCATCGCGCACCACCCGCGCCCGCGACGGCTGCAAATCGACGAGCCGCCGCAATGCCAGCGTCGTCTGACGCTTGGCGCGCGCCTCGAGGGCCCGGCCGGCCAGGATGAAGGCGATGATCAGAATGACCGCTTCGTAGTAGACCTGAGGCGCCACGCCGTTGCGCGAGAACGTTCCTGGGCTCACAGTGGCGAACGCGGAAAAGAGGAACGCCGCCCCGGTGCCGACGCTGATCAGCGTGTTCATGTCCGCCGAGCCATGCCGGATCGCCTTCCAGGCCCGGACGTAGAAGTCACGGCCCGCCCACAGCATCACGCCGGCGGTGACGACCAGCATCACCCACCATGCGGCAGGGGCGGACGCTCCGGGAGCCGACATCGGAATCGGCGCGACCATCGGTGCAAGCATCACGACGAGGCCGATCGCGAAGGTCACCGCGGCCTTGTTTCGCAGTTCCAGAAACTCGTTAGTCCGTGCCGCGTCCTGCGCTTCCTGCTCGTCGAACGCGGTCCGCGCCGGCGATGGCAGCTCGGCCCCGTAGCCCGTCGCGCGGATCGTTTCGACCAGCGCTTCCGCGGACGTCACGCTCTCGTCGAACGTGACCTGTGCGGCATTCGTCATCAGGTTGACCGAAGCGGTCTCGACGCCCTCCGCACGCTCCAGGACGCGTTGCACCCGGGCCTGGCACGCGGCGCATGTCATCCCCGACACCGGAATCGTGATCGACGTATCGTGGCTCATGATCGAAAGCTATATACCCCCTCCCCCTATTGGCAAAGGGACAAAAAAAGGCCCGGCAATGCCGGGCCTCATGCGAACTGACGGGTTTCGGTCTTACAGCATCGTCCAGCGACCGAGCGCCCGCATTGCGCCGGCTACGAGCGCGAGCTCGGCGGCGACTCGAGTCCGGAACAGCAGGGCCGCCCGGCGCGCCGCCGAACTGTACCAGCGCGGCTTGGCCGGCGCTGCTCCCAGGGCCGCCGCCAGTTCGCGTCCGGTTCGCCACCGATCGTCGCGATTCTTTCGCAGCGCGTGCTCGATGACACTGCACAGCAGCGCGGGCGCATGCGGCGCGACCTCCGCCAGCGAACGGTGCTGTTCGGCAATGTGCCGGGCCGCGAGCGACTCGAACGTCGGCGCGTCGAACGGCAATGCTCCCGACAACATGTAGTAGCCAAGCACGCCGACTGAATAGAGGTCGCTCCTGCCGTCGATGTCGAGCTCGCCCGCCGCCTGTTCGGGCGACATGTAGTGCGGCGTGCCAAACACTCGCGCCGAATCGGCGCGCACCGGATCGAGCGATCGAAGCAGCGCGACGCCGAAATCGGTCAGCATCGCGCGCCCGCTGCCGCGTTCGATGAGAATGTTCTCGGCCTTGAGGTCCCGGTGGACGACCCCGTCGCGGTGCGCCGAGTCGAGCGCGAGCGCGAGATCGCGCAGGATGCGCTGCGCCTCGGCCGCGGGAACGCTGCCCCCGCGACGCATTCGTTCAGCCAGCGATTCTCCGTGCACGTACTTCATGACGATGTACACGAGGTCGGCCACTTCGCCGAAGCTGTGGACCGGCACGATGTTCGGATGGCTGAGGCGCGCCGTCATCCGCGCTTCGCGTCGGAAGCGCTCGCGGTGCTCTTCGGATCCCGTGAATTCGTGACGGAGGACTTTGATCGCGACGAGCCGATGCAGAGCGATGTCGCGGGCAAGGAAGACGACGCCCATGCCGCCGCGTCCCAACTCGCGTACGATCTGAAACTGTGCACCAAGATGTTCGACGACCTGCTCCCGCTCCCACTCCGCGGACACCGGCGCCCACAGGTCGGCTGTAGGCAGCTCGAGTGTATCAGCGTAACGATCGACGACGAACGACAGAGTACTCATGACTGAAACCGTAGTGCCAGACGTAGATGGGCATTTACCGCTTGAGACACTCGCTCCGCGCGGAAGGTTTCCTCAAGGAAGGAGCGTGCCCTTGCCGGTCACTACGGAACTTCATGGCGAGAAGTTACTTACCGGCTTGTCTGCTTTTTGTCGGCGCTGTTCGAGTGTCCGGTTGTGGGACAGGGACGTCGGGATCGGACGCTCGAACTGGCCACTCAGCGCACCAGCATGCCAGTGAACACGTACTGCTGCAGCACGACGAGCAGGCCGACTAACGATGCCAAGGCGAGGCTGTGGAAGAACACGTACCGGAGAATGCGCCACTCGTGGCCTTCCCATCCCGTCGCCGTGCTCGCCACGCAGATGCTCTGTGCATCGATCATTTTGCCCATCACACCGCCGGAGCTATTCGCCGCGGCCATCAACACGGGATTGAGGCCGAGACTCGACGCGGTGATGCGCTGCAAGCTGCCGAACAGCACGTTCGACGAGGTGTCGCTTCCGGTGAGCGCCACACCCAGCCAACCAAGCATCGCCGCGAAGAACGGGTAGGCAGCGCCCGTATGTGCAAACGCTAATCCAAGAATCGCGTCTTCGCCCGAGTACCGTGTCGTGTAACCGAGGGCGAGCATCGCCGCGATCGTGACGAGGGAGCGCCACACCACCGCGACCGTCTTCACGTAGCGTCGCAGCAGCTCCGGCACGGAATAGCGGAGCGCGATTCCCGAGATGATCGCCGCGAGCAGAATCGCCGTGCCGGTCGCCGACAGCCAATTCAGCGTGAACACCGCCGGTTCGGTCGTCGGGCGCACTACCACCGGCGGTACGCGCGCGACCAGCTTGTCCAGCCCGGGCACTGGGATGTTCGGCGCCGACAAGTGGTTGAGCCACGTCTTCACTTGTGGTAAACCCCAGGCGAAGACGATCACGACGAGAATCACCCACGGCAGGATCGCCACGCGGAGCGGCGGCGCGGCCCGAAGTGCTCCGGGCGCGTCACTTACGCTGGCATCGTGCTCGGGCCGCAGCGGCTTGTTCGCTCTCCAGTGCCGAAGGAACCACGCGAGACAAACCATCGAGCTCGCCGACGCCACGATGTCCACCAGCCACGGGCCGTGAAAGTTTGACACGAGAAACTGCGGCACGGCGAACGTGACGCCGGCGACGAGTAACGCTGGCCAGATCTCGAGCATGCCGCGAAACCCGGAGTACGCGGCGATCAGCCAGAACGGCACGATCAACGAAAAAATCGGGAGTTGCCGGCCAATCATCGCGCTCAACGCACCAAGGTCGAGGCCCGAGACGCCCTGCAGCGCGATCACCGGTGTGCCAAGCGCGCCGAAGGCGACTGGCGCCGTGTTCGCGATCAGCGAGAGCGCCGAAGCCTCGAGCGGCGGAAAGCCGAGCCCGATCAACATGGCCCCGGTCACTGCGACCGGCGTTCCGAAACCCGCCGCCCCCTCGAAGAACGCCCCGAAGCAAAATGCGATCAGGAGGAGTTGTACCCGACGATCGCTGGTGATCCCGCCAATGGTCCGCTGCAACGCGACGAACACGCCGCGCTCCTCGGTGATACGATACAGGAAGATCACGTTCAGCACGATCCAGCCAATCGGCAGCAAGCCGTACGCGACGCCAAGCAGCGCGGCACGTCCTGCCATCCATGCCGGCATACCGATCACCCCGATCGCCACGGCGAGCGCCATGCCGAGCCCGGCGATGGCGGCGACATACGCCGGAACACGACGCAGCGCCAGGAGTCCTAGAAGAGTGACCAGCGGAAGGGCCGCGGCCACCGTGGACATCGGCCCGTGCAGCGGATCGTAGCTCTGCGACCAAGGCATGCGAGACGGAAGGCTGAAGAAGCCGAGCCGAGCGATCGCGGCGCGCAGAACGCTGTGCTCCTCGGCGAGAGACGACTATACATCCTCTGATGATGACCCGATTGAACCGCTCGGCTCGATATCGAGCCGCCCTGATGATGGCGCTACTTGGGCTCGCCGGCTACGTCATGCCGGTGATGGCGCAGGACAGCACAAGGATTCAGCAAGCCGGGAAGCCAAAGGCCAAGTCGGCCAAATCGGCCAAGTCGGCCAAGTCGGCCAAGCGCACGCGTCCCCCGACGCGGAACTCGCCGCCGAAGACGCCGGCGGATCCTCCCAAATGGCCGGTCGACGCGCCGGATCCCCTGCCCGGCTCGCTACTTCCCGAGAAGCGCATCGTCGCCTTTTACGGCAATCCGCTCTCGAAGCGCATGGGCATCCTTGGCGAGCTTCCGCCGGACCAGATGCTGGCAAAGCTCGACCGCGAGGTCGCCGCGTGGAGTGCGGCAGATCCGGACACGCCGGTTCAACCGGCGCTTCATCTGATCGCCGTCGTCGCGCAAGGATCGCCGGGGACCGCGGGCAAGTACCGCGCACGCATGGACAGCGCCCTTATCGAGAAAGTCTACGGCTGGGCCAGGTCTCGGAATGCGATCCTTTTTCTGGACGTGCAGGTCGGTCAGGGAACGCTGCAGGAGGAGCTGCCGCGCCTCGCGCCGTTTCTGCAGCGGCCCGACGTGCATCTGGCGATTGATCCGGAGTTCTCGATGAAGCACGGGCACGTCCCCGGGACGCGGATCGGCACCTTCGACGCCGAGGACGTGAACTACGCGTCGTCGTTTCTTCAGGATCTCGTCACACACGGCAATCTGCCGCCCAAGATTCTCGTCGTGCACCGGTTCACGCGGGACATGTTGACCGGCTACAAGCGCATCAAGCTCGACCCGCGTGTGCAGATCGTGGTGGACATGGACGGCTGGGGACCGCCGCACCTCAAGCGCGAATCATACCGGGCCTATGTGTACAGCTATCCTGTCGAGTACACCGGATTCAAACTCTTCTATCGCAACGACACGAAGCAGAAAGGCAGTCACCTGATGACGCCCGCCGAGGTGCTATCGTTGAACCCCAAGCCGCTGTACATCCAGTACCAATAGCGAGGCGCTTCCAGGTCCCGCCCACGTGTTGCGCGGTCGAGCTCACTCGCTCTTGCGCCGCCACCGCCGGGTCCGGTTGCGGCGTGTAGCGAGCCCGCGTACTCTATTCCGCCCGCGCACGGCCAGAGCGGACGCCGCCCTCTGCCGCGCGGACCACCAGATGACGGAGGATGTGTCATGCGGCCGACTACGCGAGCAGTGCTCTGCATGGCGTTCGTCGCCATGCCCGTGTCCCTCGTTGCACAAGGCGTCACCGTCCAGAGTGTCGACAACGTGCACTTCTACGGCGCGCTCGGCACGCTCGTCAACGTCGCCGCGCGACTTGGCGGCGGAGGTGTCCATGACATCACCTCCACGACATACCTCTCGGGACACAAGCTGCGGCGCGAGTCCGAGAACGACGCCACGATCATCGACCTCGATGCCGGACGCATCATGAGCGTCGATAACGCGAAGAAGACGTACACCTCGACGACGTTCGAGCAGATGGGTGCTGCGATGCAGGCGGCCGTCGCCCAGGCGTCGCAGGAACGTGCGCAGCAGAAGGTGCAGCAACAGAGCAAGGCCACGACGAGCGACGCGAAGGGCGAGGTCGAATTCAGGCCGTCCGTGTCGGTCGATCGTACCGGCGAGCACGAAAAAATCGCCGGCTACGACGCGCAGCGATCCTTCCTCACGATCACCATCGAGGCCACCGCCAAACCCGAGAATGGCCAGGCCGAGCAGGCGGGGAGCATGGTCTTCCTCGTCGACGAGTGGAAGTCACAGGACGCGCCGCAGGCCACTCAGATGGCGGAGTTCCAGCGAGCCTACGCGCAAAGAATGGGACAAGCCTTCCGCGCACCTATGCAGTCACTCCAGGCAGCGTTCCAGCAGGACGAGCGCATCAAGGTCGGCTTCGAGACTGCGGCGAAGGAAATGCAGAAGGTCCCGGGCGTACCGCTTCGCACGGTCACGTACGTCGCGGTCGTTCCGCCGGGGATGCAGTTCGACCGCGGCCTCGTGCTCAGCGACGGCGCTTCCGCGCCGCAGGCGAACGAGAAGAAACAGGGCGGCGGCTTCAAGGGACTGATGGGTCGTGTCAAGGCTGCCGCCGAGGCGGCGAACAAGCCGGACACCGCCCACACGGCAAAGCAGCCCAAGCAGACCACGCTGCTCACCGTGAAGAACGAAGTCACGAGCATCAGCGTCGGCGGCGTGCCGTCGGACAAGTTCGAGGCACCGGCGGGGTACCAGCAGGTCGGCATGCCGATGCGCCAGCCCTGACGGACCGTCCGAGGTCGGCGCGTCGATGGATTGCGACCGACGCAAGAAAAAATGCGCTGTTCGTCCCGCGGGACGAACAGCGCATTTGTATTCAAAGTTTGTCAATCGCCATGGCTAGGGACGGAATCGAACCGCCGACACGCGGATTTTCAGTCCGCTGCTCTACCAACTGAGCTACCTAGCCCCAAGTCTTTCAATTTATTCGAGTTATTACGGGCAAGTCAACGCGCGAGCAGTCCAGTCGCGTCCGACATGCCGGGATGAACGACCCGTCCCGCCGCAAGGCCTCCCGCCTGTCGCATCCCGCCACATGATCATGTGACTCCACACGCGGCTCGAGGTGTTTGCTCGGGTGCAGCACACGGGATCGGCCGCTCGCGAAGGCAGCATCTTTTTCATACATTACGCTCGCTCATCCATCCGGCAGTTTCGCGTTCGGTCGCGCGTGCAACACGCGTGGTGACACAACTGTTACCCCGCCTTTCGACCAATTCAGATCCCACGACGCGAAGTTCTGGACCACTCTTCGGTTCCAATTCCGAAACCGTTGAGAGCACGAGCGGTGCCTACGACGGCATCACACTCCAAGAGGGATTACCCACCGTATGAACATTCCACGTTGGACGCTCGCGGCGGGGACGGCTTTCGTGGCTCTTTTGGGCACGGCAGTCGCGGCTGCAGCGCAAGGCGTCACGACTGGCGCCGTTAGCGGTAGCGTGACGGGTGAGCACGGCGAGCCGCTCGCCGGAGCCACCATCCAGCTGAGCAACAAAGCCACGGGAATCATCCTCAATACCGTCTCGCGGACGAACGGACGATACGTCATCCCAGGCCTCGAAGTTGGACGCGACTACAGCATCAGTGCTCGCCGAATTGGCTACGAGGCTGTTTCGCGCGACAGCGTGGTCGTGACGCTGGGTCAGACCACGAACATCGATTTCGTGCTTTCGGCGCGAGCCACGGTGCTCAGCGGCGTCAGTGTAACGGCGACGGCGGAGACGCAAGACGTGATCATGTCTCCCTCGCACCAAGGCGCGGTCACGCAAATCACGGACTCCGCGCTTCGCCGGTTGCCGACGCTCAATCGCACGTTCACCGACTTCGTCGTGCTCACGCCGCAAGTCTCGGCCACCGGGCCGGGCCTGTCGGGCGGCGGGACGAACAACCGATATAACAACATTCAAATCGACGGCTCGATCGAGACGGACATTTTCGGTCTTGGCTCGACGGGTCAGCCGGGTGGTCAGGCGAACGGCAAGTCGATCGGCCTCGAGGCGGTGCGCGAGTACCAGGTGCTGCTGGCGCCCTACGACGTCCGGCAGGGCAACTTCGCCGGTCTGCTCGTCAACGCCGTGACCAAGAGTGGCACCAACGACTGGCACGGCACGGCGTTCGGCGTCACGCGCAACCAGGGACTGGCGCGCAGTCAGCCGTACATCACCAAGTACGATCAGACACAATACGGCTTTTCTTTCGGCGGACCGATCGTCGCCAACAAGGCATTCTTCTTCATCAATCCGGAATGGCAGACGCGGACGACACCGGCAAGCGGTCCGTACGTCGGCCAGACCGGCGTATCGCTGACCGCGGGTGACGTGACGCAGGTGCAGCAAGCGCTCTCGACGTACGGTATCCAGGCGGGAAATGCCACCCTCGTCAACAACGAAAACCCGCTCGCCAATCTGTTCGCCCGAGTCGACGTCGCGCTGCCGTGGAACACGCGCCTCATCGTTCACCACAATTATGGATCGGCCGATCAGGACATCTTCAGCCGCTCCACGTCGGCATTTCAGCTGAGCGACAACGGGTACAAGTTCAAGTCGAAGAAAAACGGCACAGTCGCGCAGTTCCGGACGCGGTTCGCGAATGGCGGTTTCAACGAGCTGTTCCTGGACAACACGTCCATTCGCGACCGCCGCGCGCCGAATTCGCGATCACCGCAGGTACAGGTGACGGTCGGGTCGTACAACGTCGTCGCCGGCGCCGAGCGATTCTCGCAGGGCAACGAGCTCGATCAGGACATCCAGGAAATCACCGACAACTATTCCTACATCTTCGGCAACCACCGCTTTACCGTCGGCACGCAGAACCAGTTCATCAAGTTCCGCAACCTGTTCACGCAGTCGTCGTACGGCGTGTGGAACTTCGACAACCTGGACTCCCTCAATAAGGGCGTCCCCAACCAGTACATCATCGGCGTGCCGCTGTCCGGTGACGGCGCCGTGCGCTTCAAGGCGGCGCAGTACGCCGCATATCTCCAGGACGAGTGGGCTGCCAACAGCAAGCTGAATCTCACACTCGGGCTTCGCCTCGACGATCCGGTCTTCCGCGACAAACCGCCGTTCAATCAGGAAGTGGCGACGGACTACAAGCGCAACACCAGCGACGTCCCTTCGGGGAATATCGAGTGGTCGCCGCGCTTCGGCTTCAACTACGACATCACTGGAAAGCAGACCGACCAGCTCCGCGGCGGCATCGGGATGTTCAGTGGCCGCCCCGCCTACGTGTGGCTGAGCAACGCGTTCCAGAACTCCGGATCGGTCGGCGTCGCCGTGCTCACTTGCGCGCGAGCCATCTCGCCGAAGTTCAACTCGGCCGCGGTGACCACGCCTCCGCAGACCTGCACCAACGGCCTCAACGCCAAGGCTGGCGGTGAGATCGATCTGCTCGATCCGAATCTCAAGCTCCCGCAGAATCTTCGCGCCACGTTGGGCTACGACCGCCGGCTGAGCGAGAACTTCATCGGCACGATCGAGGGCATGTACACGCGTGGCGTGAATGGTCTGTTCTACAAGAACATCGCCCTGGCCGGCGACACGGCCACGAGCATCGGACCGTGCGGCGGCGCCGCGGCCGTGTGCATCGACAAGTTCGGGCGGTACATCTATGGCAACGCCACCAGCTCGGGCAGCGGCACTGCCGTCGTCAAGCCCGGACCCCGGACGCAGATCTTCGATGTGACCAACCAGTCGAAAGATCATGCGTACCAGCTCACCGGGCAGATCCAGCGCCGGTACGCCAACAACTTCGAGGCATCGCTCGCCTACACGTACAGCAGGGCGTGGGACGCCCAGAGCTTCACGTCGAGCACCGCGTTCTCTCAGTATCGCTTCGGCCGCGCCTGGGCCGGTGACCAGCGCGATCAGACCGCGACCCGCTCGATCTTCGAGCAGCCGCACAAGATCACCGCCTACGCCACCTATACGCTGCCGACGCATACCGACCTGTCGCTCACGTACATCGGCGCGTCCGGCACACCGTACGACTACGTGGTGAACGGCGATCCCAATGGCGACAACATCACCCTCAACGACCCGATCTACGTTCCCAAGGACGTCCGCAATCCCGCCGAGATCCAGTGGACGACGTTCACGTCGGGCGGCCGCACGGTCACCGTAGCCGAGCAGCAGGATGCGTTCGAGAAGTTCATCAATAGCACGCCGTGTCTGAGAGACCAGCGTGGCCAGTTGCTGAAGCGGAACAGCTGCGATAATCCCTGGACCAACACGCTCAACGTGGGGCTCCGGCACAATGTGAAAACCATGCGCGGCCAGTTCGTGACCCTCGAGGTGCAGGTGTACAATTTCCTCAACCTCCTGAACTCGGATTGGGGTGTCCAGCCGTCCGCGGGCTTCGGCTCGCAATCGCTGCTCACCATGCGCAGCAAGACGCCCACCAGCCAGACACTCATGCAGGGCGCCGTCCCGGTGTATACGTTCGATCCGAGCTACCAGAAGTTCCTGTCGAACAACATCTTCTCGAATTACCAGATCCAGCTACAGGCGCGGTATTCGTTCTGAGCTCGAGCGCTTGGTAACGACAAAGCCCGCGACCAATGGTCGCGGGCTTTTTCACACTGGAGACCGAACGGTCGTCAGCGCTCGAGCTTGAACCCCGGCACCACGTCCGGCCGCCGCGGCGCGTTGGCCACGATCCAGCCCGTTGCGTACATCCAGCGCGCCATCCTGGCCAGCTTGGCGATGTCGATACGCGACGGCTCGTCGCGCGGCGTGTGGTAATCCGGATGCAGCAACGTGCTGAACATGATCGCCGGAATGCCGGCACGCGCGTAGGGCAGGTGATCGCTCCTGAAGTACCAGCCCTCACGATGCGTCGGCCGATCCCATATCGTGTCCAACTTGAAGTGCGTCAGCTCGGCATTCGCGCGCAGCGCCGCGTCGGCCAGCGCGATCGAATTCCGATGCGGCGGCTGCGCGCCGAGCAGCGCCGCGCTGTCCGGATCGTTGCGCCCGATCATGTCGCCATTGAGCACCGCCACGATCTCCGATCGTGGGACCGTCGGATGGTTGACGAACCAGCGCGAGCCGAGCAGACCGCGTTCCTCCGCGCCGTGCCACACGAACAGAATCGGACGAGCCGCCGGGTGCTTCACGAACGCGCGCGCGATCGCCAGCATCGCCACACTCACGCTCGCGTTGTCGTCGGCGCCGTTCCAGATCGAGTCGCCATTCACCGGATAACGAACACCATCGTGATCCTGGTGCCCGCTGTACAACACGTATTCGTTGCTCAGTGTTGGATCGGTGCCCCTCACGATCCCGATCACGTTGCCCGACGGGTAGTACCGAGTTTCATTGACCAACGCGCCCGTAAGCTGCGCGTCCGGCGATCTTGCCGCGCTGAGGAGTGCGTGTCCTACCCAAAGTGTGGGGATAGCCGGAACGTTGCCGCGGCCCCTTCCGCCGCCTTGTGCGTTCTGCGTTGCCGGACGCGCGAACGAGCCGGCGGGTGCGCCGCCCGAATCGATTCCATATGCGCCACGCGACAACACGGTCGCTGCAGCCTCGAACGTTTGATCCGCACCTTCTGATTCGTCGGAGACGAACAGTGCCGCGGCGCCGCCCGCGCGCGCGATTTGCGCCGCACGCTGACGAAGCATGGCCACGGTCGTCGACTGCGGATTCCCGCGAATCGTGAACCGCGACGCTGGCTGCGTATCGACTGCCGCGATCGTCATTACGACTGCCTTTCCGCGCACGTTGGAGGTCGCCAGCGCCGTCGTGTCGCCCACGAAGACGAGCGGAAGATCGAACGGGCCTCCGCCCGGCGTTACCACGACGACGTCTCGCCACAGCTCGAGCGGCCGTCCGGACAGCGTAATCCGGCTGGCCGGGCTCAACGTCGTTCTCCGTAGCGGCCACCACTGAAAGAACGTCCGGTCGTCACCCCCCGGTTGCAGCCCGGCGTCTCGAGCCCGCTCGGCAACCCAGCCTGTTGCACGCATTTCGTCGAGCGTGCCGGCCTCGCGGCCTCGCATGGCGTCTCCGGCCATCGCGAACATGTCGCTGTGAAGATCAGCCTCCGTGATCGCGTCGAGCGCCGGCGGCTGCGTTGACCCGAGCGCGAGCGCTCGAGACGCCCCCGGCGACGCGGCCGCACCGCCCGATCGACAGCCGATCGTCGCGCCAATGGCGATCAGCAACGAGCAGCTAACCGCCAGTCGAGCGTGCGCCAACGCGTGCCCGGATGACCGACTTGATGCCGCCGCGAATGTTGAAATCACCAATGACCTCCATCCACCGTGGTTTGGATGCCGCCGCCAGATCGTCGAGGATTCGATTCACGGCGCGTTCGTAGAAGATGCCGTCGTTTCGAAAACTCCACAGGTAGAGCTTGAGGCTCTTGAGCTCGATGCAGACATCACCGGGAACGTAGGTGATGTGGATCGTACCGAAGTCCGGCGCTCCGCCGGTCAGTGCGCTGAGCTCGTCCGCATCGGCTTCGATTCCCCCGAGCGGGCACAACGAAGTGAATTCCGGGCACTCCATCGCGATCTCGTACTCGCGACCCGGATACGGATTCGAGAACGTCTCGAGAAGTTCTGGCTTTGGCATCGATCAAGAATGCACGTGCTCCGGGAGCCGAAGCAATGATGGCTCGGATCCGCGCGGCTCAGCGCAATTGGACAAAGTTCTTTCCGGCGGCCAAGGATCTTTGCTGGCGGAGTTGTGTATCGCTCTTCATATTGGGCAATAGAGGCCGGCGCTATGCGCCGGTCATCGCCGCCGCGAGAACGGCGTGGCGGCATCGCCCCCCGGCATACGCCGGGGGGCTCTTTTTTTTTTCGGCGAGTTGTGTAAGTGGCCGACGCGCTCGCGCGCTCAGCTATCGCGCAAACGCTTCGACATTTCCTCGAGCACTTTGCGCTCGTCGCTCGTCAGACTCTCGATTCCGTGCTGCGAGATCTTGTCGAGCACGCGGTTCAGCTCGTCCGCGCGCGCTTCGCCACGACGTGACTTGGGCGAAACCGAAACGACGCGCTTGCCGGCGATCGCCCGGCTCTTCGCGACGACATCATCCACTTCGTCGCCCCGCTCGCGGCGTGGCAGGTTGCGCGGAATCGCGCGCGGCGGCTCGTCGGCGTCGGGCAGGTTGGCGACGCGCTGCTGCACGTGCTCCATTCCGCTCGAGGTCGACATGCGCATGTAGATGTAGGCGGCGATCACGCCGCCCAGGTGCGCACAATAGGCGATGTTCATGGCGCCCGCGCCCGTGGTCATTACGCCGAGCCCGAGGTTGAACACGAGCAGGGCGACGGCGAGCGTCCGGGCACGGACCGGTACGATGAACAGGAAATAGACTTCGTCTTCGGGCCACTGCATCGCGTACGCGGTCATCACGCCGAAGACCGCGGCCGACGCTCCGATGAGCGCGCCGCCGCTGCGCATGAACAGCAGCTCGAACACGACCCCGCCAAGGCCGCACATGAGATAGAACCACGTGAACCGCTTGGCGCCGGCGCCACGCTCGGCGGCCCAGTTCCGCTCCAGCCGCGGCCCGAACAGATAGAGCGGGTACACGTTGGCCAGCAGGTGTAGGACCCCACCGTGCACGAACAAGTAGGTGAACGCAGTCCACCAACGTGCCGGGAGCCGGGCCGAATCGAAGCCTAGCCAGGCACTCATGTCCGACGGCCCGACGGCGGTTTGCACGAACATCACCGCGATCGTGATCGCGATGAACGCCTGCACCGCTGGCGTCAGCCGCGGACTTTCGTGCTCGGTAGTTGTCGGCGTCGAAGACATGCGTCAAGAGCAAGCGAGAAGGACACTCAATCTACTAACACGACTAGGAGATCCTAGTTCCGGTCACCGTCGCTGACGATCTCAGCGCATTCCGGTCGGCGGCGGAAGCTTGAGGACGAGCCGAACGTCGCCATGCAATGCCGCGGCGCGCTCGAACAGGATCGTCCACCGCCGGTCCCGATCCACCGGCGTCCCGGTCCCCGGATGAACCACGACCATCGTCCCATCGCTCGCCGCATGAGCGCGCTCTACCAGGCGCAGCATGTTGGAGTCGGAAGCTCGCTCGTCCACGGTGAGCACTAATGCGTGCTGCATGCCGGAAGCAGCAGCGGCACGGATCGATTCGAAGGCACGATCGTCCAGCGCGCCCACAGCCGAGCCGTCCAGCGTCACCTGCATCAGTGCGACGACCCCGCGCAAGCCGGCGACCTCCTCGGGTCGCTGGCCATCGCAATCGAGCATGACGGGCAATGGGCAGGCTGCCTTCTCGAAGGCTGCGCACAGATATTCGACATTGGCGAGCGGATCGCGCCCGGTGATCGAGACGGAATGAAACGACGACCGCGACGTCGCACGTCGGACTTCGCCGGCGAGCGCGTCCACCGTGTACATGGTCGCCGTCTCGGCTTCGGCGGCAAAGCGCACGAATAGCTGCCGGCGACCGGCCCAGACGCCCTGTGACTGCAAACCCGCCGGTATCCCGGCGAGCGCGGCAGTCGAACTCGAGAGCTGTGTCATTCAGTCGTCTCCACGGTGAGCCAGCGCGAGCCTCACGATTCTATCGCACAGCTCGGGGAACGACAGACCCGCCGCAGCCGCCGCCTGCGGGACGAGACTCGTCTGCGTCATACCCGGCAGCGTGTTCGCTTCCAGGCAGTAGAACGTGCCGTCCGGCGTCATTCGGAAATCGATCCGCGCGCAACCGCCCAGTTTGAGCGCGCGAAAGGCCTTTTGCGCAGCGTCCTGAATGCGCGCCGTCTCGTCCGAGGTCAGCGCAGCGGGGAATCGCTCGTCCGCCATTCCCGGCGTGTACTTGCACTCGTAGTCGTAAATCTCGTGCTTCGGGAGGATTTCGCCAACCGGCAACGCCTCTCCCCCGAGAATGCCCACCGTGAGCTCGCGGCCGGGAACGAACTTTTCGAGCATCACCTCGTCGTCGAAATCGAACGCCTCCTGGATCGCGGCCTCCAGCGCCGACGGCTCCTTCACGATGGACAGCCCGACGGTGGAGCCCTGCTTCGATGGTTTCACCACAACCGGAAAGCCGAGCCGGGACTCGACCTCTCGAACCGGCGCCGGGGCCATGACCCAGTCGGCGGTCGGCACACCCGCCTGCCGGAAGAGTTGCTTCGAGAGCTCTTTGTCCATCGCCAGCGCGCTGGCGAGATGCCCGCTGCCCGTGTAAGGCACCCCCGCCAGGTCGAGCATCGCCTGAATGGTCCCGTCCTCGCCGATGCCACCGTGCAGTCCGAGAAAGACGACGTCCGCCTCGCCCCGCCGCGGGAGGATGCCAGCAAGCCGGGGCAGCGCTTCGCTCGCCATTCGGCGCAAAGCGTCCTGCGACGGGGGCGCCACCTGCACCACAGTGCCTGAGGCGAGTGCGCGCTGCTCGGACTCGCTGATCTCACCGCGCGCCGGGTCCAGCGCGCTGACCGTGTGGCCGCACGCGCGCAGCGCCTCGGCGCAGCGGATTCCGGTCGCGAGCGACACGTCGCGCTCGGACGACGTGCCCCCCATCAAGACGATGACTCGAAGACTCATCGTGCCATCATGTAAGCGAGCATGTCCGAACGCGTGACGATCCCTTGCAGCGCCCCATTGGAGCGTACCAAAACAGCGGGATTGGACTTCGACAGCAGCTTGGCCACGCTGTCCACCGGTTGGTCGACGTCGACGATCGGGAACGGGGCATCCATCACTTCACTGACCGAGGCGTCGAGAAGCTTACTGTCTTCCAGTCCCTGGGCCGAGAGCGACCAATCGCTCACCGAGCCGACGCAGCTCGCGCCATCCATCACCGGAAGCTGCGAGACATCGTGCAGCGACATCAAGCGCAGCGCCTGACGCACCGTGGCACCTGGCGCCACGCTCACGATGAGCGGGGTCTCCTCCGCGCGGCTGCCTTTCGCCCCGAGCACGTATGCCAGCGTCGTTCGATCGGCATCGAGGAGCTGGTTCTCACGCATCCACTCGTCGTTGTACAACTTGGACAGGTAGCGTTCGCCGGTGTCGGGGAGGGCAACCACGACGAGCCCGTTCGGATCATCGAGCCGCCGAGCGACGTGGAGCGCCACATGCAGCACCAGGCCACTCGAGCCGCCGACGAACAACCCTTCCTCGCGGGTGAGTCGCCGCGCCATCGCGAAGGCCTCCTTGTCGCTCACCGTCATGAAGTCGTCGACGATGCCCATGTCGAGTGTTCCGGGCACCTTGTCCTGGCCGATGCCTTCGACCTTGTACGGGGTACCCTCGGGCTTCCCTTCGCCTTTTGTCCGCCACATCTCGGCGAGAATCGACCCGACCGGATCTCCCGCGACGACCTGAATCCGTGGGTTCTTCTCCTTGAGGTACCGGCCCACGCCGGTGATCGTGCCGCCCGTTCCTGCCGCGTACACGAAGTGTGTCACCTTGCCTTCGGTCTGCTCCCAGATCTCCGGCCCAGTAGTCTCGTAATGCGCCTGCGGATTGGCGTCGTTGTAGAACTGGTTGGCGAGCACCGCATTCGGCGTTTCGTGCGCGATGCGTTTTGCCATCATCACGTAGTTGTCAGGATGGTCGGCGGGCACTGCCGTTGGCGTGATGATCACCTCGGCGCCGAATGCCTTCAAGAGCCGCACCTTCTCCTGCGACATCTTGTCCGGCATGGTGAAGATGCATTTATAGCCCTTTAAAGCCGCCGCCAGCGCCAGGCCGACCCCTGTATTGCCGCTCGTCCCCTCGACGATCGTGCCGCCTGGCTTGAGCCTGCCCTCGCGCTCCGCCTGCTCGATCATCGGCACTCCGATCCGATCCTTGATCGAGCCGCCGGGGTTGAAGAACTCCGCCTTGGCGTATACCGGCGTTCGAATGCCGCGCGTCACCTTGTTCAAGCGGATGAGCGGCGTCCAGCCGATCAGCGCGAGTACGTCGTCGTATGGCCTCGAGTGTCGCTGCATGCCGAAGGGTGCGTGTGGACCGAGCAGCGAAATGTACGTATTCCGCGGCGACGCCGCGACGGAACTCGCGCGTCAGCGTGCACGCTTGGCAGCGTCGCTCAGCTCGGCGAGCAACGTCAACGCCTGTATGGGCGTCAGCGCGTTCGCGTCCGTCGCTGCCAGCTGGTCGAGGATCGGGTGGCTGGCCTGAGCAAACAATGCGAGCTGGTCCGCGCCGACGCGCGACCCGCCGGCGCGATCCGCCGCGCCGGCATTGGACCGCAAGCCGCTGACGAGCTGCTCGCCCTCGAGCAGCGTGAGAATGCGACGCGCCCGCGCGATGACCGGTTCAGGAAGGCCAGCCAGACGGCCAACCTCGATGCCGTACGACCGGTCCGCGCCTCCCGGCTGCAGCCGGTGCAGAAACAGGATCTGATCACCGCTCTCTCGCACCGCCACGTTGTAGTTGCGGAGCGCGGAGAGCTCGTCGGACAACTGCGTGAGCTCGTGATAATGCGTCGCGAATATCGTCTTGCACCCGACGGCGTTGTGCAGATGTTCCGACACGGCCCAGGCAATCGAGACCCCGTCGTACGTCGCCGTGCCGCGCCCGATCTCATCGAGGAGCACGAGACTTTGCGCCGTGGCCGTATGCAGAATGGCGCTCGTCTCGCTCATCTCGACCATGAAGGTCGATTGGCCGCGCACCAGGTTGTCACTCGCCCCGACTCGCGTGAAGATCCGGTCCACCACTCCGATGCGGGCCGACTGCGCCGGTACGAAGCTCCCGATCTGCGCCATCAGCACGATCAACCCGATCTGGCGGAGCACGGTCGACTTACCGGCCATGTTCGGCCCGGTGAGGATGATCATCCGGGCGTCGTCGGTCAGATGCAGGTCGTTGGGGATGAACTTGTCACGCGGCATCATCCGCTCGACGACCGGGTGCCGTCCCGCCGCAATGTGCAGATCGAAGCCATCTTCCACGACCGGACGAGCGTATCCCTCGCGGGTGGCTACCTCGGCGAGCGTGGCCAGCACGTCCAACTCGGCGATGACGCGCCCGATGCGTTGAAGTCTGCCGATCTCCTCGCCGGTCGCGGCGCGCAACGCCTCGAACAACTCGCGTTCACGCGTCGCAATCCGTTCCCCCGCAGAGAGCACTCGCTCCTCGTACTCCTTGAGCGCCGGTGTGACGAATCGCTCGCCCGAGGTGATCGTTTGTCGACGCTGATAGTCGGCGGGAACGAGTCCGAGATTGGTGTTCGTCACCTCGATGTAGTACCCGAACACCTTGTTGAAACCGACCTTGAGCGACGCGATCCCTGTGCGCGTGCGCTCCTCGGCCTGGATGCGTGCGATTGCGTCCTTCCCGCCGTCCCGTAGCTCTCGCAGTGCGTCCAGCTCGGCGTCCACCGCGATCGCGATGGACGGTTCTTCGCCGACCGCTGCCGGCGGCCGATCCACGAGCGTCGCACGAATGCGCGACGAGAGCTCCGCCGCATCATCCCAGGCCGCGATGACCTCGGCGAGACGCCCTGATCGTGCCACGGGCGCGATGGCGTCGGCGACCTTCGGCAGCGCGGCGAGGGAGTCGCCGAGCGACCGCAGCTCGCGCGGCGTGCTCCGACCGGCGGCCGCTTTTGCCGCCAGGCGCTCCACGTCGCGCACATCGTCGATCGCGTCGCGCGTCGCTTGGCGAGCAATCGTGTCGCCCACGAACGCGCCGACGGCATCGAGGCGCATCTCGATCGCCGACCGCTTCGTGAGCGGCGCCAGAATCCACTGCCGTAGCAGTCGCGCGCCCATCGGCGTGCCCGTCCGGTCCAGCACCGATAGCAGTGTCCCGTCCACTCCGGACCCGCGGAGAGACTCGATGAGCTCGAGGTTTCGGCGCGTCATTTCGTCGAGCGGCATGATCCCGCCGCGTCGCTCGATGATCGGCCGCGCGAGCTGTGGCAGACCGGCTGGCTGCAACTCGCGGAGATACCGCACGAGAGCGCCGGCGGCGCCGAGCATCAATTCGTCGCCGCTGCCGATCCCGAGTCCATCGAGGGACAGTACGCTGAACTGTCGCCCCAGGTCCTCACGGGCCAGCGACGGATCGAACTCCCACTGTTCGCGTTCCGTGATGAGTGCCTCTCCACGGAATGCCGGTAGCGTCACGTTGCTGCCGCGCGACATCAGGATCTCGCGCGGCGCGAGTCGCGCCAGGAGCGCTTCGAGGTCGTCCAGGGTCGAGTCGACCAGCCGCAGTTCGCCCGTCGACACGTCGGCGGCCGCCACGCCGATGGCGCCACCGGTCCCACGGCGGTGCGATTCGGAACTGCCGTGCACGGCCACCAGGAAGTTGTTGCGCGAGCCGTCGAGCAAGTCGTCGGAGAAGGCGGCGCCGGGTGTGATCGTTTCGACCACTTCACGACGGACGACGCCTTTGGCGAGTCGCGGATCCTCGATCTGCTCGCAGATCGCCACACGAAAGCCTTGTTGCACCAGACGGCGCACGTACTCTGCCGCCGCCTTGACCGGCACGCCGGCGAGTGGCACGTCGGCTGCTCCGCCATTGTTCCGCGCCGTGAGCGTCAGGCCGAGGACACGAGACGCCGTTTCGGCATCGTCGTAGAACATTTCGTAGAACTCGCCCATCCGGAAAAACAGGATGGCGTTCTGATGCCGGCCCTTGATCTCCCGATACTGCTGCATCAGCGGAGTCGCCGACGCCGCGCTCACTTTGCCTCGCGCTCGATGTCGGTCACGGTTGTCATGACCTTCTTGGCTTTCAGCTCGCGCTGCGCAGCGACCGCATTCCCTCGGGTCACATATCGGCCGATGCGCACGCGGAATGGTTTCTTGCTGCCGACGACCCGCGCGTCGATCCCCCGCGCCTCGAGCCGCTCGGATTCGCGAGCCGCTTCCGATTTCGTCTGGTATGCCGTCGGCACCTGCAGCGTGAATCGCGCCGGCGCCGAATGCGCCACGACGGAATCGCGTCGCGAGCCCGTGCTGTCCCGGCCCATCCTGCCCCCGGCCAATGGCACGCGTGATCCCGGGCTCGCGTCGAGCGCCGTGCAGCGTGGCGAGTAGTACGTCAGCCGATTGCGGGTCTCGACGGCGGAGTCGGGCACGATGGCCAGCGCCTGCCGCAGCGCCGTGCACGCGCCCGGCAGATCGTTCTGCGCGAACAGCAATTCCGTCAGCTCCGCAACCGCCCGCGCGCGCTCCGGACGTGTTGGGTTCTCGGCGACGAAGCGGCCGAGATGGGTCGCTGCCGCGGCTCGATCGCCGCGCGCTGTTTCCAGCTGTCCAAGTTGCAGCAGTGCATCCGCCGCGCGCGGCGAAAGCGCATACTCGACGACGATGCGGCGATAATCACGCTCCGCGTCGTCACTGCTCGCCGCGAGCGTGGCGCGCCAATAGAGCGCGTCTGCGTAGGCCGACGATGCCGGATCCGTGGCCGCGACGACCGAGTCGATCAGAACGCGCCCTGCCGCACCATTTCCGCTCGAGACGAGCGCGCGCGCGCGCGCGAACACCGAGTCGGCTCCCGCGCCCGTCGCCACGACCTGCGCGTGAACCGAAGTCGCCGCGCCGAGCGCCGCGAGCGCCGCGAGGAGCACAGATCGGAACACCGTGCGCGACATGGGATCGCTCGATCAGGCGGCGCGCCGACGACTCGCGGCGCCACACACCGACAAGATCAGCGTGGCCAGCACCTGCTCGTCCGACGACAGCTTTGATTCCTTGACGCTCGATTCGGCTCGCAGCAGAGCGTCGAGCGCGTCGTCGAGCGCGCCCGTCGTCCAGAGATCGGATGCTCGGACACACGTCTCCACGAACTCGTTCCATCCGCGGCCCGTAAACACCGAACCTGACTCCTTGAGGACGGCAAACAACTCGCCCCTGAGTCGTGCCGGGTGGGCACCTCGTTCGCGTGCCGCCAGAGCCCAGCCAGTCGCCAGCGTCTGCGCCGTGAGCGCCATGATCACCGTCGTCGCGCTGACCTTTGGTTGCTGCATCACGGCGCCGAGCATGCTCAGCGCCGCCTCGGCGTCGCGACGTGCGATGGCGTCGAGCAGATCGCCCATCGTTCGACCGGCCTGCACGCCGACCACCGCGGAGACCGCCGACTCGTTGATCGGACCGTCGCTCACGTAGCTACCGAGCTTGTCCAGCTCGACCTTCAGCTGTGCGAGCTCTGTTCCGACGGCTTCCTGCAGAAGCGTGACCGCACCCTCGGTGATGCTCGCGTGCAAATCGTGTTCGACGTAGTACGTGATCCACCTGGGAACGCGCGCTCCCGCGAGCGGCTTGAACTCGATCGCGACCGAGTTCGCCACGAGCGCTTTGTCCGACTTGACGCCGGTCGGCGCGACGAGCAGCAGGAGAACGTCCGGCAACGGACGCGTCAGGTAGTCGTCGAGCGCGCGGCGCGCTTCGCGCTTCAGCGCGTGAACGTCGCGAATCACGACTGCGCGGCGCTCCGCCATCATCGGCGGCGTGCGGAGGAGCGAGGCAAGCTGTTCCGCCTCGACATCTGGACCGCGAAGCGACTCCAGGTTGAAGTCGCGTGTCGCCGGATCGACGGCGGCATCGAGTACACGCCGCAATTGTTCGTGCTTCACGTACTCGTCGTCGCCGTGCAGGTAATAGACCGGTGCGAAGCTTCCGCTCTTGATTGCGGCTCGAAGAATCTTCGACTCGTCGCGGTCACCGCTCGCCATGCGACCAATATATGGTCGCGTCACCGCCGGAGACAAAAAAAACCGGCTCGTCGCCGGAATCGTCTGTCAGGTGTCGAATCACCTTGTCAGATTCGTCTCGCTGAATTCGGCGTTTGCAAAGCGGAGCGGCGCGTCGCCAACCATCAGCATCGCCGGCCAGACGGGCATCCCCGTCGGTACCGAGGCGACGAATGCGGCATCGGGCACTGGGACCACAGGCGCCGGCTGAACGGCGACCGGCACGCGGGTCACCGACGCCACCGCCGGCGAGGCCGGGATTGGTGCGGGCGAGAAATACGTCGCGGTCCGAATCGTCATGTAGGCCACGGCCGCCATGCCCGCCGCTAATGCGACGAAGGCGCCGATCGCGGGCATGGTACGGTGCGGCGCAACGATGCCCATGCGCGACGCGGGCCCGAGCTCGGCGAGTCTCGCGTTGAGTCGCCGCTGGAAATCACGCGACGGCTGGATCGACGGCAAATTCCGAATCAGCAGCAGACTTCGTCGAATCGACGTGTCCTGTCGCGCACACCGGGAGCACGTCGTCACGTGTCGCCGCATCGCATCCATCTCGATGGCCGACAGCAGGTCGTCGACGAAAGCAACGTGTTTGTTCCGGAACTCGCGACAATCCATTCGATGACTCGCTACGGGTCGAACGTTCGTCAGTCGGTACCCGTCGTGCTCCGAGCGGTTCCAGAATAGCCGAGTTGTACGCCCAAGGGGAGAGGGTAAGAAACGGGCGGGACCGCCGATCGGCAGCCCCGCCCGTTGATCACAAAATTGACAAATGTCGCTTCGCCCGTTCAGTCGATTTTCGGCTCGATTATCGACGCGAACGCGGTCCGTGCTCGATTCAAGCGCGACTTCACCGTGCCCAGGTTGCAGTCCGTGATCTCGGCAATCTCTTCGTACGACTTGCCTTCGAGCTCCCGCAACACGAACACTTGCCGATGATGTTCCGGTAGTCGCGCCACGGTTTCCTCGACGAGCGCCCGAAGGTGTCGTTTGCGGAACATATCGTCCGGCCGAGCAGTCGGATCCTCGAACTGCAGCGGTCGGTCGTCCTCTTCCCAGTTGCCCTTGATCGTTTGAAACAGCACGAGCGGATTACGCGAGCGATTGCGGAGCTCGTTCTTGGCCAGGTTCGACGCGATCGTATACACCCACGTCGAGAACTTCTTCGTCCGGTCGAACCGATGAATGTGCCGGTACACCCGGATGAAGACCTCTTGCACGAGGTCCTCTGCCTTTTCGCGATCGCCGATCGTCCGGTAAATGAAGTTCAGCAAACGCGTCTGGTAGCGGTCGACCAATTCCTGAAAGGCACGCTCCTCGCCGTCAAGAAACGCCGACACGACCGTCGCGTCATCCTGTGTCCGGAGCCTTTCCCGTGTCGCCGCTCCCGGCAACGGCGCCCGCTTGATTGCGACCTCAGCCATAAATGCGTGCCCCCTCGGCACTGCTGTAAGGGTACGACCCAACAGACAGAACAGATTCGATCTCGATCCCCTTGAGTTACGTCCTTCGGCCCCGTCAAAAAGCAGACGGTATGCCCGTTAGACGCCGCCTGTTCCATCGCGTTAAGACGTTGTGGCGAACAATGTTACACGATCTGAACCGTCGCGAACGCGGAGGGCGGTGTCTCAAAAACGCGACGAAAGGCGAGACATCGGGGCACCGATTGTCCCACTTTTGACACAGCTGACGCGACCGAGGTTGCCCCAGGCCCAGAGCCAATCGCCTCTATCGACCGACGCGAAACCCCGCGGCAAAAAGGATCGCGAGTGCCGTTTTCGCGTCCTTGATCTCTCCTTCTTTGATCAACCTTAGGGCGTTCGACAGCGTCACCGGCTCGACCGTCATGAATTCATCAGCTTCGTGACTCGTTGTTCCTCGGCTGAGTCCGGTCGCCAGGAACACGTGGATGCGTTCGTCTGTGAATCCCGGCGTCGTGTATATCGTGAAGAGGTACTCGACCGCTGTGGCCGTGCACCCGGTCTCTTCGCGGAGCTCGCGGATGGCGCAGTCCCGCGGGGACTCGCCCGGATCGAGGCGGCCGGCCGGCACTTCATATAGGTACTGCTCAGCGGCGTATCGGTACTGTCGCAACAAGAGAATTTGGGGATCCTCGTCGCCTGCGTCGCTGAGGAACGGCACGATCGCGCTCGCGCCCGGATGCCGGACCATGTCCATCTCGCCAACCGATCCGTCCGGAAATCGAACGGTGTCTCGATCGAGCGTGATGATCTTTCCGGTGTAGACGCGCTCGCTGCGAATTTTGCCTGGCTTGTGAGGCTCGGCCGCGTCTCCGCGATCCGGCTTCGCCGCGCTCATGCGATGCGCTGTCCCGTGACGTCGTACACGTTAAGCGGCCCGAAGTGCATCGCATCCAGCGGCCCGCGAACGGCCGTCGGGTCGCAGACCGCGACCATCTGCAGCGACTCCGGATGCAGATAGCGTTGCGCGGCCTCCAGGACCTGATCCGCCGAGACCGCCGTGACGCGCGCTCGATAGGTATCGTAGTAATCCTCAGGCAGCCCGAACAGCGAAAGCACGGAAAGCGCAGCAGCGATTGCTGCCGTGGACTCGAATCGTATCGGGAAAACACCGTCCAGATAGCTCGTCGCAAGCGACAGCTCTTCCGCCGAAATCGCTTCCGCGCGCATCCGATCGATCTCGCCGATGATCTCTCGTGCTGCCGCGTCGGTCACATCCGATCGCACCGCGGTGTGAACGAGAAACGGCCCGGCCTCGCGGCGCCAATCGAACGCTGAAAAGGCGCCGTAGGTATAACCGTGCGCCTCGCGCAGGTTCAGGTTGATGCGCGAGTTGAACAAGCCGCCGAGAACGGCATTCATGACGTTCACCGGAAAGAAGTCCGGGTGATTGCGCGGAATGCCGACGTGGCCGATGCGCAGCTCCGACTGAGGCGCATCCGCTTTCGCGACCAGGTGGACGGCTCGCTCCAGGCGGGCGGGATGGTCGTCCGCCACGACCCGCTTGGCCGCGCCGCCATGCCAACCGCCGAGGCATTTCCGCACGATGGCTTCGGCACCGTCCGGCGTGACATCACCGACCACGATGATTGTCGTGCAGCCCGGCACATATCGGCTTTCGTAAAATGAAAGCAGATGGTCGCGCTCGATGCGTTGAACCGTTTGTTCGTCGCCGCCTTCGAATCGAGCAAATCGCGACTCGGCCGTGTACAGGAACCGCCCGAACATCTCATCGGCCAGACCACGCGGCTCCGCCCGCAACTGCAACAGCTCCGCCAGTCGCTCGGCCTTGAGCCGCTCGAACTCCCGTTGTCGGAATGCCGGCGTCAGGATCACCTCTCCAAGCAGTGAGAATGCCTCGGGAAGATGCTCCGCGAGTACGGTCATCGTGACGCCGGCGGCATCCCAGTCGGCGTGCGCATCGACCGACGCCCCCAGTCGCTCGAACCGTTCAGTCAATTCGGCGCCGTCGTTTTGCTCGGTGCCTTCGAGCAGGAGCTTCGCGACGAGTTGGGCCGTTCCTTCGCGCCCCACCGGATCGCAAACCGCTCCCGCGTCGAACACGGCGGCAACCGTCGCGAGCGGGAGCTTGTGGACCGGTGAAACGATCAGTTCCAACCCGTTCTCTAGCCGTCGCCGCTCGAACGCCGGAAAGTGGTAGTCGCGTCGCTGCCCTGGCTGCGGACGAGCTGCCCGTCGTTCAGCGGCTGTGGTCACTCCGCCTCCGCGGCCGCGCCGGCGCCTACGAGCTCGCCGGGCGCCTGGTCGCGCGGAACGTACAGCAGGCTCGCGCGGTTGCTCTCACCCAAGCGCTCGCGAACGAAGGCGTTTACCTGATCGAGCGTCACGGCCCGATATCGATCGACTTCGTCATTCACGCGATGCGGATCTCCAAAGTACGTCGCGTACATCGACAATCGGTCGGCGCGCTCGGCGGCAGACTGCATCGCCGTGACGAACATCGTCTGAATCAGCGCGACGGCGCGCTCGACCTCTGCCGCCTCGATGCCGTCGCGAACCACCAGGTCGATTTCGTACGCGGTCTCCTGTTCGAGCTGCTCCGCCGCGACTCCGGGCCGGGCCGTAACGTCCGCGACGAGCAGATCGGCGCCTTTCGCCAAGTCGTAGGTGAACGCGCCCGCCTCCGCGGCAATCTGGCGCTCACGTACGAGTCTCCGCCGGAGACGACTGGCATTACGCAGACCGAGGACGGCGCCGCATACGCTCGCCGCGTAATACCCGTCGGATCCGAAGACCGGCGAGCGGAAGGCGAGGAAGAGGCGCGGCAGCATCACGTCGTCCGGCACCACCTCGCGCTTCCATTGACCGAACACCGGCGGAAGGGCCATGTCGGGGAGGGGCGGCTTCCGGTTCGCGGCCGGGATGGGGCCGAAGTGCTTCTGAACGAGCTCGAGAGCCTCGCGCCGATCGAAATCGCCCGCGATCGAGAGCACGGCGTTGTCCGGCGAGTAGAACGTGGCGAAGAACTGCGCGACGTCCTCAAGGCTCGCCGCTGCCAGATCCTCCATCGACCCGATCAGCGAATGATGGAACGGGTGCTCCGGCGGAAAGCAGAGCGCGGGCAGTTTCTCCATCCACGAGCCGTACGGCTGGTTGTCCATCGTCCAGCGTCGCTCGTTCATCACTACGTCGCGCTGGGTGTCCAGCTTTTGCTGAGTCATTGCGGGGAGGAGCTTGCCCATCCGGTTTGCTTCCAGCCACAACGCGAGCTCGAGCTGGTTCGCTGGCAGCGTCTCGTAATAGTTCGTCCGCTCGAGCCAGGTCGACCCGTTGAGTGTTCCACCGGCGCGCTGGATCAGCTCGAAATGTTCGTTCGCTTCAACATCGGCGGAGCCCTGAAACAGCATGTGCTCGAACAAATGCGCGAACCCAGTTCGACCCGGCCGCTCATTGGCCGAGCCGACGTGGTACCAGAGATTCACCGCTACGATCGGCGCGGTATGATCCTCCGAAAGCGAAATGAACAGGCCGTTGGGTAGACGATGAGTTTCTATGGGAATCCGCATCGGTCAAAGTTGCACCGCTCGAGCAGCGACTGGAACCCGCGCCCGAACCGGGGGGTGATAGCTCGCGTGAAGCATGTGCTCGCCTGGGGATTGTTCTCGCTCGGCACGCTCTACGTCGGCGTGATCCTGCTCTTGTGGGCATTTCAGGAGCAAGTCGTCTTCCAACCGCCGCGAGTGGGTCCGACCGCGCCATTCGCAGCGCGAAAGGTGCGCTACCGTGCGTCGGATGGTGTCGAGCTGTTCGCCTACCTGGTCGGCGAGTGCAAACCGGGCAGCACGGTGATGATCGCGTTCCATGGAAATGCCGACGTCGCGCGATGGTTCCTGCCGTGGGCATCGAACGCCGCGCGGGCCGCCAACGCCTGCGTCATGCTGCCGGAGTATCGCGGGTATGACGGCCTGGCCGGATCGCCCTCATACCAGGCTTCGGCTTTGGACGCCCGCGCCGCGCTCCAGTACGCGCGTGAGAGTCTGCGTGTACCCCCGGACAGCCTCGTGGTCTTCGGCTATTCGCTCGGCAGCGCGATCGCGACCGAGCTCGCCGCACACATGCGGCCGCGCGCCCTCGTGCTGCAAGCGCCGTTTACGAGCATGAATGCGATGGCCGCACGAATGTACGTGCCAGGACTTCAGTTCTTTTTCGCGATGATCACGCGAGTGCGGTACAACACGCTGGCCCTCGTGCGCGCGCTCCAGACACCGGTCTGGGTAGCTCACGGCGATCGCGATCGCGTGGTGCCGCTCGAGATGGGGAAGGAGGTGTTCGAGGCAGCCCGTAATCGCGGCCAACTACTCGTGGTTCGAGGCGCCGGCCACATGGATCTCCCCGAGGTCGGGGGCGCAGCCTACTGGTCCTGGCTCGCGAACGCGGTCCATCCACGTCCCACCATGGCAGCTCGCGCGACCGGGGCGGTCGATCCTGCCGCGCCATGAGCCACGACTGAACGCAAGTCTTGCCCGACGCGTTCGCGCGTCAGCTTTCCGGCTCGCTCGGGCGCGCGAAAATGATCGTCAAGCGGGCACCCTCCTGAGTCATCATCGTCGGATCCCAGCCGCCACGACTCCGTTCATTCAACAAATCCGTGAGCGCGTCCTCGTCATCATGCGTGTGGCGCGTCAGGCGGAGGATCACCGCTTGGTATTCTTTCATGCGCGCGAAAATAGTAGTTTGCGCGCCATGGACACCACCCCCGGGTTTCCGACGCTTCGTCTGATCGCGCACCCCTTGATTCAGCACAAGCTGAGCATCCTCCGCGACCGGGAGACCCCGACCAAGATCTTCAAGGAGCTGGTGGACGAGATCGCGATGCTGATGGCCTACGAGGCGACAAGCGATCTGGCGCTCGAGGACGCAGTCGTGGAGACGCCGCTCGAACGCACGGTCGGACGGCGCGTGAGCGGAAAGAAACTGACGCTTGTTCCGATTCTGCGGGCGGGGCTCGGGATGGTCGAGGGCATCTACCGACTGGTTCCCGGCGCACGCGTGGGCCACGTCGGCCTGTATCGGGACCACGATACGCTCGAACCGGTGGACTATTACTTCAAGGTCCCCGGTGACGCCGCCGAGCGTGACTTCTTCCTGCTCGATCCGATGCTGGCCACCGGCGGTAGCGCTGCCGCGGCCGTCGCGTCGCTGAAGCGCGCCGGCGCGACACGAATTCGTTTTATGTGTCTCGTGGCCGCGCCAGAAGGCGTGCGCCGCCTGGCGGCGGCGCATCCGGACGTCGTGGTTTACTGCGCCGCGCTCGATCGCGAGTTGAACGAGCACGGCTACATCCTGCCCGGACTCGGCGACGCCGGGGACCGACTGTTCGGAACACGGTGAGTCGGTTCGCGGTTCTCAGCCAAACCACTCGCGCGGACAGTCCCGCTGCTGTCGTGCCGCGTCGATGACCCACTGCTGCGTCTGCACGTCCACGATTTCGGTCGTCACCCGATCGAACCAGGCGATTGCGAGCGTCGTATCCCCAACGCGCCTCCACAGCTCGCCGACCAGGTACGTCAGCACCGCTCGCTCTTCGCGCGCCACCCCGTCGAAGCTGCCAAGCGACTCCTCGAACTTCCAGGCCGCCTTGCGCCGGAAGTACCGTTCGGCTTCGACATCCCCTTCGTCCACACAGCACCATGCAGCGCGCAGCAGCAGATCGGCAACGTGCCGAGCTTCCATGCCTTGCCACTCGGCGACCTTGGCCGCCGCTTCGTACTTTTCAGAACCGGTCAGCGTTCCGCAGCTGATCGAAGGCGCGAGCTCGTTCCACACGCGCTCTTTCAACACGGGCGAGACATCGGCGTCCTCGGTAAAATCACGATCCGCCCCCGAGTACCCGCAGCGATTGCACGTATGAATCAGGTACGGCAGCGGCTGCGTGCCGGCCGCTCGCTCGTGAAAGTCCGTTCGCTTCCCGCCGAACGAATTCGTTGACACCACGGTCTGCGAGCGAAAGCGTGTCTCGCAAATCGGGCATTGAAGCTCAATTTGTTGTAGCGTGGTCATCGGTGCCTCCCCCGCCCCTGCTTCAACCCTTTCACCAGTGTGAAAAGGAAAAACTGTGCCATCTGCCACGCGCACTGCTCTTGTTCGAGTTTCATGACGCCACTATCATTCCGCGTCCGCGGTTCGACTCCGCCGTCCACCCGCGTCCGGTCGCATGCTGATCAATCTGCTGCCTGACTTCTTCGCCGTTCTCGAGAGCACCGACCGTCTCGCCGCGTACCAGCGTTATTTCGCCGCCCATCGCACGATTCTCGAGTCGTACTGGCACAACTACGTGATCGATCCCGAGAGTCCGCATTTCACGGACATCGTTCGGTCGACCGTGTACGCCGGTCGCGCCGATCTCACGGGAATGCTCGACCGCACCGATGTCGTCGCGCTCGCGCGCGCCGCGGAACAACAGTGTGCGGAACTGCTCGCGACCGACTGCGATGTCGACGTCGTACTGATGGTGGGCGTCGGCGCGGCGAACGCCGGCGAACTGGTCGTGAACGGTCGCGGCATCGCCTTCGTTTGCCTTGAGCACTTCACGGGCCAGTCGAATGCGGAAACCGATGGCCTGGGACTCGATCCCGAGCTCGTTCCGCTCTGGCTCGCGCACGAGATCACGCACGTCGTGCGCTATACGTCACCAACCAGTCGCAGCCAACTGCGCGACATCGTCGCGGAGGCGGGTGGGTACTACTCCTTCTGGGATAGCGGTCGACGCGCCACGCTACGTGAGTTGCTGGTCAACGAGGGCCTCGCGGTTCAAGCGTCGCGCATCGTCAGTCCGGGCCACGCCGCCTGGGAGTACTTCGGCTATCAACGCCGACAATATGCGGACGTGCGACAGCTCGAGTCGATTGCCGCGCGGGCCGTCGCCAAGGATCTCGACCAGGCCGGCCTTGGCCTTCGATTGCGGTACCTCTCCGGCGGCGTGAGCGACGAAGCGCGTACGGTCGATCGCTACGTACTCCCCGAGCGCAACGGCTACTACCTGGGAGCTCGGATGTGTGAGCCGGCGGTCGCGGCCCGCGGCCTCGCCTGGTGCGTTCGCGCGAGTGCCGCCGAGATCGCCGCGATCAGTCAGACGGCCGCCCTGACAGCGTAATCACTTCCCCACGCAGAACCGCCGAAACAGCTCGTCCAGGACGTCGTCGACATCCACCGCTCCGACGAGATCCTCCAGGGTCGTGACTGCTTCACGCAAATGCACGGCGGCTATGGTGGCCGGTATTCGACCGTTGGACCAGTCCGCGCGAAAAAGGCGCGCTTCGTCGAGGGCGCGTGCGACGGCGTACTTGTGCCGCTCGCGCGTGAGAATCGGCGCGTCGACGGCACCTCCGCTGGCCGCGGATGTGATTGACCGCGCTATCGCATCGAGCAGGTCAGCAAGTCCTTCACCCGTTTCCGCGCTCACCGCGACCGCCGCGCGAGCTCCGGTCGCCGTGCGCGCCTCTTCCAGTGATCGCATGGAGGGAGCGTTCAGGTCGGATTTGGTCCGGACGGCGATCACCGGAGCCGTTGTCCTGCCGGCGAGTGCCGCAGCGATCTCGCCCATCGACCGGCTCGTATCGCCGCACGCGAGTACCACGGCGGCTCGCGCGACGTACGCGGCACTGACCTCTACGCCGATACGCTCGACTGTCTCCGTCGCCTCGCGTATCCCGGCGGTGTCGACGAGGCGGAGCGGCACCTGAGGCGTGTCGATGACCGCCTCGATGGCGTCACGCGTTGTCCCTGGAATGTCGGTGACGATCGCGCGCGACTGTCCAAGGAGTGCGTTGAAGAGGGACGATTTCCCCACGTTCGGGGCACCGGCCAGGACGACGAGCGCGCCGTCGCGCACAAGCTCACCGACCCGCGCCGTCTGGTGCAGGTCCTCGAGCGCCGCGATCACCGCATCCGCCGCCGCGGCGATTCGACCCGGCGGAATCGGACCTTCGTCTTCCTCGGGAAAGTCGATGTCGTACGCGATCATTGCTTCGAGACCGATCAGTTGTTCTCGAAGCGCCAGAACCCGGCGGCTGAGACCGCCGTCCAACTGACGGAGCGCGACCGATTGCGCGGCACGTGAATCAGCGTCGACCAGATCGCCGGTGGCTTCCGCCTGCAGAATGTCCAGCTTCCCGTGCAAGACCGCGCGACGGGTGAACTCGCCTGGGGTCGCGAGACGGGCGCCGCGCGCGACGAGCGCGGCGACGATGGTCGTGGGCACCACGGTGCCACCGTGCGTGATGAGCTCGACCGAATCCTCGCCTGTGAATGATGCGGGGGCGTCGTACCGGATCACGACGGACTGATCGAGCAACTCGCCCACGTCGCTGGCCCGCACGTGTGCCACGACGATCGAACGTGGTGCGCTCGGCCACCGGTCGAGTACCGACCGCGCGATCGCATGGGCCTTCCGTCCGGACAGTCGAACGATCGCGAGCGCGCCGCGGCCTGGCGGCGTCGCGACGGCGACGATCGTATCGGTGAGATCGAGCGGACTGCCTGTCATGGCAGTCCAAGTAACTCAGCCTGGCGGCAAGTGCAACGATTCGCCCGGTTCGAGAATCCGCACCGATTCCGCCAGGTGATGCGTGGCCAGTCGTTCGCGCAGGCGGCGGATCGCGTCGTGCGCCGTCGCGGTGACGTGCCGGAAGGTTCCCCAGTGATACGGCACGAGCACCCGCGCACGCAGTCGTTCGAAGAGTGCCAACGCATCTTCGTGCGTGAGGTGTCCCTTGCGAAAACCCGGCTTCCACCACGGCGCGTAGCCGATCGGCAAGAGGGCCAGATCGAGCTCGCGTCCCTGCCGCCAGAGCGACTGCTCGACCAGAAAATGCGTGTCCGTGGTGAGCGCCGTGTCGCCGGCGAAGAACGCCGTTTCGCCGGCGTCGAGCAGATACATGTTCGCCTGCCCGCGCCATCGGTCGAAGCCATAGCGGTGACCCCGGTGTTGCGCGATCGCCGCGTGCAGCTCGACGCCTGCCACCTGCATCGACTCACCCGGCCCCAGAGGGACGGCGCTGTCGAAGCCGAGTCGCCGCAGCCAGCGCGCGATGACGGGCGGTGCGATGATCGGCGTTCCCCTCGGCAAGCGCTCCAGGGAGTCGAACGAGAGGTGGTCGGCGTGCGCGTGCGTCACGAGAATCGCATCGAGCGCCGGCAAATTCTCGAGTAGGATGCCGGGCGGCGATACACGCGGAAGAACTCGACCGAGCTTCGGGTCGAAGTTGGGGTCCGTCAACAGTCGCGCGCCACCCAACTCGATCAGAAGCGTGGCATGACCGACGTATGTGACGCGCATCCGTGACGCCCCTGCCGCTATGTCTTTCGACTCCGGGCTGCAGGAGGCGTGCTCATTCCGGCCTTGGCCCGTTCGCGGGTGATGATCCACTGCTGCGGCAAGGCGGCGACGTTTTGCACGGCGTAGTACAGGTTGAGCCCCGACGCCAGGTTGAGAAACATGACCGTGAACATCGCCGGCATCATGTAGCTCATCATCTTGGTTTGCGGATTCGGCGGCATTCCGCGCATCCCGATCCACGACAGGAGCAGCATTGACGCGCCCATGACGATCGGGATGATGTAATACGGGTCGCGTAACGAGATGTCGGGCAACCAGAGGAACGCGACGCCGCGGAACTCGATCGTGTTCTGGAAGACGAAATACAACGCGAACAGCACCGGCATCGGAAGCAGCATCGGCAGACAGCCGAGCATCGGACTGAGCGGGCTCATGCCGTGCGCCTGATACACCTTCACCAAAGCATCGCGCTGCTTCTCCGGCTCGTTCTTGTACTTGCGCTGAATCTCCTGCAGCTCGGGCTGGAGTCGCTGCATCTGGATGCTCGTGCGCATCGCCTTCTGGTTAAGCGGCCAGAGCAGCAGCCGGATGGTGACGCCAAACAGCACGAGCACCCAGCCGTAGTTCACGTGGAAGGTCGCCTTCATCCAGAGCAGCACTCGCATGATCAGCGTGGCAAACGGCTGAACGCCTGGGATCCAGCCGGCGTACGAGTTTACGTTCTCCAGCTCGTTGCCCATGGCGTGGAGTTCCTGCCAGGACTGGGGACCGATGTACAGATCGAAGGAGAACTGCCCGTTGGTGAGCGGCAGGCTCGTCGTTGCGTGCGCCGTTCTCACGATCTTGCCGGTCGCGGTGTCGCGTCGCATGACCAAGCCACGAAATTCGGAGCCTGCGGGCGTGCCGACCGGCTTCATCAAGGCAACGAGCCAATACTTGTTTCGCGCCGCAACCCACTGCATGCCGCCGGTGTCCGCGCGAACGGCTGTATCGAGCTTCGAGAAAGGGACCGTGGTAACATCGCGAAGCGGCGCACGGTACGCGTATGCCAAGTGTCGCGCGTCGTCCAGCGTGTCGGCTTCGACCGAGCCAAGTTCGCTCGGCAAATCGATCAGCATGGTTTCTCCGGGCGCGGTTGTCGCAACCGAGCCGCGCACGTTCATTCGAAACCCGTCTTGCGTCTGCGCGTAGCTGATCGTGATCGCCGGTGCGCTTGACGTGAACGTTGTCGTGCCGCCGGACTGTCGGACGTCAAACTTGATCGTATCCAGGGTGATAATCTGCCCGCCGGCGTTCAGCCGGTAGTGGAGGAGTGGGCCGTCGGTCCGCGGCTGCTCAAGCACGGCCACGCTGTCGCGTCGGCCAGGCCGGAGGTTCTTGAAGCCAAAAATCGTCGCCGCAATCGGGACCGCTCCCGGGTTCTGAAAGACGTATCGCGCGCGCGCGGTAGTCACTGGAACTGCGTCGCTCGTTCCGGCGACCGTGGCGGTTGCTGCCGGTGGCGCCACCGTCGACTGCACCGGCATCGGTGCCGGCGATGCCGGTTGCGGCTGCACCACGCGCGCGGTGTCGGCACGCGGGACTGGTGCACGTCGCGACGACGGGAACAGCAAAGGCGTCACGACGATGACGACCGCCATCAGCGCGAACGCGAGGAGGGTTCGTTTGTCCATGCAGATCGAAGATGCGATTAAGGAACGGGGTCGTAGCCGC
>DATJIZ010000040.1:0-15829 GCA_035492735.1 Gemmatimonadaceae bacterium | reverse complement strand
CCCGGCGGGCGTCTCCCGGTGACGTTTTACAGGAGTGTGAACGATCTGCCGCCGTTCACCGACTACGGCATGGCGAACCGTACGTACCGGTTCTTCAACGGCACGCCGCTCTATCCCTTTGGTCATGGCCTGAGCTACGCGGCCTTCGCGTACAAGAACGTCCGGAGCAGCGCGCCGCAGCTGCGCGCGGACGGCACGATCGATGTGTCGGTCGACGTGACGAATACGGGGAAGCGAGCGGGGAGCGAGGTGGTCCAGCTTTACGTACAACACATGGGATCGAAGGTGTCACGGCCGCATGAGGACTTGCGCGGCTACCAGCGCGTCGCGCTCGACCCTGGCCAGACACGAACCGTCGTGATGCCGCTCAGCGCGAAGTCGCTGGCGTACTGGGACTCCACATCGCACGGCTGGGTGGTGGAAGACGAGCCGGTCAAGCTTCGGGTCGGTGCATCGTCGGCGGACATACGCGGCGAGGTTACCGTCGACATCAAGCGCTAGTTATTGCCGTGGAGGGCTCGTCGACTTCCCGGTCATTTGGGCTCACAGCCGCTCGGGCTCGTCCCTAAGAACGTGGGGTCGATCCGGATGTTGCGGATTTGGCCAGCCTGAACGGCCGGATCGCTTCGTTCGTCACCAGGACTCCGTGCCCAACGAGCCGGGGAATCTCTTTGGAACTGCCTCGGGAGGCGTGACTCGCGAAGCTGCGCCTGAGGGGGCAGTTCACAAGAATTCATCTCGGCTCGTTGAGCGGGGAGCGGACGCCGACAGACGAACGATCGGTTCGATCAGGCGTTCGGATCGGTCCAATCGCATCACCACCCCACGTTCTTAGAAGCCCGAGGCGTAGAAGCCTGCGGCTTGCCGGATGGGCGAAATTGCGTGATGCCCGACATGACTTCCCGCTCGATGGTCGTTCTCGAGACTGAGCGCCTCACGCTTCGCGACGCCGTGCTCGACGACGCGGAGTTCATCCTGCGTCTGCTCAACGAGCCGTCGTTCCTGCGCTTCATCGGCGATCGTGGCGTACGAACGTTGGAGGACGCGCAACGCTACATCGCCGACCGGCTGATCGAGAGCTACGTGCGCAACGGGTTCGGTCTGTGGGTCGTGGAGCGAAAGGAATCCCCGGGGCCGATCGGCATCTGCGGCCTCGTGAAACGCGACGCGCTGCCGGACCCGGATATCGGGTTTGCCTTCTTGCCCGAGTATTGGTTCAGCGGCTACGCATTCGAATCGGCGGCCAGCGTCACGGCATACGCGTTCGGCTTGCTCGGGCTGCCGCGGCTGCTTGCGGTGGTGAACGCCGACAACGCGGCGTCGATTCGCCTCCTCGAGAAGCTCGGCCTGCGCTTCGTTCGAACGATCGCGCTCTCGAGCGGGGAGGAGCCCGTTCGATTATTCGAGCGCGAAGCGCCAGGGTAGCGGGCTGTCGACATCCAGATGCACGGCATCGGCTGCGAACCCGACGCGCGGAGCGAGCCGGTCCCGGCTCAACGCTCCATGATCGGCAGATACGCGCGCCATGGGCCGATCGCATCGCGGTACTGCTTTGCCATCACACGGGCGACCTGCGCAATGTGTCCGAGGTCGTGTCCCACCCAGGTCGCGAGGAGCTGGCTCAGCGTGACCGCACCGAACTCCGGATGCTCGCCGGTCAGCGCGAGCTCGGTATGGGTGAGATGCCAACTGGCCAGCGTCGCCACGTTTTCAGCGCGGAGCTGGGCGAACTCGCCGAGAAGGTCGCTCAGCGACTTGCCCTCACTCTCGCGGAATTGGGCGAAGCGGTCGTAGGGTGTGAAGCGCCGGTCGGGGCCTCGCGACAAAATGATCGTGGCGCGCGGAATCCAGTCGCTGCGCTCGCCGTGGATCAGATGCCCCAGGATCACGTATGGACTCCACGTGTCCGGCCCTTCGGTGGCATCGGTCCATGCGGGAGTGAGTCCGTCGAGCATTGCACTCAGCGTCCGCGGAGTGCGCTCGAGGACGGCGGTGCCGGTTGCGAGGTCGAATTCCATCGTTCGTGGCCGAGTTATCCGCGAGCAGTCGTCGCGTTGAGTCGTGGCCCGGCCGCATAGGCGGCGAATTCGCCGGCCAGTGGGCGGCCACTTCGGGACCGCGACGCATCGCCCATCGCTTCTACAATAGCGCCGGCGCGGTCGCCCCGCACGGCGGCGGCATGGTGTCCAGCGGAGGCCGCCCGGCCTCGACGCGTTGAAGTTGGTCGCGCCAGGGTGCAGAATGGAGGCATCCAACACTGGAGCGGTTCCATGCAGACCCGTCTCGTCGTTGCCGCACTCGTCGCGGCATTGCCGTCGATCGCCGCCGCGCAATCGAATCCGGTCGCCACGGCGTTTCGCGACGACGCCAAGGAGAAGGCCAAGAACCTTATCGCGGCCTTCGAGGAAGTACCGGCCGACAAGTACGCGTACAAGCCCACACCGGCACAGCGGACCATTGGCGAAGTTGCCGTACACCTCGCCGGCGGCAACGACTTTCTGTGCGGGACGATCGGTGGGATGAAAGCGCCGACACGAGCCAAGGTGGCCGGTACCGACAGCAAGGACGCGCTCGTCGCCCGGCTCAAGGAGACTTTTGCGTTCTGTGATCAGGCCCTCGCCAACCTCGATGACTCGAAGCTCGCCGAACAGCTGCCGGCTTTTGGCGGTCGGACGATGTCGCGGGCCGCGCTGATGACGATCACGACCGGCGACTGGGCGGACCACTACAGTCAAATGGCGATCTACATGCGGCTGATCGGTCTGCTGCCGCCGACGGCCAAGAAGCCGATGCACTGAGCGCCGGCGTCTCGCACGCCGCGCACCGAAGCGCCGGCTCTCAGGTCCGAGAGAACCGGCGCTTCGTGCGTCATGCCTGATACATCGTGTGTCCGCCGACGACGGTGCGGACGATCGGAATGTCCTTGATCTTGTCCGCGCTGACCGTGTGCGGGTCGTCGGCGAGCATGACGAAATCGGCGAGCTTTCCGGCCGTGATCGAGCCTTTGAGCGACTCTTCGTGCGAGGCGTAGGCGCCGTTGATCGTGTTCACGGCGAGTGCCTCGTCGATACTGATCCGCTGATTGGCGCCCCAGGTGGTGCCGTCCCAACCGGTGCGCGTCACCATTCCCTGAATGCCCATCAGTGGCGCGAACGGGCCCGGGCTGAAATCCGACCCCGCCGCGGCGCGAATGCCGGCGTCGAGCAGCGTGCGATACGCCATGCTCCGCTTCATCAGCTCTTCCCCGTAGAAGGGGAACTTGTCGCTGTTGTAGTACGCATAAGTCGTGAACATCGCCGGCACCGCGCCCACGGCCTTCATGCGCCGCACGATGTCGTCGTTGATCAGCGTACAGTGGGTGATCTTGGGCCGAGCGTCGGCGCGCGGCAACGCCTTCTGCGCTCGCTCGAACGCGGTGAGATACATATCAATCGCGACGTCGCCGTTGGCGTGGCAGTTCACCTGGATGCCGGCGCGGTGCACGCGCTCCACCCAGGCGTCGAGATCCTTCTGCGTCTCCGTCACGTTGCCCGTGTACGGCGGATTGCTGCCGGGGTAGGGAATGCTCAACGCCATCGTACGCTCGGAGAACGATCCATCGACCGTGTGCTCGGAGGTGGCGCCGAGCTTGATCCACTCGTCGCCGAAGCCGGTCATGATGCCGCCCGAGAGCATCGATTCGAGCACGCGACCGCTCGACTCGTAGCTCACGCGGTGGTGCAGGTCGCCGCGTGCGCGCACGTCCTGCAGCGCGGCAAGATCGCCGCTCTCGTGATGCACGCTCGTGAGGCCGTAGCGGACGAACTGCTTCGAGATGTGGGCGAGTCCATCCCGATCGCGCCGCGCCATTTCTTCCGCGCTGAACTTCGGTCGCTGCCCCACGCCGTTGAACACGCTCCGCGCGCGGTCGGTGACGCGGCCATTCAGCTCGCCGCCGGCGTCGCGGTCGAACGTGCCACCCGGCGGATTGGGCGTGTCTTTGGTGATCTGCGCGAGCTGGAGTGCCTTGCTGTTGTAGAACGACGTGTGTCCGCCGCGATGGTGGACCGCCACCGGATGCTCCGTCGACACGCGATCGAGATCGTGCACATTGAGCGGGCGCTTGTCCTTGAGCTTCGTGTCGTCGAAGAAGTAGCCTTCGACCCACGTTCCTGCCGGCGTCTGCGCGGCTTTGGCGCGGAGCTTGTCGACGATGCTGGCGATCGTCACGAACTCCACCTCGAACGGATTGCCGACGAGGACCTCATAGAGCAGCGTCGACCCGCCCGCGTGATTGTGACAGTCGACGAAGCCGGGCACGATCGTCATTCGGCCGGCGTCGATGGTCCGCGTGTCTTTGCGGACGAGCCCTTTGATCTCGGACGTGCTGCCCACGGCGACGAAGCGCCCGCCGCTCGTCGCAAAGGCTTCGGCGCGCGGCGTGCGCGCGTCCATGGTGTACACCTTGGCGTTGAGCACCGCGAGATCCGGGTCCGCGTTCTGCGGCGTCCACCAACTGCCAACTGACGATCTGGCGCGCGGGTCGCCGAGCCGCGGTCCGGCGACCACACCGGCGACTCCGGCAGCGGCGAGGCCCATGAACTCTCTACGGCTGTGGCGATCGCGCATTGCTCCTCCGGTGGATCGTGCGTGGTCAACGGGGTCGTGCGGAGACAATTCCATTACTGGCTTCGGTCGGTCGGTGTTGCCGTGTCGGTCAAGCTCGCGCCACGCGGTGATCTTGCGTCGATACTTGCTCCATCATTCCGGGCCACGGAGCGCACGGAATGGACGGAGCGAACCGAGCGGCGCTCGGGGATGTCATCCTCGAGTGTCACGTGATTCGATCCGTGCAAATTCGCGCGATTCGCCGCCGACTTGTTCCAACCCGATCCGGTCCCGACGCCCCAACCGACACCGGATCGAAACTGGTGCACCGGGCGATCGCTGTCCACTCGTGGGAGTCGTCCGATTCACGCCCACGGCCGCGCTTTGCGAACGAGCTCGAAACCCTTAGGATGATTCGGGCCCATCACCCGCACCGAGCATTCATGAGCCGAGCACTGGAGACCTGCCGCAGCGTCCCGTACTCATCGAACGTGGTATGACAGGACAGCCATCCAACCCGCTGGCCGATCCGCTCACCGATCATCCGCGTCCCGCTGCGATCGACGCCGGATTCTTCGGCCATCCGCGCGGGCTCTCCACGCTGTTCTTCACCGAGATGTGGGAGCGCTTCAGCTACTACGGAATGCGCGCGTTCCTCATCCTTTACATGGTGCACGCGCTCGGCTTCGACGACAAGCACGCCGGTTCGATCTACGGCACGTACACGGCGAGTGCGTGGGCAGCGGCGATCTTCGGCGGCATCATCGCCGACCGTTGGCTCGGCCAGTACAAGAGCGTGTTGATCGGCGGGATCATCATCGCGGCGGGCCACTTCACGCTCGCCTTTCATCCGCTGCCCTTTTTCTACACCGGCCTCGCGCTGATCGTGGTCGGCACCGGCCTGCTCAAGCCGAACGTCAGCGGCATCGTCGGCTCGCTGTACGAGACGAATGATGCGCGGCGCGACGCCGGCTTTTCGATCTTCTACATGGGAATCAACCTCGGCGCGGCGCTCGGGCCGTTCATCGCCGGCTATCTCGCTCAGCGCGTCGACTGGCACATCGGGTTCGCCTGCGCCGGCGTGGGGATGACCCTCGGGCTCGTGCAGTACGTGCTCGGTCGCAAGCGACTGCAGCCCGCGGTCGAGCGACTCGAGCGCCAGCGGCGCGAGGCCCGCGCCAGCGCGCCCGTGGCGGACGACGGGCGGCCGGCGTCATGGCAGCCGACCTTTGCCGGATTCACGAAATCCGAATGGAAGCGGCTTGCCGCGATGGCCGTGTTCTTCGTGTTCGCGGCGGTGTTCTGGGGCGCCTACGAGCAGGCCGGGTCCACGCTCAACCTGTTCGGCGACCGCTACACGCGAACGTCGATCCTCGGCTTCAGCTTCCCGTCGAGCTGGTTCCTCACCATTCAGGCGATCTTCGTGATCGTGCTGGCGCCGATGTTCGCCTGGCTGTGGATGCGGCTCGGCAAGTACGAGCCGTCGACGCCTGCCAAGTTCGCGATCGGGCTGTTCTTCATCGGATTGTCATTCGTGTTTCTGCTCATCCCGGCCTTTCGGCTGCAGGATTCGCCGAGCATTCGCGTGAGTCCGTTCTGGCTGGTCGGCTGCTACTTCATCCAGGAGCTGGGCGAGCTGTCGATCTCGCCCGTCGGACTCTCCGTGTTCACCAAGCTGTCGCCGGTGAAGATCGTCGGCTTCATGCTCGGCGTGTGGTTCCTGGCCGACTCCGTCGGCAACAAGGTGGCCGGCTTCGCGGCGGGCTTCATCTCATCGGCGCCGCTGCCGGAGCTGTTCGGCGTGATCGCGGCCGTGTGCCTCGGCTCTTCCGTGATCGCGTTCGCGATCATCAAGCCGGTGCGCGGACTGATGGGCGGCGTGCATTGACGCGACGGCACCACGCGGCGAGCTGGCCGGCGCGGAGCGTGGAGGCGCTCATTGTCGCAATGCTCGTTGCGGCGGCGTGCGGCCGGGAGCGTCCGGCGAAAGGCACGACCGCGGCATCGGCGTCGTGCGCCGCGGAGGCGCGCGGTGTGGCCGAGGCGCTGGTGCGGCGCGAGCGTCTCGTTTCGCTGCTGGCGCCGGACTCGGTCGTGCGACGCGAGCTGGCCGATGCGTATGGCGGCCTCGTCACCGCGTCGCTGCTCGCGGAGTGGCAGCGCAAACCTGCATCGGCGCCGGGCCGGGAGCTGTCCAACCCGTGGCCGGCACGCGTCGAGATCGCATCGACGCAGCCCGATTCCGGTGGCTGCCGGCTCGAAGGAGACGTCATCGAGGTCACCACGAGCGACACACTTTCACCTATCGAACGGCGACACGTCACCATGCGACTTACCGATGAGCATGGTTGGCGCGTGAGTGCGTACGAGTCCGTGCGCGCGCGCGGCGTGAACGGCGCGACCGAGAACCCGATCGTTGGTCCACCCGCCGATTCGTCACCCGCGGACATCGTCCGCCGTTACTACGCGGCGATCCAGGCACGCGATTATGCCTCGGCGTATGCGCTGTGGGGCAGCGGCGGACAGGCGAGTGACGAAACGCCGCGAGAGTTCGCGGCAGGATTCGCGCAGACCGCGCGGGTGTCGGTCACGGTCACGGACAGCACCCGTGTCGGCGCCGCGGCGGGCTCGCAGTACGCGACCGTTCCGGTGCGTGTGGACGCCGTGTTGCGTGACGGGCGCGAACAGCACTTCACGGGCACGTACGTACTCCGCCGCTCAATGGTCGACGGGGCGACTCCCGAGCAGCGCCGCTGGACCATCTATAAAGCCAGCCTCCGCGAACGCGGAGCTCAGAGCAACTCGTAGCGAATGCCGCCACCCGGTTTGTCGAGGATGACCACCGTCTGCTTCTCGCCGCTCTTGAGCGAGAGCACGACCTTGATCGGCGCCGTGGCCCAGCCGGTCGAATCGGCTGGCGTTTGCCAGACGTGGATCTCCCATGTGCCGACGGTGCTTTGCACGAACGGCGCGCTGATCGGTGTGGGATCGGGCTGATAGTTGAACGGGAACTGCCAATTCACCGGCGTCGGAAAGTCGGGCTGCGTGCGGTAGACCTGGATCGTGCCCGCATTCGGCGCGAGATGGAGGACCCGCACTTTGGTCGCCCCCGCGGGCACGACGCTGTTCGTGTCATCGAGCACTGCACTCGCGAGCGTGCCGCTGGATGAGCGTACAGCGGCGATGGTGGTCAGCGCGCCGGTCGCCGTCGTGATCGACCGGCTCGATGCGACGCCCGGGCCGACCGGACGGAGGCTCAGCGTGTGGCCGCCAGCCGTGGCGGTTGCCGTGTCGATCGCGCCAGGGGCTAGTGAGGAAATGGCGACGGCTCCATCGATCAAGACATCGACGGGCAAGGAGTACGCATTGACGACGCGAAGCCCCTTCGTGCTGGTCGAACAGCAAGCCGTCGGTTGGTCGCTTCCGCACGCCGCGAGGGCGGCGATCGTCAGCAGAGGAACTACGCACGCACGGACGCGCATGGCTGATTCGGTTTGAATGGCGTGAAATATGGCTGTCGCGACCGCCGGTCAGAGCGGCGCGACCATCGAACATACTGCGCGGCACCACATTGTGTTCCCGGGACCGGCGATCGGCAACGGCGGGCTCGACCCGGACCCCAGCAGGAACGCGCCGCATCCCGGGACCTCCACCTTGGCGAATGCGCGTGGCGATCGCTCGCGGTCTCAGCCATTTTTCGCCATGCGCTTCCCGACGTGGTTCACGGTGCCGATTCACGGGTGCCTTCTGCTGCTCGCCACCGCCGTGGTTACGGCCGGCGCACAAACGCAGGCTGGCAGCGCCACGCCGTTCACCCGCCGTACAGGCATGGTGACCGTCGTGCGGCAGCCGCCGGTCATCGACGGCAAGCTGGACGACGACGTGTGGAAGCGTGCGCCGGTCTACGATGGCTTCGTCCAACGCGAGCTGCACGAAGGCGAGCCGGTAAGCGAACGCACCGAGGTGCGCATCGTGGCCGACGCCGAGGCGCTGTACGTCGCGGCTTGGCTGTTCGATCGCGACGTGAGCGCCATCGTGCCCGGCGAGAAGATTCGCGACGTCTCGCTCGACAACAGCGACTACTTCGCGATCATCCTCGACACGTTCCTCGATCGGCAGAACGGATTCGTGTTCGCGACCACGCCGGCCGGCGTGGAGTACGACGGTCAGGTCGTAAAGGAAGGCGAGGGCGGCGGCATCAACGTCACCGGCCAAACGCGGCAGCAGTCCGGCTCGATGGGCGGCTTCAACCTGAATTGGGATGGAAGCTGGACTGTGCGCACCTCGACCGACAGCGCCGGCTGGTACGCCGAGTTTCGCATTCCGTTCTCAACGCTCCGATACGGCGCGGGTTCGACGCAGTCGTGGGGGCTCAACCTGGCGCGCGGCATCCGCCACCGCGGCGAAGATGCGTACTGGTCGTTCATTCCGCGGCAATTCAACCTGTATCGCCTGTCGCGCGCCGGGACCCTCGAGGGGCTCGAGCTTCCCTCGCAGCGGCTGGCGACGATCACTCCCTACGTCCTCGGCGGCGCGCGGCGCGACTTCGCGGTCGACGAACGCATGCGCGGCACGAACGAATTCGGCGCCGACGCGAAGTACGGCGTCACGCCCAGCCTGACGCTCGATCTCACGTACAATACCGACTTCGCGCAGGTCGAGGTCGACGAACAGCGCACGAACCTGTCGCGATTCTCGCTCTTCTTTCCCGAGAAGCGACCGTTCTTTCTCGAGAACGCCGGCCTTTTCTCCGCGGGGACGCCGCAGGCGGTCGATCTGTTCTTCACGCGGCGCATCGGCATCGACACGCTGGGCGCGCCGGTCCCAATCCGCGGCGGCGGTCGGCTGACCGGTCGCGTGGCCGGCTTGAGCGTCGGCGCACTCGAGATCGCGACTGACGGGGTGGCGGGCAGCCAGCCGGCCAACAGCTATTCGGTGATCCGAGCCGTTCGCGAGCTACCGGCGCGCTCGCGGGTCGGCGTGCTCGCGGTGGAGCGGATCGCGACGGCGAACAACGCCGATCGCAACGGCACCTTCGCCGTCGATGGACGCATCGGGGCAGGTGACGCGCTGACGTTCGACTGGTGGGGAGCCAAGACCTCGACGCCGGATCGTCGCGGCGACGACTTCGGCTACAGCGTGCGCGGCGCGTATGCGACGGAGAACTGGAACAACAGCGCGCGCGTCGTCGCGGTCGGGAGCAACCTCAATCCGGAGGTCGGGTTCCTCAATCGCCAAGGCGGATACCGCTACTACGAGGCGACGATCATGCGGTTCGTGCGTCCGGGATGGACATGGCTCAAGGACTGGAATCCGCACACGAGCTATCGCGGCTACTACAACCTGGACGGTTCGTGGCTCAACGCGCAGTTCCACGTCGATCTCACGGAGCTCGAGCTCGCGAACGGCGGGAAGTTCGGCCCCGAGCTGAACGTCTTCCACGAAGGGCTCAAGGCGCCGTTCGAGATCGCGCCCAACGTCGTACTGCCCATCGGCTCCTACGACTACGCCGTCGTCGGGCTCGACTGGGCGACGAATCCGGGCGCACCGCTCTCGTTCGTGCTGCGCGGCGACTTCGGACCGTTCTACGACGGCACGCGCAACGGCGGCAACGTCGTGTTTACCTATCGGCAGGGCGCGACGCTCTCGACGTCGTTCACCTTCGACTACAACGACGTCCGGCTCAACGAGGGCTCGTTCACGTCGCAACTGATCGGAACGCGCCTCGCGTACTTCTTCACGCCACGCGTATTCGCGCAGTCGCTGGTGCAGTACAACAACCAGCAGCGCGTCTGGACCGCGAACGCGCGCTTCGGCTGGCTCGGGACGGCAGGCACCGGGCTCTTCATCGTGTTCAACGACGGCGAGGAGGCTGAGGGGTACTTTCGCTGGACGCGGCCGCAGACCCGGTCGGTCATTGTGAAGTTCACGCGGCAGATCGGGACGGGCGGCTGAGGGGTCGCCGTTCTTGAGCGTGTGCCGTGGACGAAGGCTCGAGGCCTGCCGTTCGGCAGGCGTTAGCGACCGCGCCCCTCGGCGGGCACCCACGTGCCGTCGGCTCCCCGAACGAAATCGAACAGCTCGGCGGAACGCTCCCGAAACTCCAGGCACGCCTGCGTCCGGCAGACCAAGACCATGATGTGACTCAATCCGTTGCTCTGCGCGAATGCGCTGTGCAGGTTCGCGACCTCACGGGTTTCGTCCGCGACACGGGCGCTGTCAGTCGCCGGCGTTGGCGTTTCGATGACGACGGTCAACGAGCTCGCGTTATGACCGAGGAACACGACGAGATTGCGCTCGCGAACCAGGATGCCTGACGGCAACGTGAGCGGCGTGTCGTTTGCAGGATACGGATAAGGGAGACTCGGGTTCTGCGCGGCCATGCCTGAAGCTGTGGCGACCACCATCGCGAGCCCAGCGATCGTGGCGAGTGCGGTCGTTCGAGGAGCGGTCATGCGAGTACCATTCATCGATCGCCCGACGCCCGCCAGGGGCCTCGCTCGCCGAATCGAGCGATGACAGGCCTTATGCGGTTTGGCCGCCGATGGTTCGCGCTGCCGCTCCTCTGCGTGCTCGGCATGGGCAATGGATGCTCGCTGGATTTTCTCGTCATCTCATTGTGCGCCACGGAGTCGCAGGGCATCTCGACGATCGACGGATCTCCCGGCTTCACGAGCACCCAAGGGGGTCTCAGCGTCGTCGTGGGCGACAGCGTTCGTCTCCGTGCGCACGGATTCTGTCACGACGCGGGGCTGCACATCGTGATCGCGTCGGGCACGGAATGGCACTCGCACGACAGGTCGATCGTCAGGCTTTCGCCAGCGCCCGACCTGAGTGACGGTTCGTCGGGCACGATGGCGACGGCCTGGGCCGTGGGCGTGGCACCCGGTTCGACCGTGGTGTCGGGCGACCTGGGCGAATCGCTGGCGTCGGTGACCGTGACCGTGGTGCCGCGCTGATTTGCGAGTTGGGGAAATTGGAAATTGGGGTCAGACACCATTTTGCCAAGAATGGTGGCTGACCCCAATTGAGCAATCTAGAAAATGGTGTCTGACCCCAATTACCGATGCGTCACTTGGAGGCTGCGGCCAGCGCTCTGATCGCCGCGGCCATCGCGCGAACGCGGGCCTGATCTTTCGCACCGGTCACGTCGCCGTCGACCTGCTTGGCGAGCCTGGTCAAGGACGCGCCGCGCGCCGCACCGGACTGCTTCTCGGCCGCATCGAGTGCCTTGGCGATCGACGCCGTCCGCGCGCTCGACAAACCGTCGTTGCGCACGAGCTGGTCGAGATATGACCGGACGACGGGGAATGCCGCCGGCCATGTGATCCGGGGCTGGCTCTGCGGATTGTACTCCGTCATGCGCACGAGCTTCGCGGCGGCGAGCTCGTTGGCCGAGAGCTTCTCGCTCGGCACCAGCTCGTAGATGTCGAAGCCACGCGCGAGCTCGGACGAATAGACGTAGCCGTTCCAGAAGTACGCGCCCCACGAACCGCCGATCGTGCTGCGGAAGCGGTTGTTGGTGCCGGCCGTCGTGTCTTCGGCCGCCGGCGGCGCATCGACCGGACCACGGTCGAAGTACGCGACCTCGAACGGATGATCAGGATCCGTGAAATCCACGAGATCGACGCCGCCCTGATACCAGCCCTGTACCATGATGTCGCGGCCTGGAACGGGCAGCAGCCCGCCGTTGTGCGACACGCAGTTTTCCTGGGCGCTCTGCGCGCTCGGGATCTTGAAGTACGAGTGCTCGGTGTACTTCCCGGCCTTGTCGATGGTGAGAATGGCATCGCCACCCATCTCCATCATGCTCGTCTTTTGGCACATCGGCTGCGTGCCGCCGCCCCATTCGTCGGTGAACACGACCTTGGAGCCGTCGTTGCTGAACACCGCGGTGTGCCAGAGCGAGAAGTTCGTGTCCGACTTGGCGTCGAGTCGCACCGGCTTTTCCGGATTCGAGATGTCGACGAGCAGTCCGTAGCTCGCGCAGGCGCCCGCCAACCGGTGGATCGCCGGATACGACGTGACGTCGTGGCAGTTCCACGGCCCGTTCGACGGATCGGGTCGCCCGAAGCCCTGCTGTCTCGCCTGGGCCGAGTCGCCACCGCGGCCTCCACGCCCACCGCGTGCCCCGCGGTTCGCCTGGGCCTCGCGCCGTGCCGCGCTCTGCGCCGCCTGACCGAGACCGGTGAAGATGCGCGCGCCGCCGACGACTTCGGCGTTCTCAGGATGCGCCAGCGGCACCTTGATGATGTCGAGGCGATACAGCGAGTTCGACTCGTCAGCCGGATCCGTTCCATTCTTGCAGCCCGCGAGCTCGGTCTCCGGACGCGCGGCCTGACTCCCCGACACGTAGATGTACACGACGCCCTTGTCCTTGGGATCGGGGATGATCGTGTGCGTGTGCGAACCTTTGCACGTCTGGACGTTCTTGATCAGCTTGGGCGCTCTCGGGTTCGACACGTCGTAGATGCGCACGCCGGTCATGTGATCGGCCGGGTTCTGCACGCCCTGGCTGCCGCAGTCGTTCCGGTTCCCGCCACCTTCCGCCGAGATGAACAGCAGATTGCCGACGATCGACGGATCGCCCTGCGACGTGATGCAGGGAACGACCGCGACCATCTCGGGCTTCGACGGATTCTTCACGTCCCAGATCGTGAAGCCGGCAAAGTTGCCCTGGTAGACGTAGTGATCGCGGAACGCGAGGTCCGAGTTGATGAATCGGAGCCCGGCCACCGAATCGAAGGCGGGCGGTTTGGGCGAGAACGACACGAGCTGCATCCCGTACTGGGCGGTTCCGGCGTCGTATCTGCCGGGCTTGAGCCCGTCGCGCGGATCGTTCCCGGCGGGGTACGTCTGCGCGTGCAGCGCGGTGAGTGGGAGAATGAGCGCGAGAGTTACGGGGAGAAAACGCATGGGGGGAAGGGGGAAGAGGGAAGGGGGAAGGGGGACGTCGTTGTCAGCGACAGCGATCAGTCGACGGGTATCAGTCGTCGGCGATCAGTCGACGGATATCAGTCGTCGGCGATCAGTCATCAGCGACTAGTCGTCAGCGATCAGTCATCAGTCGGGCAGTCCAGCCAGCATCTTCTGCATCACGCCGATCTCGGCGGTCTGCACGACCTGGACGTCGTTCGCAAACACTGAAACGTCTACGTCCTGACCGGCGAGCGGCGTGTTGAAGAGGTCCGAGACCATCGTGAGGGCGCCGGTGTGGTGCTGGATCATGAATCGCAGAAAGTCCCGGTCGAAGGCGGTGCCATTCGCCTGATCGAGCTGCTGGAGTTGCTCCGACGTGAGCATGCCAGGCATGTGCATCGTTCGCCACGACGACGTATCGGGCGCGGACTGGCCATTTCGATGCAGCCAGTCCTGCATGAGCTTTATCTCGGCGCGCTGCGACTGGTCGATCTTGGTGGCGAACCTGAGCAGGCGCGGATTGGCGCCGTGCCCCGCCGCCATCTTCGACATGTAAATCGCCTGCGCGTGGTGGGCGATCATGCCTTGCATGAACTCCACGTCGGCGGCGGTGAAGATCGCTCCCTTGGGGATCTTCACGGGCATGTTCATGCCGGGCATCGATTCATGGCCGGACGCCGGCGGTGTTCCGCCTTGCGCGGCCAGCATCGCCGGAAAGAGCACGAGCACGAGAGTCGAGGTGCGGAGCATATGCATGTCTACGTTAACGCGCCCGGCATTCGTTGAAGACCGGTGGGCCAGGGCGCGTCCATTTTGGTGAGAGACGGATACAATACGGGCCGGACCGGCCCAACGCTACCGAGCGGGTATCGGGCAAGCAGGCGCGGCGCTGGCGGCATCCATGCGGCGCAGGTCACGTATCGCTCCGACATGATCAGGAAACGAAGGTGCATTGACGCGCGCGTGCGACGCGATACCACGGGCGGCCATGGTTCGCGCCCGCTAACACTTGCCGAACAAATTTGCGCAAATCGGCCCGCGTAGTAACTATGTCGGCCGTTCACGCCCTTCTTCCTGGAGAACGAATGAAGATCTCGCGCGCAGCATTCCTCACGTTGGCTCTGCCGGTGAGCCTCGCCGCGCAGGCACCGGCCGGCGGTCAGCAGGCCAATCCGATCACCACCGCGTTTCGAGGCCGAACCTTGAACCTGCAGCGCAACATCGCGCAGGCATTCGATTCGATCCCCGAATCGAAGTTCAGTTACAAGCCGACGCCCAAGCAGCTCAGCTTCGGCTACATCGCCCAGCACCTGGCGAGCGATGATTACTTCTTCTGCGACAAGTTCGGGCCGATGAAGCCGACGCTCGCCGCGGAAGACACGAGCACTGCCGACTCGGTGAAGGCGACGTGGCCAAAGGAAAAGCTGGTCTCCAAGCTCAAGGAGTCGCTGGCTTATTGCGAGCAGGCACTCGGCCAGGTGACCGATGCGAATCTCGCGGACGCGGTGACGATGAGCTTCGGCGGCCAATCCCGAACCACGACGCGCGCGGCCATGGTGCTCGGCCACGCGCTCGATCTCGCCGACCATTACAGCCAGATCGCGAATTACATGCGCCTGAACAACATGCTGCCGCCAACCGCGCTGCCACGGCCGGGCCGGGGCGGCAACTAACGAGCGTCACGGAATTCGGCTGGCGGAAACGCATCCGGTCCGCGCTGATTCACACGAGAACACAAAGCGTCCGGCCGCGCGGCCGGACGCTTTGTGTTTGATCCGCCGGAGATCAGCGCTCCGGCAGCTTCACACTATCGGGCTTCACGACCGCCTTTGCCAGCCGCGTCTGCCGCTCGGTTTCGAGCTGTTGCTTGTAGGCCGCTGCCAGGGCTGTCACGTCCACGCTCGTCGTGTCGTCGGTGATCGCCTCGACCCGCGCCAGGCTGTGCGACGCCTTGCTGTACGTGCTGTCCGCCTTCAATGCGGTGCGATACGCCTCGGCTGCCGCGGTCGGATGTCCCGTGCGCTCGAGCGCGACGCCGAGATTGTTCGCGAACGCCGGTGCTTCGGGCCGCAGCTCCACCGCCCGCGCGAGCGGCGGCAGTGCCTCGTCGTACCGTCCCTGGTCGATCAGCAGCAGGCCGAGGTTGTTCATCGACCAGCTGTCGGTCGGATCGATCGACAGCGCCGTGCGGTACGAAGCCTCTGCCGAATCGCGGTGGCCGAGCGCGGACTGTACACGCGCCATCATGCGCTGCACGTCGGCGGAGCCGCTGTCCAGTTCGACCGCCACGCCGATCCGCTCCAACGCCTCATTCGGTTTGCCT
>DATJIZ010000039.1:0-3630 GCA_035492735.1 Gemmatimonadaceae bacterium | reverse complement strand
TAGCTTCCAAGAGGCAAAGACCTGGGTAGGGGTACGCCGGTCACAGATGGCGGGGAATATTGGCGCATGGCCAATGTTCTACCAGCCATCCCCGTAAAAGCTCCGGCCGGTCGCTGACATGTCCAGCAGCAGGTCAGCGGCCTCGAACCGCGGGTGAAAGCGGAGGTCGAGATCCTCCAACCTTTCTACGATCTGGGCTGCCCCGATGCTGTCGGCGTAGCGGAACGGCCCTCCCCGGAACGGGGGAAATCCGATGCCGAACACCGCGCCGACGTCGCCGTCCCGCGGCGAGCGCAGGATCCCTTCGTCCAGGCAGCGAACAGCCTCGTTCACCATGGCCAGTACGCAGCGCTCGGTAATCTCCGCCGCGTCCATCGTGCGCCGCGGCACATCGATGATCGCGTATACTGACTCGTCGACGCCGCCCTTCGTGCCGTCCTGCTCGTACCGGTAGAAGCCGCTTCCGCCCTTGCGGCCAGTGCGGCCGGACGCCACGACGCGGCGCAAGGCTTCCGACGACGCAAGCCGGTCGCCGAACGCATCGGAGAGCACCTGGCCGACCTTGCCGCCGACGTCGATGCCGACCTCGTCCAGCAACGCGATCGGGCCCACCGGGAACCCCCAATCGACCAGCGCGCGGTCAATCGCCTCGATCCCTGCGCCGTCGTCGAGCAGCCGGCCCGCCTCGTTCATGTACGCCGAGAGCGTCCGCGTGGTATAGAAACCCGGTCCGTCGTTGACCACGATCACCGTCTTGCCGAGCCGCTTCCCGTAGGCGACCGCGGTAACGGTCGCCACACGGGAGGTGCGCGAGGTCGTGATCACCTCGAGCAGCGGCATGCGATGCACCGGCGAGAAGAAGTGCATGCCAAGAACACGCTCGGGATGCTGGGCGACTTCGGCGATGCGGCTGATTGGAATCGTGCTGGTGTTCGATGCGTAGACGGCCTCCGGATCGAGGACCGGCTCCACTTCCTCGAGCACTCGATGCTTGAGCGCGATGTCCTCGAACACGGCCTCGATGACCAGGTCGGCGGACTCGAATCCCGAGTAGTCGGTCGTGCCGCCCACGAGGCTCATCCAGTCGTCGAGATCGCGGCGCGTCACCTGCCGGCGCGCGACCCGCTCCTGCAGCACGCTACGAATGGCAGCCAGACCTTTGCCGATCCGCGTGGTATCGGTGTCCTTGAGGCGCACGAGGGTTCCCTGCTGGACGGCCACGGACGCGATGCCGGCCCCCATGAAGCCCGACCCCAGGACACCGAGGCGCTCGATCTCGCGCGGTTTGGGCGCCGGATCGGGAACACCGGGATCCTTCTTCAGCGCCTTGCTGGCGAAAAAGAGAAAGACGAGCTGGCGCGATACACTCGTCATCGCCACCTCACCGAACAGCCGCGCCTCCTCGCGCATGCCGTGCTCGATGCCGTGGGAATAGCCGGCCTGCACCGCCTCGAGGGCCGCCAGTGGCGCGGGGTAGTGCCCGTGCGTTTTTTCGAGGACGCTTTGCCGCGCTTTCTTGAAGACCAGGCCCCGGCCGATCGGGTTGTGCTCGAGGAGGATGCTCGTCGGTCCGCCGATCCCGCGGCCGCGAGCCTGGCGGCGTCCACTACCGAGGGCCCGCGCGCGATCGATCGCGATCTCGCGCAGAATGGCAGGGTGCACCATCTCGTCCACGAGGCCGATTTGCAGCGCTCGCCTGGCCCGAACGCTCCGCCCGGTGAGGATCATGTCGAGCGCCGCCTGCAGGCCGACGCGGCGCGGCAGCCGCTGCGTGCCGCCCATCCCGGGGATGAGCCCGAGCTGAACCTCGGGAAGCGAAAACGTCGTCTTGGGATGATCGGTGCAGATGCGATATCGGCAGGCGAGCGCGGTTTCGAGCCCGCCGCCGAGGCACGCGCCGTGGATCGCCGCGACCACCGGGACCCGCAGCGACTCGAGTCGGCGCAGGACCTCCTGCCCCGCGCGGCTCAGCCGCTCGGCGTCGGCCGAGGTGCGCAACGTGGTGAACTGCTCGACATCGGCGCCGGCGATGAAACCGTCAGGCTTGCCGGATGTGACGACGACACCCTTGATGAGAGAATCATCATCGACGCGCTGGAAGACGGACTCGAACTCGCCGATCAACGCCGGGCCCAGCGTGTTGACCGACTCGCCCGGCTGGTCGATCGCGACGATGAGCACGTCGTCGGCGACCGTGGTCGTGAGCGCGCGGCTCGCGCCGGTGGCCGGCTCCGCCCGGGCGTCTGTCATGCCCGCTCGATGACCATGGCGTGACCCATGCCGCCCGCGGCGCAGACGGTGAGCAAGCCGAATTGACCGCCGCGTCGGACCAACTCGTTCGTGAGCGTGGTCAGGATGCGCGCGCCCGTGGCGCCGAACGGATGGCCGATGGCGATCGAGCCACCCATGACGTTGAGCCTCGACCGATCGACTTCACCGACCGGCTCGGCGAAGCCCGCACGCTCCGCCCAGGCGCGTGATTCGAATCCGGCCAGGTTGCTCAGCACCTGCGCGGCGAACGCCTCGTGCATCTCGATGAGATCCATGTGGGCAAGCGTGAGGCCGGCGCGTTGGAGCGCGAGCGGTGCGGCGAGGACCGGTGCCATGAGCAATTGCTCGCCGGGATCCAACGCGGCGTACGCGTACGACCGGATGAATGCCAGCGGCGCGTAGTCGAGGGTCTTCGCGCGTTCCTCGCTCATGAGCAGTACGGCGCTCGCGCCGTCGGTGAGTGGCGACGAGTTTCCCGCCGTGACCGTGCCGTACTGTTTGTCGAACACGGGCTTGAGACTGCGCAATCGTTCGATCGACGTGTCGGTGCGGACGCCGTTATCGGCCGTGAGCACCACGTCGTATCGCGGGGGCACGTACACGGGCGTCATTTCGGCGACGAGTCGCCCGTCCTCGGTGCCGACCGATGCCAGGCGATGGGATCGGAGCGCGAACTGATCCTGCTCCTCACGCGAAATGTGGTTGATCTTGGCCATCTTCTCGGCGGACTGCCCCATCGTCTCGCCAGTCGATGGCTCGGCGATGGCGGGCGTGACCGGCACGAGATCGCGCGGGCGAATCGAGCCGACTGCGCGGAGCTGCTGGGCCGGTCCCTTGGCTCTGGAAAAGCGGACGAGCTTCTCCGACATGGCGCGCGAATGCAGGATCGGCACGTTGGAGAGCGACTCGGCGCCGCCGGCGATCACCACGTCGTGATGCCCGAGCGCGATCTGATCGGCCGCATCGGTGATCGCCTGGTTGGCCGACGCGCACGCGCGGCCGACGGTGTACGCCTCGCAGCCTTTCGGCAGCATCGGCAGCAGGGATACTTCACGCGCGATGTTCGGCGCGATCACCGACGGCACGACGGTGCCGTACACGACGGCTTCGACCAGTCGGCCCTCGAGGTTCGTCCGTTGAACGAGCTCGGCGACGCACAGCTTTCCGAGCTCGATCGCGGTGAGGTTCTTCAGGACGGTCCCGGCACGGGCGAACGGCGTGCGAACGCCGGCCACGATGGCAACTCGCCGCCCCGGTATGCCGAGTGATGTCATGGCTGGAAACTGGCTTAGCTTTGACCCAATGCAAGCCCGGCCCAATCGCGAAGCGCAGCTGGCCGCACTCGAAGCCGGCGCGTTC
>DATJIZ010000038.1:0-16560 GCA_035492735.1 Gemmatimonadaceae bacterium | reverse complement strand
CGTTTCGCCGGAGGCGGTGCCGCCGTTCCTCGGCTCGAACGTGTGGATGGGCCGGTTCGCCGCGGAGGAGCAGACCGACGCGGAGTCGAGGGCGAATCCCTGGTTCGCGTTTGACGCCGTTGGTCCCGATTTCTTTCGTGCCCTCGGTGTTCCGCTCGTCGATGGCAGGGCGTTCACTGATGCCGATCGCGAGGACGCACCGCGCGTGGCGGTGATCACCGAACGCGTTGCACGCACGCTGTGGCCGAATCAGTCCGCGGTCGGGAAGCGGCTTCGACAAGGCGAGGATCATACGCCCGATTCCATGATCACCGTCGTCGGTGTTGCGCGTGACTTTCATTACCGGCTGTACCGCGAGAGCACACCGACGGTCTTCCGTCCGTACCGGCAGGTGCTCGCGCAGGGCTATCTCCTGGTTCGGGCACGCGGCGCGCCGATCGCGGCAGCGGTACTGCGTCGCGCGGTGGAGAGTTCGGGCGGCGGAGCGACGTTCATCGCGGCGACCGCGATGGACGATCTGATCGGACCGGAGCTGGCGACGCCGCGTTTCGACGCCCTGTTGCTGTCGATCTTCGCCGTGGCGGCGATCGTGCTCGCCGCGGTGGGCCTTTACGGCATCATGGCGTCCGCGGTCACGCAGCAGCGCCGCGAGCTCGGTATTCGCATGGCGCTTGGCGCGACGGCGGCCGACGTCCGGACGATGGTGCTGCGTCAGGCGCTGATCGTCGCCGGCCTGGGGACGCTCTTGGGGCTCGTCGGCGCCACGGTTGGAGCCCGGCTGCTCACGTCGCTGCTGTTCGGAACCGCACCGTTCGACCCGGTGACGCTCGCGGCGGTGTCGATGCTCCTGCTCCTCGTTTCGGCAGGCGCCGCGTACCTTCCGGCGCGGCGCGCCACGGCGATCGATCCGGCGAGCGCGTTGCGCGCCGAGTAACTGGAGTGAGGTCGCGTCCATGAGCCAGTGTCAACAGCCATCCGGCTGGATCGGCAAAATCGTCCTCTGGTCGATGAACCGGAGACACTCGGCCTTGACGGACTGGGGCCTCGGGCACGTTCCGATCGGATCGCATGACGTGATCCTCGACGTGGGCTGCGGCGGCGGCCGAACGGTGGAGAAGCTCGCGCGTGCCGCGCCCGAGGGGAAAGTCTACGGGATCGATCACGCCGAGCAGAGTGTGGCGGCGTCGCGCGCCTTCAACCGACAATGGCTCGAGCGCGGCACCGTGGAGATCCGGCGCGCGTCGGTCACCGAGCTTCCGTTTCCAGATGCCACCTTCGATCTCGTCACGGCCATCGAGACGCACTTCTGGTGGGCGGAGCTCGCGAGCGGCATGCGCGAGATCCGGCGTGTACTGAAGCCGGGCGGTCGCCTCGTGATCATTGCAGAGTTCTATAATGGCGGCCGGCACGCCAAATATGCCGAGCGCATCTCGAAGTACACGACGATGGCCGTGCTGACCGTCGAACAACATCGGCGGATGTTCACCGAGGCTGGCTTCGAGGACGTCCGGGTCAGCGAAGACGAAGCGAAGGGATGGATCTGCGTAGTGGGCGGCAAACCCTCGAGGGTCCTGATTACGCCGCCGACCGCCGCCACGTCGTGAACGAGCGCTTGTCGCCGACACGAGACTCGAATGCGTCAGGTCGGTCCTGGCCGGGCGCCGCCATGCACACGCGCAGCGTCTCGCCATCGATCTCGGCGATGCCTTGCTGCCACTTGCCCTTGTCGGCGCCGCGCAGGTTGACGTAATCGATCCGCCACGGCGCCGTCGTTTCGTCGAGCGTGAATCGTGCCTCGAGCATCGCGTTCGGACCCGCGAGCACCCGGGTCAAATCGCCACGCGTTACCCGCTTGCACCACTTGACCATTTCCGCCGCCATGGCGGCGCCATTGAAAACCCCGCTCACCATCGACCACTCTCCTTCGATCGGGGTCGTCGCGCCGGAGATCGGGGACGACGAGGTGGTCGGCAGCGTGGCGGGCTGTTTCGCGATGCGTGCCGCTGCCGGGTGTCGGCGAAACGTCTGCAGCGCGAAGCCGCCGTCAGGGCCGCACGCAAAGGTTCGCGGTCGCAGTGCGCCGGCGCTCGCCAGACACAGGATCCAGCTTCCACGCGAGAACTTGTACAGGCCGGCGTGGCGCGTGCCCGCCGCGTGGCCGCCCGTGATGAGCATGTCGAAGGTCTTCGGCTTCGCCGTTTCGTCGATCGCGAACGTGCCTTCGTAGGGCGCGCCCATGCCGAGCGACTCGAACCGGTTGCCCGCCACGACGACGCGCGCGTTGGCGAGCAGTTCCGGCCCGAGTACCGCGCCGTCGACCTCGCTCGACGAGAGATGCCACGTGCCCTGGAGCTTTTCGAGATCGTTCGGCATGGCGGTCGGCCTCGATGGCTTCTGTGAGAAGCGATACTCTAATTGGCCCACGCGCCGTGGCAATGCTCGTCTGCGCGCTCGCGCAGCCGGTCGGGCGTCTCAGGGCGCGGAATGCCCCAGCGACGGCAGTCGTCGCCCCAGAAACTCCTCCACCGGCTCGGGACCGCCATCCGCGGGGTGGTGCATGTCCATGAGGTTGATCGCGCGCGCGTTTGCGAGCGCGCTGTCGACCGGGACACCGCGCTCACTGATCAGATAAGCGGCCCAGAGGTGGCTGGCGCGCCAAGCGATCGTGCAGTGCAGGAGCACTTTGCCCTTCGCATCCTCGAGCGCCCGGCTGAACGCGGCGACGGTCCGGGGCGAGTACGGGAACTCGGCGTTGCCGCGAACCGGCAGGTAGACGTATCGCATGCCAAGCCGCGCTGCCAACGCGGGCTCGTCGAACTTCACATCCCGCTTCATCTCCTCGGGCGTCCTCAGGTTCACCACCAGCGTCACTCCCTGGTCGCGCAGCTCGCGGAGTCCGCGCTCGGTCGGCTGGCCGGCGATGAACACGTCGTCGCCGACTCGCGCGAAGGTGGACTGGAACCGGCCATCGGGGTCGAGCTTGACCGGTGCCGGTAAGGCGGTGATGGTGCCCCCGCCGGTCAGCTTTTGCGCTGAGGCCGAGGCCCACGCGAGAGTCGTGAGGACGAGCAGCGTGGCAGTTGGATGAAATCGCATGAGCTCTCCCGGCGAATGGAGGCGCCGAACACTCCTCGGTGTACGGCGACACATGGAAGGTGGCGCGCGGGTTCAATTGGCTGCAATGACAATGTTCCGACCAATCCGGCCGGACGCCGCCGTCGCGGTCCCGCGGCCGAATCCGTCGGAAAGGTGTCGTTGAGGACACGCTGGCTCCAACGGTAGATTTGCCTGTCTCCACTCGGATGAACCGTGGCAACGCGACGCATCGGCATTCTCGGCTTCAACCGACTCCAGGCGCTCGACCTCACCGGGCCCGCGGACGTATTCCGGTCCGACGCGCTCGCCGCGCCGGAGTTCTGCGACGGCGGGACGCCGCCGTACGAGGTCGTGGTGATTGGGCTCGAGGGCCGCCAGTTCGTCACGAGCTCGGGACTGCAGATCACAACGCGTTACACCGTCCCGACGCGAACCGACCTCGACACACTGATCATTCCCGGCGGCGCAGGTTTGCGCGAGTCGGGCATGGCCGATCGCGCGGCGCGCTGGATCGAAGCGCGCGCGCCCCACATCCGGCGGATCGCCAGCGTGTGCACCGGCATCTACGCACTCGCGCCCACGGGTCTGCTCGATGGCCGCGTGGTGAGCACGCATTGGGCGCACGCGGCGGACGTGCAGCGCCGATTCCCGAAGTTGCGTGTCGATCCGGACGCGATCTACCGGAAGGACGGTTCGTTCTACACGTCGGCCGGCATCACCGCCGGCATCGACCTGGCGCTGGCCCTGCTCGAGGAGGATCTCGGGCCCGAAGCAGCGCTGGCGGTCGCGCGCGAGATGGTCGTGTATTTGAAGCGCGCTGGCGGCCAGAACCAATTCTCCGAGCCGTTGCGCTTTCAGTTCGAGTCGACCGACCGATTCGCCGGCTTGGCGACCTGGATTCCGACGCATTTGCGGAGTGATCTGTCCGTCGAAGCGCTGGCGGGCCGGGCGTGTCTCAGCGTGCGCCAGTTCTCGCGCGCATTCAAGGATCGCTTCGGCGCCACCCCGGCCGCATTCGTCGAGCAGGCCCGGTTGAACGAGGCGTGCCGACGACTGGCGGCAAAGCGAACGAACATCGAGACCGTCGCGCGCTCTGTCGGCTACTCGAGCGACGACGCCTTCCGACGCGCCTTCGAGCGGCGCTTTGGCGTGTCGCCGAAGCACTACCGGAGCAGGTTCAACATCGCCGCCGAACCGGCTCTGTAGCACGCGCCGGCCTGTCGGCCCGCGACTCGACTTCGCCGTGACGCGCGTCACATAAGGGGACCGCGCTCGCCGTGTCGAAACAGCCGTCGTCGCAGTCTACCTGTTGAGGCGGCCGACGACGGCAGCCACTTGGAAATTCCTCGCCAATTCCTCCCATGCGCGGCGATCGATGTCGACGTGGGACGCGGCGACCGCATGTCGGCCGCCGCACTGATTTCAGGAGGCTACAATGCAGCTACGTTCTTCGTTCGCCGTGGCCGCGCTCGCCGGCTTGTCGCTTGTCGCGGCGTGCAGCGATGCCACTGGTGTCGCCGGCAACGGGACGCTTGCCGTGCGGCTCACCGACGCTCCGTTTCCGATCGATTCCGTGAAGAGCGTCAACGTGTTCGTGGTGCGCGTCGACGTGAAGCAGGACGACGCCTCGGATTCGACGGCGGCCAGCACCGATGCGACCAGCACGACGGTGAGTGACGCGGAGGCGCGCGACGGCTGGCAAACGATCGCCAAGCCGGATTCGATCATCGACCTGCTCACGCTCCAGAACGGCGTGTCGGCCGCGCTCGGCCAGTCCTCACTCCAGGCCGGAACCTATCGCGCGATGCGCCTCGTGATCGATCCGGACAGCTCGAGCATCACGATGCTCGACGGAACCATTCTCACCAGCACGTCGACGCCGGGCATCCAGTTCCCGAGTGCGGCCCAGTCGGGAATCAAGGTGAACTTCACGCAGCCGCTGGACGTGACGGCGAACGCAACGACGACGGTGACGGCCGATTTCGACGTGGGCCAGAGCTTCGTGCTACGCGGCTCGACCATCATGTCGTCGGGCTTGTCGTTCAAGCCGGTGGTCCGAGTGAAGTCGGTCAGCCAGTGATTCTCGGCGGTTCCTGAATCGAGCGACGGCCGCGCCCCCCCCCGGCGGGGCCGTCGTGCGTTCGCGCCGGATTTGCTACTTGGTGCCTTGGGTGATGTCCACGCCGCAGAAGGTGCCACTCAGCTTGTACGCGCCGGTCCCCGTGTAATTCACGGAGTAGTCGATCGAACAACTGCCGCCATCCCACGTGAACGAGCCGACGCCGTGCCAGTTGTATGTGTTCAACGATGCCGTTTGGGAGAAGGTCGCGCTGTACGTCCACGTGAATTGGCCGCCCACGCCAATGACTTTCGTGCCGGTCGACACCTTACAACCGTTCAAGGTGCTCGTGATGGTGCCGGACATCGTGCCGCCACCCTGATTGTCGAAGTTCCCCGTGTAGTCGTAGTGCCCGTTGACCGTTCCGCCGTTGGTGCACGGACCGCTGAAGTTCGCCGAGCCGGTCACGGGGACTGCGGCGACCGATGCCAGCGCGGCCGCGGGTGCGGCATTCGCTCCAAACCCCGCCGTGGAGAGCGCCTTGACGATTTCGGTCATGATGTTCGTCGCGACGGTGGTCGCCTCTACGGTGGTGAACGCGGCCTGTTTCCCCGGGCCGGTCGAGTCGGAGCCGCCGCACGCGGCAAGTGCGCCGAGGACCGTGATGGACACGAGCGAGCGGACGGTGGCAAGCGATCGCGACATGACTACCTCTCCTGATCTGCGTTGACGGCCGAGCTGATGGGGATCTGCTCAGCAATGCGCAAAACCCTGCGCGCAGACGTCAACGTCGTCAACACGGCGGTCGCTCAACCGGCTTCGACCTGATACTGTTCCAGCTTGCCGTCGGCGGTCGTGAACGTCGTCACCGTCATCGTTCGGCCGCCTGCCCGTACACGGAAGGCGCGGAACGTCATGCCGCCACGCAGCGACTGGCGAGTCTGGACGAACTCGGTCGGCGCACCGAGCGGTCCGAGGCTCGAGGCAAAATCCGCCAACGCCCTAGCGCTGAAGTAGGCGTTCGCGTTGGTCGTGAACAGCGATCGCTCGACGGATCCATGCTGCAAGCCGAGAAAGATCGCGCGCGCCTGCGCCGTCGCTCTCGCCGTCGCCGCGTCGGAGGTGGCGAACAACGCGTCGGCGATCCGCCGCGCGATCTGTCCCGGCGCGCCGGTCGCGTCGAGGTTGGTGAGCACCACGACGGCGGTCCGGTCGTCGGGATAGACGTCGTTCTCGGCCGTGAACCCCGAGACCTCGCCGTTGTGCGAGATCAACCGGTGGCCGTCCATCGTCGCCACGTCGACGCCAAGGCCGTAGCCGGTTGCAGTGCCGTTCGCCAGCAGCACCGTGGTCTGTTGGGCGTGATACGAGGCCGGCGTGAGAATCTTCTGATCGATCACGGACATGTCCCAACGCGCGAGATCGCCGGCCGTCATTGCCAGCTCGCCGGCGGCGAAAAGCCAGCCGCGACCTTCCTTGGGCGCTGGTCGCGGCGGGCCGAGCGCGTAGCGCAGATATCGCTGCGCGTCCGTCGGCGGGAGTGCGCCCTCGTCGCTGATGAACACGGACGTCATGTGCAGCGGCGTGAAAACCTCCTTGCGAAGGAAGTCGACCAGCGGCATTCCGCTGGCTTTCTCCACGATGAGCCCGGCGATCACGTAGTTGGTGTTGCTGTATTGCCATTTCGTGCCGGGGTCGAAGTCGAGCGGCTTGCGCGCCCACTCGTCGACGATCCGCTGCGCCGTCGTCGCCTCGAGCATTGGCGGCATCACGTAGTCCTGCGGCCAGTAGTCCTGATAGCCCGAGGTCATCGACAGGATCTGGCGCAGGCTCACCTCGTTGGCGCGCGTGAGCTCCGGCAACCAGCGGCCGACCTTGTCGTCGAGTGACAGCTTGTGCCGCTCGGCGAGGAGCAGGACGGCCGTCGCGGTGAATTGTTTGCTGATCGAGCCGATGCTGTAGCGCATCGATGCGGTCGCAGATGTCTTTGGATCGAGCCGAGCGAGTCCGTAGGCGTTCGTGTAGGCGATCGCGCCATCGCGCACGACGGCAACCGATGCACTCGGTGCGCCGGTCTCGGCGAGCACGGTGCGCGCGGCGCTGTCGATCACGGCTCGCGTCGTGGCGGGCAGCGAAGACTGTCCAGGGAGACACGTCACCGGCGCGGCCGCGGCGGCCGCACTCAACGCGAGCCATGTGTACAAGCTGAGCTTCATCATGAGTGTCGTCGAAACGATCCGTCGGTTACGGTTGTTTGACCGTGCCGGCCTGAATCACGGCGCGGAGTGACTTGTTGGGGTACGCCGGCGGCGGCGGCACGGGTACCGGGTGATCCTTGATCTCCTTCTGCAGGTAGGCGATCGCCGCGTCGAGCTGGGCGTCGCCGCCCTGGAAGGTGGCATGCGGCTCGTCGTCGACGACGATGTCCGGATCGACACCATGGCCTTCGATCAGCCATTTGCCCTCCGGGCCGTAGACGCCCATCTCGGCTGCTGTCGCAATGCCGCGGTCGACGAGGACATTGCTCGACGAGAGCCAGATCTCGCCGCCCCACGTGCGGGTGCCGATCACCTTGCCGAGGCCCAGCCGGCGGAAGCCTTCGGCGAAGGCCTCGCCGTCCGACGCCGTGTGCTCGTCCGTGAGCACGACCGCGTGGCCGCGAAATGCGTACTGCATGTTCCACGTGGGATCGCCGACGCGTGCCTGCCAGTAGAACCAGGCTTTGCGCATCAGCTTCTCGAGCACCCAGGAGTCGATGTTGCCGCCGTTGTTGTGGCGGACGTCGACGATCAAGCCCTGCCGATCGAAGGCGGGATAGAAATCGCGTGCCCACTGCGCCATGTCGTCGCCCGTCATGGCCCGCAGGTGCACGTAACCGATCTCGCCGTGTCCCTTCTGCTCCACGGCCAGACGGCGCGAGTACTCCCACTCTGTGTAGCGAAGCTGCGACTCGCGCCCCTGGCTGATCGGCCGCACCACCACCTGCCGCTCGGCGCCGGCGGCCGGTCGTACGCGCAGCAGCACTTCGCGATCGGCCTGATCGCGCAGCAACACGCCGATGTCCGGTACCGAGAGAGTCGGCGTACCGTTCACGGCGACGATCACGTCGCCCTCGCGGACGTTCACGCCGTATTGCTCGAGCGGCGCAAGCTCGCGCGGATCGTCGGCATCCGACCGGTAGATGTGCTCGACCCGATAGCCGCCGCGCGCTTCGTCGCGCGCGAGGCGCGCACCGAGCGAGGCGGGCAGCACCGCATCGTCGCCTTTGCGGATGTCGCCGCCGCGCACGAAGATGTGGAGCGCCGAGAGCTCGCTCACCATCTGCGCCAGAATGTCGCTCAGCTCGGCGCGATCGGTCACCCGCTCGACGAGCGGCGCGTAGTGCGCCCGCATCGCCGGCCAGTCGATGCCGTTCATGCCGCGGTCGTAGAAGTAGTCGCGCTCGAGACGCCAGGCGTCGGTGAACTCCTGCCGCCACTCTTCGCGCGGGTCGAAGTGCAGCATCCACCCGCTCAGATCGACTCGCGCCTTGTCGAGCTCTTTCGGTGCCTTCTCGCCGGCATCGACGACGTAGATGTCCGGCGAGCCGTCCTTGCGCAGGAGAATCTTCTTGCGATCCGCCGAGAGCTCATATGTGCGTACCGCGAGCATGAAAGTGTCGAGCACCGGGCGGACGTTGTCGATCGGGAAGGTGAGGAGCGAAGGCTTCGCGTTGGCCGCTGCTTCCCGCGACATGAGGTAGAGCCGCTTGCCGTCGACCGAAAGGTTGGAGTAGTTGCCGGGCGGGGCGGGAATCTCGATGAGGCGCTGCTCGATACCGTCCAGTACGATCGGCTCGCGCGCGGCTGGCGGAACATCAACACGGCCTGTCGCCGGAACCGGCGGGGTATTCCGCGAACTGTCTGCTGTCGGCTTCGCGCTGTCCGCCGCGGCCTTGGGTGGGGTGAGCTCGTCCGCCGGCTGAAACGGATTCCGTTCGCCGGGTACGAGCGCCAACGCATACAACTTCGATTGCTTGTCGAAGAACGGCTCGGGCTCGCGCGATCCCCACGGGCTGCCCACGACCGACTGAAAATGGCGATCGGACAGGAAGTAGAGCCACTTCCCGTCAGGCGACCACGCCGGACTGTAGCTGTCGTAGCGATCCGAGGTGACGGGCGTGCTCTTGCCCGACTCGACGCTGTAGAGAAACAATCGCTCGAAGAGATTGCTCGCCGGCGCGGCGTAGGCGAGCCACTTGCCGTCCGGCGACCACTTGATGTCGCCAAAATCCCCTTTGGGATCGGTGGCGAGCAGCTTGGTCGCGGCCGTGTGCATGTCCGTGAGCCAGAGCTGTTGATTCTTGTCGGTGTGCGCCAGCCATTTTCCGTCGGGGCTGGGAACGCCCTCCCATCGCACGACGCGTCCATCGCGCGTGATGCGCTGCATGTCGCCGAGCCCATTGCCCGGCAGCGTCCAGAACTCCTGCTCGCCGCTCTTGTCGCTGATCGCCAGCACCGTCTTGCCGTCGGCCATGAATCGCGCGTCGTTCCAGCGCGTCGTCTTGCCGGGCGTGGCTTCGACCAGCCGGCCCTGCTGGGCGGGCGCGACGAAGACCTGGCCGCGGGCCGTGATGGCGACGCGGTCACCGGTCGGTGAGAGATGCGCGCTGGCGATCCAGTCGGTTGGATTGCGCACCCACCGTTCGCGGGTCTGCTCGAAGTCGGAGACGAGCTGGATCGGCACGACCGTGTCGCGGGCGGTCGCGATGTCGAACACACGCAGATCGGCGCCGAGCTGATACACGATTTTTCCGTCGCCGAGCGAGGGGCTTTGCACCTCGAAGTCCACGTGATGCGTGAGTTGGCGCAAGTCTTTTCCATTCTCGTCCATCGACCACAGGTTCATGGTGCCATCGCGATCGCTCGCGAAGTACACCCGACTGCGGTAGACCATGGGCGAGCGGCTTGTGCCCGCCCAATCGGGTGTGAGCGACATCGAGGGGGAAGCGCCGCCGGCGTAGCGCCAGATGCTCTGCGCCGTTCCGCCCTGGTATCGCTTGGTCTGGCTCCCCTGCCGGGCGAACCGGGTAAAGAAGAGCGTGGGGCCGTCGTACGCGCCTTCGGCTGCCTGCGCCAGCGGCACGAGGGTCATCGCATTGGTCCGCGGGTCGACCGTCGCCAACTCCGCGTTGGGCAGCGTGGAGTACTTGGTGGTCGTGTAGATGATTCTGCCTTCAGGCGTCCACCCGATGACCGTCGCCGCCGTGCCGTCGAAGGTGTGGCGCACCGGGCGGCCGCCGTCGATCGGCATGGTGTAGACCTCGGTCGGGCCTTCGTAGCTGGCGGAGAACGCGATCGTTCGGCCGTCGGGCGAGATCGCCGCGTGCGATTCCTCGGACGGATGGGTCGTCAGCCGACGGGCGATGCCGCCCGCGATCGGGACGCGCCACAGATCGCCTTCGGCGGTGAACACTATGGTCTCGGCGGAGATCGCCGGGAAGCGATAGTAGCCAACGCCTTCGGCCACGCCGGCGCGGGCGGGCGGTGCATTCGGTGCGGATGGTTGGGCGAAGATGGCAGCGACCGGAATCGCGATGAACGCGACGGCGGCGGCGATCGTGAAACGGGAGTTCGGCATGGGGGTCTCGAATCGGTGACGGGGAGAACGAAACGAACCGGCGGCCGAGCGGCAAGGTGGCGGTGACGACCGGCGGTGGTTTGGGGCGGGCCAACGTCGAAGCCGGTTGGCGAGATGGAGTCCGTGCGACGCCGTTGACACCCGTTCGTCCGCGGCCTAGGCTATAGGTCACGTGATGACATGTAAGTAACTTACCTGTGAGTGCGCATGCCCTCGTCTACGCTCGAGCTGATGCCGGGTACCGTCGATGTCCTCGTGCTCCGGACCCTGGCGTGGGGACCGATGCATGGCTACGCGATCTCACAGCTCGTGCGGAATCGCACTGCCGGGGCGATTGCCATTCAGAGCGCCGCGCTCTATCAGGCGCTGCATCGCCTGGAGCGCAAGAAGCTGGTGCGCGGCTGGTGGGGTGTGTCGGACACGAACCGCCGCTCGAAGTTCTACGAGCTGACGGCGACGGGGCGGAAGCAGCTTCGGTCGCAGTCGACCGATCTTCGGGCCTACGTCGCCGCGTTGCTTGCGGTGCTCGACGCGGAGTAGGGCGGTGGCCGGCCGGATCCGCCGTTTGCTTCGGTTGCCGCGTTCGGCGTCGCGCATTCGAGCCGACATCGACGAGGAGCTGCGATTCGACCTGGAGATGCGGGCAGCCGACCTCGCGAGACAGGGGTTCGACGCACACACGGCGCGCGAGCGTGCCCTCGCCGAATTCGGGGACCTGGACGCGACCCAGCGGTACTGCGAGCAGCAGGACAACGAGACCGAACGGGCGGCGCGCGTGACACAGCTGTTCGAGGACCTCGCAACCGACCTCGGCGTCGCGTGGCGCGCGATGCGCCGGTCGCCGGTGTTCGCCGTGGTCGTGCTCGCGACCTTCGCGCTCGGTATCGGCGCCGATACCGCGGTCTTTTCGGTGGTCCGCCGGGTGCTGATCACGCCGTTGCCGTTTCGCGCGCCCGACCGCCTCTATCGCCTCTACACCACGCCGGCAGGTGCGGATGGCGACGACAACAAGCTGTCCGCGGTCGAGCTGGTCGCCATCGCCACGGAGAGCCGCGCGTTCTCCGGGGTTGCGATCTCAGGCAACTACGGAGGCGCCGTGTACACGGACGCACAGACTGCCGAACCATGGCGAATGGCGTCCGTGGCCCCGGACTTCCTGACCGTGCTTGGCGTACGCCCCGTGCTCGGCCGCGACTTCTCGGATCGAGACATCGTGCCGGGCGCACCGCGTGTCACGTTGATCGGGTTCGACACATGGCAACGGGTGTTCGGCGGTGATCCACGCGTGCTCGAGCGGCGGATTCAGCTCAACAGTCTCGACTACACGATCGCCGGCGTGCTCCCCGCCGGATTCGTCATGCCGGAGCCGGGCTTCAACGTGATCGACGCGCTCCAGCCGCTCAACGTCCCAGGCATCGCGCGGACCGCACGGATGAGTCGCGGGAGAGCATATCGCGGAGTCGCGCGGCTGCGCGAAGGCGTCGGTGAGACGGCGCTACGCGCCGAGCTGCCGCTGCTCCGGCAACGAATCCATGACCGCTATCCCGAGATCAAGAACGGCGGTGTGATCCGGCCTGTGTCGCTGCACGCCGCGATCGTGGGGACCTCGGGCACGGTGCTTCTTCTCGTCATGTTCGGGGCCGTGGTGGTGCTGCTCGTCGCCTGCGTGAACATCGCGGGACTCTTTCTGGCGCGAGCCGCGGCGAGCCGACGTGAGCTCGGGGTTCGCGCCGCCCTGGGAGCGAGCCGAGAGCGGCTCGTGCGCCAGGTGCTCACCGAATCGGCGCTGCACGGATTGATCGGCGGCGCCGCGGGGATCGCCATCGCCGTCGTACTGAAGCGGGCACTGGTCGCACTCGCCGCTTCCGCGCTGCCGCAGCTCGGCGAGGTGCGCGTGGACGCTCCCGTGCTCGCGTTGGCCGCGGCGGTATCGATCTTGTGCGGCGTTGCGTTTGGAGTGGCGCCGGCGATCGCCGCCACGCGCGTCGACCTGCGTGAGACGCTCGGCGACGCCGGCGGCCGCGGTGCGTCGCAAGGGCGGGTCCGCGTGCGGGGATCACGCGTGCTCGTGTCGGCGCAGATCGCGTTCGCCGTCGTGCTGCTCGTTGGTGCCGGACTCCTTACGCGAACCTTCGCTTTCCTGGTTCAGACGAATCTCGGGTATACCGCCGACGCCCACGCGCTGTCGTTCAACCTGAACCTGTCCGGCAACCGCTACCGCGATCCGACCACGCGCGACGCGGTCATGCAATCGATCGGCGATCGAATCCGCGCGCTGCCGGGAGTGACGGCCGTCGGGTATACCCGGGTTGCACCATGGAACGGCGGGTTGATGGGTGTGCGAATGCGGGTCGTGAGCCGACCGTCCGACGGCGACGCTCCGAGCGTCGAGTATGCGACTGCTTCGGACGAGTACTTCGCCGCGCTCGGGATTCCGTTACGCGCCGGACGAGTATTCACGCGCGACGATCGGCCGGGATCGCCGCCGACGCTGGTGATCAGTGAAAGCGTTGCACGCCGATACTGGCCCGGGATGAATCCCGTCGGTACCAGCGTGCGCATCGAGGACGCGGTGCCGGGAGACTCGGGCACGTCGATGCAGATCGTCGGCGTCGTCGGCGACGTGCGGCCAAATCTCGTCGACGAGCCGGTGCCGACGTTGTACGTCTCCGAGCGCCAGTGGGTCGGGTATGGTGGCAACGTCATCGTGCGCGCGACTGGCGACGCGGCCAAGCTCGCTCCGGCCATTCGTCAGCTTCTGCGCGAAGTCGATCCGCTCGTTCCGCTGCTCTTCCCACGAACGCTGCGTGACGTCATGCACGCATCGATCGCGCGGCAGCAACTGGCGATGGTGTTGATGACAGGGTTCGCGCTGCTCGCGCTCGTACTTGCCGCCCTGGGGATCTACGGCGTGATGGCGTATGCGACGGTCGCGCGCAGGCGTGAGTTCGGCATTCGAATCGCCGTCGGCGCGACACCGGCAAGCATCGTACTGCTGGTGGTGCGGCAGGCATCCCTCACCACACTTGCCGGTGTGGCGGCGGGCGTGGCGCTCGCGGCCGCGGGATCCAAGTACCTCTCGAGCCTCCTGGTGCGAGTGTCCACGCACGATCCGCTGACGTTCGTGGGCGCATCGCTCGCTTTGGCGTTCGTCGCGCTCGTGGCGAGCCTCTTGCCGGCGCGCGACGCCACGCGCGTGCAACCCGTCGACGCGCTTCGAACGGAATAGCACCTCGAGCTGGTGTCACCTTGGGGGCGGGTCGCCAGTCATTCTCCGTGACCTTGTCGCGTCAGAATCTCCGGCTCGCCGTACGCTCATTCACCCGCCATCGCGGGTTCACCGCGATCGCGATTCTCTCTCTGGCACTCGCGATCGCCCTGAACACGACGATGTACAGCGTGCTCGACGCGATGATCCGGCCCAACTTCGACGCGCGCGACCCAGGGCAGATCTACGCGCTGACCGTCTGGGGCGACTACAAGCACACAGTGGACGACGCCACGCGGCGCGCGCTCGTACTGTCGTCGCCCGACATCGAGGCGGTGAGCTACGAGTCGACGGCGTGGGGCGGCGCGGCCATCGAGTACGGCACGAGATACACGCAGGCCGTGCAGGGCATCGTCGATCCGAACCTGTTTCAGGTGCTCGGCGCGCATCCGCTCCGGGGCCGGGCGTTCACCGAGGCGGACGTCCACGGCGAAACCTCGCCCGTGATGATCAGCGACCGCCTGGCCGCGACGCTCAGTCCCGATGGCGAGTTCCCGATCGGCACGACGATTCTCATGAACGGCGTGCGCGCGCCGGTGATCGGCATTTACGGCCGCGGGTTTCTGATTCCGGGATCACGGGCCGACATCGTCACGCTGCTCGCGCCCGGTGCACCGCGCCCGGTCAACATCGTTCGTGTGCGGCACGGTGTGAGCGGCCCGCACGCCGAGCAGTCGCTCAGAGTTCCCGCCGAGCGTCTCGCGGTGCTCGCTCGCATGGCGCCGGAAGTGCCGCGCCTGCAGCTCAAGCCGGTGGCGGTCTCACAGTTTTCGCCGCAGCGTTTCCAGTACGCGCTGGCCGCCGCGGTCATCGCCGTACTCCTCGTGGCGTGCGCCAACCTGGCCAATCTGCAGCTCGCGCGCGGGATCGGCCGCGCGCGGGAGCTCGCCGTCCGCGCGGCGCTCGGTGCGTCGCGCGCGAATCTGGTCGGGCAACTCCTGATCGAAAGCGCGTTCCTCGCGCTGGCGGGACTCGCCGCGGGCGTCGTGCTCACGTACTGGGGCGTTCACCTGTTGCGGTCGCGCATCCCGCCGAGCGTGGCGCAGTACGTGATCGAGCCGCAGATCAGTTGGCGCGTGTTCGCCTTTGCCGTGGCGGCGGCAATCGTGTGCACGATGCTCGTGGGACTGTATCCCGCCGTTCGCGTGTCGCGGGTCGACCCCAACGCGCTGCTCAAGGCCGGTGCCGGGACGGGCGCGCTCAAGCGCCATCGCCGGCAATACGGGGTCATGGTCGGAGCGCAGATCGGCTTGTCGCTCGCCCTGCTCAGCGGCGCGACGCTGGTCGTGCGGACGGCCATCCAGGTGCACTCACTCGACGTGGGGTTCGATACACGACGGCTCGTGAGCGCGTCGCTGTTTCTGCAGGCGAGCCACGACACGGCGCTGAGCCGGATCGGGTACGCGAACGAAGTTCTCTCGCATCTGCGCGCCGTGCCCGATCTCGCCGACGCGGCGATGTACGTCAACACCGCGCCCGATCACTACGGAATCACGGTGAACGAGCGCGGCGGGACGCCTCGCGAAGTGAAGACACCGCTCCTCAGCTACTCCGTGGTGACGCCCGGCTATTTCCGCACGATGGGCCGGCAGATCGTTCACGGCCGCGACTTCGCCGATGGCGCGGCCGCCGTGCCTGAGATCGTGATCGACGAGCACACCGCGACGAGCCTCTTCTCCGGCGTCGACCCGATCGGTCTCCAGATCAAGCTGGGTGATTTCAAGTCCCAGGCGCCGTGGCTCCGGATCGTCGGCGTGGTCGCGGAGGCGCAGGACTACCGGCAGGTGCTCATGTACCGACGCGAGATCAAGCCGAGCCGAATCGGCGCGATCTACCGGGTCATGGGCGTCGGCGACACCATTCGCTTCAGGGCCCCGAACCGCTTCGCACTGATCCAGATCGTCGCGCGTGCCAAGGCGGATCCGGATCGGCTCGCCGTCGAATTGCGTGGCCGCCTGCCGTCGGGCGCGCTCGTGCGCGGTGCGAGCGTGGCGGCAATGGAAGAAGCCATGGGAATTCGTGGCCAACGGCAGAGCCACGACTTCGTGGCGTCGGTCTTCCTCACCTTCGCCGCGCTGGGCGTCGGCCTCGCCGCGCTCGGCATCTACGGCATCGTTGCCCATTCAGTGGCCGAGCGACGGCGCGAGCTCGGCGTGCGAATCGCGCTCGGGGCGAGCGTTCGCGACATCCTCCACGCCGTGCTCCGCGAAGGCAACGTGACGGTGCTGGCGGGCATCGCGATTGGACTCTATCTCACGAAGAACACCGCCGGTTGGCTGCACGCGTTCATCTTCGAGGACGACGAGTACAACGCACCGGTGTTTGCGGCGGTCGCAATCGTACTCTTTGCCGTGGCGTTCTTCTCGGCGTTGTGGCCGGCGCTGCGCGCGACGCGGATCGACCCGGTAGAGTCGCTCCGGTCGGAGTAGAAGCGTGTCGAACCGGTCGACGGAATCGAAACGGAGGTGCATCGTTCCATCGTCGCGCTGTGATGCGGTGATCGTCCTGATCGCACTTG
>DATJIZ010000037.1:0-25168 GCA_035492735.1 Gemmatimonadaceae bacterium | reverse complement strand
TCGTCTCTACGCCGTCGCGCTCATGGCATGGCTCGCGATCGTGATCGTGTGGCTCGTGGCGACGGTGCTGCGCGACCACGGTCGGGCGTTCGTTGCCGGAGCGGTACTGTCCGGACTTGCCATGCTCGGCGTCCTGAACCTGTCCGATCCCGATCGCATCGTCGCGCGCGTCAACGTCGCGCGGGCGGCAAGCGTCGCGCGTACCGGGTCAGGCGCGCCGGCCCTCGACCTCAGGCACCTGGCCGGATTGCGCGGCGGCGCCGTTCCGATCGCCGTACGCGAGGTGCTCCGTCCGTCCACCGTGCAGCTCGACTCGGTTGCGCAGAGCACCGATGTCGCGGCCCGATGCGACGCCGCCTCCGAGCTGCTGCGGCGTTGGGGCCCCAGTTCACGACTCGCGCGACAAGACGTGGCCGGAGCGTGGCGCTGGTGGAACGCCGACAATGTCGGTGCGTTACGCGTGGTATCCGAGCGCGCCGCCGAATTGGAGCGCGTCGCGAGCACGGGCTGCCGTCGCCACACCAACTAACGGCTGCCGGACAAGCGCGGTTCAGCGCGACGGCGCGGGCTTGTCGCTCATCCGGTAGGCGTCCGCCGACGGTCGCAGCGGCCGGAGCAGCCAGTACGGCCGCCGCATGCCGTCCGGGCCCGGCGCCGCACGCGCCATCGCCAGCCACTCCTTGTAGATGGCGTGGCTCTTTGCGGTATCGACCTCGATGTCGCCGTCACGGTCGCCCGGCTCGGCTTTACTCACTCGCACTTTCTGATGCCACGCGTGCGCGCCGCTCACCGGATCGGGATGCACGGGAAACGCGAGATTCTGGTGCACGCCGGCGCTGTGCCACCACACGCGACCTGAATCCGAGTCGCGGCTCGAGAACGGCTCGACTCCGCGTACACGGCGCATGCGCCAGCGGCCGCCATGCTCCTCGAGCTTCACGAGCGCCGAGCTCCAGCGATCAAGGCCCTTGCCCTGATCCAGACGCCAGCGCCCCATGTGGTGCGAGCACGCGACCACACCGGGCCGGATGCCTTCCGTGACCCACGCCGGCAGCACGAAATAGCCGATGTCGGTCGTCACGCGCACCAGATCGCCCAGCGCCACGCCGAGTCGCTCGGCGTCCGACGTATGGATCCAGAGCGGGTTGGTGTGCGCGATCTCGTTCAGCCATTTCGCGTTTCCAGATCTCGTATGAATGAGGACCGGCAGGCGGAACGTCGGCACGAGCACCATCTCGCCGGCCGCGGAGTCGAGCACTTCCGGCGCGACGTGGCTCTCGACCATCGTGGGGATCGCGAGCTCGGGCCAACCCCATGTCGCGAGCGTAGTCGAGTAGAACTCCAGCTTCCCCGACGGAGTCGGGAATCCGCGGCGCGGCACACCGTCGACCATCACGCCCACGGCGCGGCGGCCGGCGGCATCGGGCGCGGGGGCCGGGAGCGGCGCGATGTTCGACGATGGCGCCGGCGGACTTGCCGTGTAGACGCGCGCCGTGGTTGGATCGACCACGGCTTGCGCGAGCTCGACGTCGCTGACCACGTCCTCGTGGCGCGCATAGGCGCCAACCGGCAGCGCGAACGAACCGAACTTTCGCATGTACTCGAGCGGCGACAGCCCCTGCTCCGCGGCGGCCCCGGGAAGGCCAGGTACGGAATTCTCAAAGATCCACCGGTAATACTCGTCGACGCGCAGCTTCTCGCCCCGGCGGTACGGCGACTCGAAGTGCTGCCGAATGCCCATCGAGCCGTCGGGATCGATGCGCCATGACAGCTCGATCCAGAACTCGTTCTCCTCCCACACCTCTCCGGGATTGGTGTCGCGCGTATCGTCCACCGCGACTCCGGCTAACTCGGCCGCGACACGATTCACCGGCTGACGGAAGCCGATCCAGCTCCCGGCGTGCGTCTCGAAGCTGGCCAGATCGTGCCGCTCGCTTCCCAGACCGACCGGTAACACGTAATCGGCGAACCACGCCGTCTCGCTCCACACCGGCGTGAGCGCCGCGTGCCGCCCGATCATCGACTCATCGCGCAACACCTCGATCCACGAGAAGCCGTCGGGGTTGGTCCACACCGGGTTGTACACGCGCGTGAAATAGACGTCCAGCGCGCCGCGCCCTTCCTTGAGGAAGTGCGGTAAGAGAAAGCTCATCTCGAAGAACGCGAGCGGATACTCCGCCGGCCAGGTGAGCTCGTTCCAGGTCGTCGGATGCGGCGGACGTGCGTGCGGCGCGGGGACGAACTTGGCCCAGGTGTTGGGCACCGTGCCGCCTTCCGTGCCCACGCTCCCGGTGAGCACGTTGAGAAAGAAGACGCAGCGCGCCGTCATCCAGCCACCCAGGTTGCCCGCAGCCGCGGCGCGCCAGTTGTGCGCGCTGAATCGCGATCCGGCGCGCGCGATGGCGTGCGCCACCTCGACCACCGTCGCCGCCGGCACGCCCGTCTCGCGCTCGGCGCGCTCCGGCGTGTAGTCGGCGTACAGCCGCTCCAGTTCCTCGATGAACCGCTCGAAGATCGGCGGCCCGCCGGAATGCAGCGCGCGGAGGTACTCCTCCCAGTTCACCCATCGGCGCACGAACTCGCGGTCGTACGTGCGCTCGCGAATGAGCACGTTGGCGATCGCCAGCAGCACCGTGGGCTCGGAGCCCGGATGGGTCGGCAGCCAATGATCCGCATGGGTCGCCGTGTTCGACAGCCGCGGATCCATGACGATGATCGTCGCGCCGCGTTGCTTGGCCTCGATGATCCGCTGCGCGTGCGGGTTGAAGTAGTGGCCACTCTCGAGATGGGCAGAGATGAGCAGAATGCATTGAGCGTTCGCGTAATCGGGCGCCGGGCGGTCCATCCCCATCCAGAATGCGTAGCCGGCCCGCGCGCCCGAGGAGCAGATGTTCGTGTGGCTGTTGTGACCGTCCACGCCCCAGGCGGCGAGCACCCGTTCGGTGTAGCCGTCCTCGCCCGGACGGCCGACGTGGTACATCACCTTGTTCGGTTCCCCGCGCTGGATGGCGGAGCGAATGCGGCCGGCGAGGTCGTCGAGCGCCTCGTCCCACGTCACGCGCTCCCATCCGCCCTCGCCGCGCGCGCCGACACGCCGCATGGGGTAGAGGATGCGCTCCGGGTCGAGCACCTGATTGAGCGTCGCGGGTCCTTTGGCGCAGTTGCGGCCGCGGCTCCCCGGATGGTACGGGTTGCCCTCGAACTTCCGGATCTCGCCCGTTTCCTTGTCGACGTAGGCGAGCAGCCCGCAGGCCGCCTCGCAGTTGAAGCACGTGGTCGGCACGAGATGGTAGTGGCGGCCGCGCTCGACCCAATCGTCCCAGCGGTCGACGGGCGGGAACGCCGCGAAGCCCGACTGCATCCGCCCGTCGTCGGCGGGGTGAAGGCTGCGCTTGCTCATCTGAGAATGCTCACGATATGGGCGGGCCCTGGCCGGCGAGAACGAAAGCGTGGCCGTGCAGCCACCAGCCGGCGAGGGCGAAGACCGCGGCCACGACCGCTCCCACGACGCCGGCGAAGACGAGGAGCGCCGGAAGCACGACGCCGATCGCCAGCGCGATCCAGAAGAGGCGCGACGGCGAGCCGCGCACGAGCGCGCGTGCCGCCGCGGCGCCGTTGGCCGTCCGATGGCGACCGAGCGCGTCGGCCAGCGCAATCGCGCCGGCGCCGAGGACGGCCACGAGGAACACGCCGCGCAGCGCGGCGCTCACCTGCGCATCGCGCAGCGCGACGACGATCATCAGCACGGCCGAGCCGGCGCCGAGCGCGTGCAGCAGGAGGTGTGGCAGCAGGAGGCGCGATTGCCAGAGGTCGCGCGCCTCGCATTGGCCAAACAGCCACGCGGTGTAGGCGGCTGTGAGTGCGGCGAGCACCACGACGACGGGAGCAACCACGATGAGGGCGCCGACCGCGCCGACCGCGGCGAGCACGATCCACGCGACCAGCGATGCGCCGTACGCCGTGATGATGAACGCGCCGCGAGCGAGCCAGCTTTTCCACTGTGGGCGCGTGAGGATCGTCCAGAATCGCTCGGGACGTTTGAGGTCGCCAACGAGCAGCGCGCCGGTCAACGTCAAAAACGCGAGCGCGATCAGCGGTGCAAGAAAGTCCGTCGCGCGGGCGCCACCCAGATCGACAATGCGCGACAGACCGGCGAGGATTCCAAGCCCCGCCGCGATCCCTTTCGTCCAGATGTACGACGAGACGGGCCATCCCCACGCGCGCTGCCGCGGCACGTCGTACGCCACGCGCGCGGGCTCTTGGGGCGTCGAGCGCCGCGTCAGCGGAACGAGCTCGCGGTGATCGTGCGCACCGCGCTCGGACCACATGTACGTGGCATCGTGCCGCGCGGCGAGCGGATCGAGCGTCGCGGAATGCGCGCCGATGTAGTAGGCCTGCGGACGGGTGCCCTGCTCCGGCCGCCGGACCGTCGTCACCTGGTCTCCTACCACTCGGCGGACCTTGCTCGTCGGATCGTCGAGGTCGCCGAAGAGGAGCGCCTCCTCCGGACACACGACCACGCATGCGGGGAGCAGTCCCTCGTCCACACGGTGCGAGCAGAAGTTGCACTTGGCCGCCGTGTGCGACTCCGGGTCCATGTAGATCGCATCGTACGGGCAGGCCTGCATGCATGCCTTGCAGCCGATGCACGCTTCGTGGTCGAAGTCCACGAGACCGTCGGGCCGCTGGTACATCGCGGTGACCGGGCAGACGTCGACGCACGGCGGCTCCGCGCAGTGGTTGCAGCGCAGCACCGCGAAGTGGCGCTTGACGTCGGGAAACGTCCCCACCTCGACGTTCTTCACCCAGGTGCGGAAGACGCCGACGGGGACTTCGTTCTCGGATTTGCAGGCGGTGGTGCAGGCATGGCAGCCGATGCACCGGGTCTGGTCGATGACCCAGGCCCAACGGGTCATGAGCCGCTACGGGTCGGGATGAGCCCAGTCAATGCGACCGGCGCGGCGGCGAGAGCCGGGTACGGCACGAGAGGAAGGGAGTGCGCTTTCACGGTGCGGAAATATGCCACCGTCGCCATGCGCCGGGCCACACTCGGCCGCGTTTCGCGAGCTGTGGTTCCACGCGAACGGGAGCACACGACACCGCGGTGGTGCACCCGATGATCAGCCGATGCGGATCGAGACGCTCCGGCGTCTACTCGACGCGGATCGGCACGCGGATGAGCAGACGCCCCGGCGCCCTCGGAATCCGCACCTCGAGCTGCAGCAGTCCGCGCTTCGTTGGGGTGTACTCGAAGTCGTACGTCTCACCCACGCTCACCACCTCTCTCGCCAGCCGCGCACGTTCGGTCTGGGGCAGATCGAAGCCGTCCTTGGCAATCGGCCGCCACTGCACGAGCAGCACGTCCGTCGTGATCGCCGCGGCACTGTCGGACCGCGCCGTGAGCGAGAACGCCGGCGTTGCCGTGTTGGTGCCGGTCGAGAGGTTGAGAAGGCGCAGCCGTGCCGGCTGGCCGACATGGAGGACCACGGTATCGGGGTTCGATTGGCCGTCGATCTCGATGGGATGGGCAGTGTCGCGGTCTTGGCCCTTGAGGAAGAACACGTGATCGTCGGGCGATATCGCCGTCCCTGGATCGCGCACGATGAGCGCGCCGTCCAACCCGGCCAGCTCCTCGCGCTGCTCGTCGAAGTGCGAGTGGTACATGAAGGTACCCGCACGCGGCGGCGTGAAGCGGGCGACGAAGGAATCGCCCGGCGCGATCGCCGGAGTCAGGTGGCGGCCTTCGCCGCTGAACATCGGCGCGCCGTCCATGTAACTGTCCTCGACCTCCATCCCGTGCCAGTGCACGGCGGTCGGCTCGGCCAATTGGTTCACGATCGTGATCGCGACCGGCTCGTTACGCACGAGATCGAGCTCGGCGCTCCAATCGGTGTGCGTATCGACGCGCCGGCCGTTCTCTTCGACCACGAAGTGCATCCGCGGCGGTGTGGCGCGGCTACCGTCCGTCGGCGCGTGTGCGCCGGTGCCGGCCTCGGCGAGGAGCCGGAGCCGGCGGGCAGTCGCAGGATGCCCTGCGGCCACCACGCCCGGCCTCGGCGCCACGATCGTGCCGAGCACGAGGCCAACCATGTCGCGCATATCCGGGTCGTCGGCAGCGGCGAGGAGCGAGTAGGTCGCATTGTGCAGCGCGAAGTGACAGTGGAAGAGCCAGTTCCCCGGTCGGTCGGGTGACCAGGTCATCGACATCGACGAGAGCGGGGCCAGGAGTTGCGTGACGACCAATTGTCCCGGCGCGGGAGGAGTCTCGGTCCCGGCGAACGGGCCTGTCAGCGCGTCGACTCGGTAGTAGAAACCGTGGAGGTGCATCGGATGGACCTGGGCCGACGCGTTGATCACGCGCCAGTGCAACGAGTCCCCAACTGTGGCGTGGATGCGGTCGGTGCTCGGCCATTGCGTCCCGTTGATCGTGTAGACGAATCGCCGCCCGGGACACTCCGACAGCGGGTTTACGGTCGCGGAATCGTCGCACACCGCCGAGACGGAATCCTCGGTCGCCATGATCACGAACACGCGGTCGCGCGGCGGCCGGACGGCAGGAGCCGTGTCGACCACGATCGCGCCGGCCAGCATGCCCGCGATGTGGCTCACCTTGCTCACGCCGTCGGGCAGCTCGCCGCGATACACGTAGTTTCCCGCGACGTCAGCGCGCGTCGTCAGCGTGCCGGCGGCGCCGGGAGCGACGATGATCGAGTCCATCGCGTCGGTGCGATCGGGCCCGCCGCGTACGGCCGCCGGCACAACGAACGTGAGTGGTGTCCCCAGCGCGTTGCGAATGGTGAGCCGCAACGCCGTTCCGGCGGGGACTCGGATGAACGGCCCGGGCATGAGAGCGGGCTTGCCCGCTTCCGCGAACGCATTCACGGTCATCGCAGGATGGTTCGCTGCGAAATGCCAGATGCTCCTCTTTGCCTCCAGCGTGACGGACAGCACGCCATTCCGCAGGACGCCGGCGGACTCGAGGTTCGGGTTTGGGCGAACGACCGGGAGAGCCGGGCCAATGAAGGCTGCGACGGCAGCGAGAGTGAGTGTGCTCATGATCATCCAGCGATAGGAGGCGTCTGATCGGGCGCCGCCCAACCTACCGTGCGGAACTCTGAGCGACAACCAGTGATGGGCGCGGCCGAGCCGGCCGAGACCGGCAGTGCGCGCGGTGCGCGCGGTGCGGCGCCATGAACTGTGGCGCCCGCGGGCAGTGCTGCGCCCCGGGCGCCACAGTACTTCGGTGCTTCGTTGCGGTCAGTTCCGGCTACTGCACCGCGTTCACCATGTCGAAGATCGGCAGGTACATCGCCACCACCATGCCGCCGACGACCACGCCAAGGAACACGATCATCAACGGCTCCATGAGGGCGAGGAGGCCGGATACGGCGGCGTCGACTTCTTCGTCGTAGAAGTCGGCGATCTTCGAGAGCATCTCGTCCAGGCCGCCCGTCTGCTCGCCGACGGCGATCATGGAGATGACCATGGGCGGGAAGACCTGCGACTTCTTGAGCGGCGCGGCGATCGTTTCACCGCCGGCGATCGAGGCACGCGACTCCATGATCGCGTCCTGGATGACGCGATTGCCCGAGGTCTTCGCCGTGATCTCGAGACCGTCGAGAATCGACACGCCGGACGAGATGAGCGTACCCAGCGTGCGCGTGAAGCGCGACACCGCCGACTTGCGCAGCACGTCGCCGAGGACCGGCATCTTGAGCAGCGTGCGGTCGATCGTGAGCTTTCCGTTCGGCGTCTGGTAGTACTTCTTGATGCTCACGAACGTCGCGATCAGCGCGCCGAGCACGATGTACCAGTAGCTCTTGAGCGCGTGCGACATGCCGATGACGATACGGGTCGGCAGCGGCAGCGCGATGTTCGCGCTCTCGAACATCGTCTGGAAGGTCGGGATCACGAAGATGAGCAGCACGGTGATCGCGATCGCGGCCACCGACACGATCACGGCCGGGTAGATCATGGCGCCCTTCACCTTGCGGATGAGGGCGTCGTTCTTTTCCATGAACACGGCGAGCCGCATGAGGATCGTGTCGAGAATACCGCCCGCCTCACCAGCCGCGACCATGTTGACGTACAGCTCGGTGAACGCCTTGGGATGCTTGCGCATCGCATCGGCGAGCGTGTTTCCGGACTCCACGTCGAACACGACCTGCCGCGTGACGTCCTTGAGCGCGGGATTCTCGCTCTGCTGCGCCAGAATGTCGAGCGCCTGCACGAGCGGGAGGCCCGCGTTGATCATCGTCGAGAACTGCCGCGTGAAGATGACGATGTCGCGCATCTTGATCGAGCCGCCGCGTTTCTTCCGATTCGCGGTGCCTTCGTCGATCTTGACGACGTTGAGGCGCAGCTGCCGGAGCTGCTTGATGACGTCGTCGCGACTCGGGGCGTCGATCGTGGCGGACTTGAGGTCGCCGTTGACGGCGCGTGCGGTGTAGGTGAACGTCGGCATCTCAGACCTCGAATGGGGCGCAGGAGCGGTGCGCGAATCGCGCGAGTGGTCGTCGCCTAGGCGACTGCTCTCATGTAGACGATTCGATGCGGCCAAAGATTACGCTGCGCGCGCGTGCGCAGGATCACCAAACGATTGCGCCGGAGCGCAATTCACATCGCGCTCCGGCGCCTCGGCTGCAAAGAAAATTTCCGCTCGTCGGTCGGGCTAGCGCTTGCCTCCAGCCATTGCCGCGGGCTTGCCGTTCGCGTTCTCGCTCTCCGGCGTGATGCCGATCATCCGCATGATTTCCGGCTGATCGTGACTGGCGCGCAGAATCTCGTCCAGCGCGACGGTCTTGCTCATGTAGAGGTTGTAGAGCGCGTCGTTCATCGTTTGCATGCCGTACTTCTTGCCCGACTGCATCATCGAGTAGATCTGGTGGATCTTGTCGTCGCGGATCAGCGCGCGAATGGCGGGCGTGACGACGAGGATCTCGGCCGCCATCGCCCGGCCTTTGCCGCCGATGCGGGGCAGCAGGGTCTGCGTGATGATGCCCTCGAGGCTGAACGCGAGCTGGGCGCGCACTTGCGCCTGCTGATGGCTCGGAAACACGTCGATGATGCGGTTGATCGCCTCGGCCGCACTGTTGGTGTGCAGCGTGGCGAACGCAAGGTGACCGGTCTCGGCGATCGTCAGGCCCGCCTGGATCGTCTCGAGATCGCGCATTTCACCGATGAGTACGATGTCGGGGTCCTGGCGCAACGCGTACTTGAGTGCCGCCTGGAAGCTCTTGGTGTCCGAGCCGACTTCGCGCTGGTTCACGATGCACTGCTGATGCTTGTGAATGAACTCGATCGGGTCCTCGATCGTGATCATGTGCCCCTTCATGGCGCGATTGATCCGGTCGAGCATCGCGGCGAGCGTCGTCGACTTGCCGGAGCCGGTCGGACCCGTGACGAGGATGAGACCGCGCGGCTTGTCCGAGAGATCGGCCACGACCTTGGGCAGGCCGAGGTCCTCGAATGTCTTGATCTTGAAGGGAATCTGACGGATGACCATCGACACGCAGCCGCGCTGCTTGAAGCAGTTGCCGCGGAACCGCGCCAGGTTCTGGATGCCGAACGAGAAATCGAGCTCGTCCTCCATCTCGAACCGTTTCTTCTGATTCTCGGTGAGCACCGAGTAAGCGAGTTGCAGCGTGTCCTTCGGCTGCATCACCGTCTCGATGTTCGAGTTGGTGATGTCGCCGTCGATGCGCAGCTTGGGCCGATCGCCGGCCGTGATGTGCAGGTCGGACGCGCCGCGCTCGATCATCTCTTCGAGAAGCAGGCGCAGGTTGATCGACTGGGAGCCGACGGATGTCTGGGAAACTGGAGATGTCATTGACGCGATAACCGGGTTGCCGGCAAGGAGATAGGACGGCGCTCCGGGTTGGGCGCCCGAAATTGGTCGCCAAACGTGGGGCCCGTCACTCAGGTATGACGACGGAGGCAGGCGCGCGTATCGACGGCAACAGGGCGCCCGCCGGCCCCACTGTCGCTCGGCGTGGGAATCGTAAGGGTTCGTCGATGCTGCTGGCGGAAGCACGGGCGAACCATTATTTCTCCGGCGTTGTCTAACAAACCATCATGGACACGCTCGGCGACCTCGAACAAGTCGTGCTGCTGGCCGTCCTCCGGATCGGCCGCGACGCCTACGGCGTTTCGATCCAGCAGGAAATCGCCAGTCGCGCGCGGCGCGATCTGACGCTCGGCACCATCTACAAGAGCCTGTCGCGCCTCGAAGCCAAGGGCCTCGTCGCGTCGCGACTTGGCGAACCCACCGCCGAGCGGGGCGGTCGCGCCAAACGCCACTATTCGGTGAGTGCCGCCGGCCGACGCACCCTGCAAGCCAGTCTCTCGGCGCTCGGGCGGATGGCGGCCGGACTCGATGTGGGTCTCGAGGCACCGTGAACGCCCCGCGTCCGACGCCTCCGTCGCTCGCCGTATGGATGCTCGAGCGCGCGCTCGCCTCGGACGCACGCGACGTGATCGTGGGCGACCTGGCCGAGCGATTCGCGCAGGACGCCGCGGTGCGCGGCTTTCGGGCCGCGCGGTGGCGCTTCTGGTGGGAAGCGCTCGTCGCGCTCCGGCATTTCAGCGCGTTCGGCACCTGGCGCAACTCTCTTCTCCGCGAGGCTTCCATGTCGTCCTTCATCGCCGATCTCCGGCATGGCGCGCGCATTTTGCGACTCGCGCCCGGTTTCGCGGCCGTCGCGATCCTCACGATCGCCCTTGCGATCGGCCCGACGACCGCGGTGTTCAGCATCGTCGATCCGCTGCTCATCGAGCCGCTCCCCTACCCGCACGCCGACCGGCTGGCGTTCGTGTTCGAGCGCGGCCAGGACGGGCGGCCGACGCCGATCGGGTACCAGACCCTTCAGGACATACGGGATCGCGCGACGCTGCTCGCGTCCGTCGCCGCCATCAGCTCGACGCAATCGACCCTCTCGGATCCGACGCAGCCGGAGCGGCTCGACGGACTCAGAGTGTCGTGGAACTACCTCAGCACGTTGGGCGTGCACACCATGCTGGGTCGTGCGTTCACGCGCGAAGAGGATGCACCGAACGGCCCCGGGGTGATCATCCTGTCGCATGGCCTCTGGACGCGACGGTTCGGCGCCGACTCAGGAATCGTCGGGCGCGCCGTGCGCATGGATGGGAGGCTCCGAACCGTGGTCGGCGTGCTGCCGGCGTCGTACGACGATGTGGTCGCGACGACGCGGAACGCTGGCGCGGAGTTTTTCGTGCCGCTGGGATATGCGGTCACGCTGCCGTGGGCATGCCGGACGTGCCGGCATCTGACGGCGATCGCGCGGATACGCGACGGCGTCGACCGGCAGCGTGCGCTGGCCGAGCTGAATCAGATCTCGGCGCAGCTGGTGTCGGCGTATCCCAAGGAGTACGCGGCGGCGGGCATGTTTCTCACGCCGATGCAGGAGGAAGTCACGCGTGCCGCGCGCCCGGCGTTGTTGGCGGTGCTCGGCGCGGTAGCGCTGGTGCTCCTGATCGCCGTCGGCAACGTGGTGAACCTTCAGCTCGCGCGCACCGTGCGGCGAAGCGGAGAGTTCGCGGTTCGCATCGCCCTGGGTGCCGGGGCGGGACGGCTGAGGCAGCAGCTCGTGGCGGAGAGTTTGGTGCTCGCCGCGGCCGGCGGATCGCTGGGCGTGGCGCTGGCCTGGTTGACACTCCCGGTGCTGCGGGCGCAACTGCCCCACGAGACTCCCCGCATGGCCGCTGTGCGCGTGGACGTGCGCGTCCTCGTTGCTACCACGGCGCTGGTGGTCGTCGTCGCGATCGTGATGGGCCTCGTACCGGCGCGCATGGCGCGGCGACGCGCGAGCTTGGACGGCACGCTGCGCGGCGGCGGACGCGTCGGCCAGCCGAGCCATCATCGGACGCGCGCGTTGCTCGTCGCATCGGAGCTCGCCCTGGCGATGATGCTGCTGGTGAGCGCTACACTCCTGGGCCGCAGCCTGTCGCGCCTGCTGGCGATCGATCCCGGGTTCGAGGCTGCCAATCTCGTCACGCTCCAGATCGAGTCGGCAGGGCCCAACTACGCGAGGATGGCCAGCGTGACGGCGTACCGCGAGCGTGTCCTCGACGCGGTGCGCGACGTTCCTGGTGTCGTCGACGCGGCCACGGTGACGACGCTCCCACTCAGCGGCGACATCGATCGGTACGGCATCACGGCGCAGGACCGACCACTCGCCAATCCCGAACTTGCGCCATATGCGAACGGGTATCGCGTGATCGGCGATCTCTTCCTGACGATGCGCATACGCCTGCTCGAGGGACGCGATCTCGACCGGCGGGATCAGGGTGACACGGTGGCGTCGCCGGTCATCCTGAGTGCAGGGCTGGCGCGCACGCTCTGGGGAACGACGCACGTCGTCGGCAAGCGCGTTCACGTGCCGAACGCACGGGCCAACTGGTCGACAGTGGTGGGCGTCGCGGGCGACATCCACAATCGAGCGCTCGACGCGAGCGACGAGAATGCGATCTACGTGCCGGAATCGAACTGGAGCTTCGCGAACAGCGGCGCGGTGCTGGTCGTCCGCACGCGAAACACGTCCGCCGCGCTGATTCAGGCCGTTCGGGACGCGGCACACGCGATCGACCCGTCACAGCCGATCGTCGGCGTGCGAACGATGGACGCCGTCGTGCACGCGTCGGCGGGACAGCGACGCCTCGCGCTGCTGTTGTTCGGCGTGTTCGCCGGACTCGCGCTGGTGCTTGCCGGCGCGGGAATCTACGGCGTGCTCGCGGGCAGCGTCGCCGAACGGACCCGGGAGATCGGACTGCGAAGCGCACTCGGCGCGACGCCGGCGAACGTGATCCGGCTCGTCCTGAATCGCGGGCTTGGGCTGGCTGCGGCGGGGATCGGCGCCGGTATGGTCGGCGCGGTCGGGCTGACGCGTTTTCTCAAATCGCTGCTGTTCGGCATCGCGCCCACGGATCCCGGGACGCTCGCCGGCGCGGCCGTGGTGCTGCTCGCGGTGGCGGTGATTGCGTGCCTCATCCCGGCGCGGCGGGCGTTGCGGATCGATCCGGTCGAGGCGCTCAGAGCCTCCTGACGCGATTCGTCAGGTCGCGCTCGTCTCCCGGATCATCTGCTCCGTGGTCGTGATGCCTTTCATCACCTTGAGCCAGGCGTCCATGCGCAGCGTGAGCATGCCCTCCTCGATCGCCGCGTCGCGGATTTCGGGAGCGCCGACGTTCTGCATGACGAGCTTGCGCAGGTGCGGCGTCATGAGCATGACCTCGTAGACGCCCTGCCGGCCCCTGAGGCCCGTGCCGCTGCATTCGTCGCAGCCGCGGCCCTTGAAGAACCCGAGCTCGCCGATCCGGGTGTCGAGACTCAGGCGCTCGAGATACGGCGCCGCCTCCTTGGTCGCCTTGGCTTTCGCGTTGCGCAGCGCTTCCTCGGTAAAGCGGAGCTCGCGCAAGCTCGTCTCGCGCGTCACCTTGGCCGCGGTGAGCTCCTCGGGACTCGGATCGTACTGCGTCCTGCACTTGCTGCAGATGCGACGCACGAGTCGCTGGGCAAGGACCAGATTGATGGCCGACGACACATTGAAGGCCTCGAGGCCCATGTCGAGGAGTCGGGTGATGGTCTCCGGCGCCGAGTTCGTGTGCAGCGTGGACAGCACCATGTGGCCGGTGAGCGCCGCCTTGATGGCGATGCTGCCGGTTTCGAGATCTCGAATCTCTCCGACCATGATGATGTTGGGGTCCTGGCGCAGGAACGCGCGCAGCGCCGCGGCGAACGTCATGCCGATGTCGGCGCGAACGAGCACCTGATTGATCCCGAAGATGTTGTACTCGACGGGATCTTCGGCCGTCATGATGTTGACGTCCATGTTGTTGATCTTGGACAGCGCGGAGTACAGCGTCGTCGTCTTGCCCGATCCCGTGGGGCCGGTGACGAGCACCATGCCGTATGGATTCGCGATCGCTTCCATGAGATCGTGCTCGGCGCGCGGCTCGATGCCGAACTTCTCGAGATCGAACGTCAGATTGCCCTTGTCGAGAATCCGCAGCACGATCTTCTCGCCGAACAACGTCGGGAGCGTCGATACGCGGTAGTCGATCACCTTGTTCCCGATCTTGAGCTTGATGCGGCCGTCCTGCGGCACGCGCCGCTCGGCGATGTTGAGCTGTGCCATGATCTTGAAGCGCGACACCAGCGCCGCCTTGAGCTTCATGGGCGGCTTCATCACTTCCATGAGCGCACCGTCGATGCGGTAGCGAACGCGGACTTCGTGCTCGAAGCACTCGAAGTGAATGTCCGACGCGCCGCGCTTCACGGCATCGGTGAGGATCGCGTTGATCAGCTTGACGACGGGCGCGTCTTCCATCTGCGCCTGGAGCGCCGCCTGCGAGATGTCCTCCTCGCTCTCCTCCAGGACTTCGATGTCGCCGTTGAGATCGGCCTCGAGCTCGTTGATGGTGTCCATCAGCGAGGCCATCTCCTGCTCGTCGGTCGGGCCGAACACCTGTTCGATCAGCGTGCGCAGCGTGTACTCGCCGGCGATGACCGGGAAGATGTCGTACCGCGTGATGAACTTGAGATCCTCGAGCACGCCAAGGTTCGCCGGGTCCGCCATGGCCACGGTGAGGGTGCGACCGTCGCGCTTGAGCGGCAGGACGAAGTTCTTCCGGGCCAGATCCGCCGGAATCATCTTGGCGATCTTGTGGTCCAGCTCGAAACGCGAGAGATCGACCGCCGGCATCTTGTGCTGCCGGGCGAGGATCTTGGTGAGCTCGACTTCCTTGACGAAGCCGAGCTTCACGAGGCTGTAGCCGATTCGATGGCCGTTCTGTTTTTGGTCGTTGAGCGCGACCGAGAGCTGATCGGCGGTGATCAGTCCCTCGCGAAAGAGCAGCTCACCGATGCGTTCCGGGGAAACCGTATTGGGGACAGCCATGGTGCGGCGGGATGGATCGAGGTGGATGCGCTGTCGAGTGAGCCATGGCGGCGCGCGCCGCTGACCCGCATCCTTGACGATCACGCACGCGCATCGGGCACGCTTCGGCTGACCGCCTCCCAGAGGCCCTGCAGGTACATCAGGCCGAGGGCCCGGTCGTACAGACCATAGCCGGGACGACCGGCCTCGCCCCAGATCATGCGCCCGTGGTCGGGGCGCATCGGCCCCTGGAAGCCGACGTCGTGCAGCGCGCGCATCGTGTCGAGCATGTCGACGCTCCCAAACCCCGTTGGATGCGGCACTTCATGGAAGGCCCGCTGGCCGGTTCGACGAATGTTTCGACAGTGCATGAAATGGACGCGCCCGCGGCGCCCGAGCTGCCGAACGAGGGACGGGAGATCGTTCCGGGCGTCGGCGCCGAGCGAGCCGGTACAAACCGTGACGCCGTTGACCGGATCATCGACGAGCCGCGTCAGCCGGTCGAGCGACGCGGCGTTGGTGATGATCCGCGGAAGTCCGAAAATCGACCACGGCGGATCGTCCGGGTGAATCGCCAATTTGACGCCGGCGCCCGCGGCAACCGGAACCACCTGCTCGAGGAAGTAGTGGAGATTCTCCCAGAGCCCTTCGGCGTCGATCGAGCGGTACGCGGCGAGGAGTCGCGCCAGGCCGTCGGCATCGTACGCCGTCGCCCAGCCGGGCAGGTCACCCGTGCCTCCGGAAAGGTCGATGTGCTCGAGAGCGCGATCGTCGTACGCGAGAGCGGTCGAGCCGTCGGGGAGACGCATCGCCAGATCGGTTCGCATCCAGTCGAACACCGGCATGAAGTTGTAGCAGAGCACCGGGATCCCGAGTCGCCCCATGTGCCGAACGCTCTCGCAGAACGCCTCGATGTACCGGTCGCGGTCCGGAGCGCCAAGCTTGACGTGCTCGTGGATCGGGATGCTCTCGATGACCTCGAGCGCGAGCCCGGCATCGGCGACTGTTTGCACGAGCACCGCGAGGTCGTCGAACGGCCACACTTCGCCGACGGGGACATGGTACAGCGCGCTGACGACGCCGGTGACGCCCGGGATTTGGCGGATGTGGTCGAGCGGAATCGGATCGTCGGGGCCGAACCAGCGGAACGCGGGAACCATTGGGGGGAAGAGGGAAAGGGGAAGGGGGAAGGGGGCAAGGCGTCGGGAAGAGCGGCAAGACTACGGCGGGGAGAGGTACGGCGACGGGCGGCGGGCGGTACGGCAAACCTCGTCCGCCGCTCCGCGTCGCTTCCCTCTTCCCTCTTCCCTCTTCCCTCTTCCCCCTCGTCAGCTCAGCGCGGACCTCAACAGTGCTGCGCCGTCGCGGACCATTGCGGTGTCACAACTGAAAGCGAAGCGGATGGCGTCGGCGCAGGTCTCGCCGAACGCGCTGCCCGGCGCGCTGCCGATGCCGTCCTGCGCGAGCCGCGCGGAGAGATCGTCGGCGTCGGCGACGCCGAATCGATCGTAGAGCGCCGGATCGAGCTGCGCCCACAGATAAAACGCACCGTGCGGCGTGAAGGGTTTGACGCCCTCGATGCCGCTGAGCGCCTCGACCATGATGTCGCGCCGTACGGTGTACTCGGCGCGCATCGCGGCGAGGTGAGCCTGTGGCCTCGTGACGGCGGCGAGCGCGCCCCACTGCGCCAGACTGTTCACGCCGTTGATCGTGCAGCGCAGGAGCTTCTGGATGCGGCTCTTGAGCAGCGCCGGTTTGGCGACGATGTAGCCCGTGCGCAGCCCGCTCATGGCGTGGCTCTTGGAGAACGAGTACACGCTGATGACGTGCGGCGCCCAATCACCGGCGAGCGACGCGATGGACGTGTGCGCATAGGGCTCGTAGAGGACATCCTCGTAGGCCTCGTCGGAGACGATCCACAGCCCGTACTCGCGCGCGATGTCCACGATCGCGTGAAGCGTCTCGCGCGGCAGCACGGCGCCCGTCGGGTTGTGCGGTGAGTTCACGAAGATCGCGCGGGTCGCGGTCGTGACGGCGGCGGCAATCGCCTCCGGATCGTAGGCGTAGTCGTCGCGCGCGCTGAGCGGCACGCGCACCGGCCGGCCGCCGGCCAGCCGGATGTTCTCCGCCACCTCCGTCCACATCGGGTCGGGGATGATCACCTCGTCGCCTTCGGCGAGCAACGCGGCGAACGTGACGTAGAGCGCGTGCATCGCGCCGTTGGTGAGAAACACGTCGTGGGCGGTCACGCCCTCGATTCCGTTCTTGATGCGCAACTTCTCGGCAAGCGCGGAACGGAGCTCCGGGATGCCGTCGTTGGGGACGTAGTGCGTCTTCCCCGCCGCGCCGGCCGCGCCGATGGCATCGAGCACGTGCGGGGCGACCGCGAAGCTCGGATCGCCCGACTCGAATCGAATCACCCGCGCACCTTTGGCTTGGGCCGTCAATAACGATTCACGGATCTGGACGATCTTGCCGAACGAGATGTCGTCGAGTCGGTGTGCGGGGAGTCGTTCCGCGGCAAGTCCGGTCATGGCGCCTCTCTGATGGTTGGAGGAAGAGGGTCAAGGCTCACAGTGCGTGGAGACGAGAACGGCGGGAATACGATCATGGGAGCACCAGCGCGGCGAGCTCGTCAAACGACCGGACACGGGCGCTCGCGAGCTTCACGACAGCCTCGCGCTCGACGAAGCCGGTGTATGCGACGAAGCAATCCACGACGTCGCGCGCGGCAGCGTCGGTCGCGCCATCGCCGGCCATCAATAGCGGTCGCTCCAGCGCGAGGGCAGCGATGAGCGAGCGTTTGCCGTTCGCCGTCGTGAGCGGCGAACGGGTATCGTAGCCGATGTATGCGCCGCCGGCGTCGAACCGAATGTCGACGGCGTGAAGATCGTTCAGCTCGACGCCGAGCTGGAGTGCGAGGCGGATGAGCGCGTGTCGCAGTCCCGCGCTGACGAGCACGACGCGCACGCCGGCGTGACGGAAGCGCGCGAGCGTCTCGACGCAGTTCGGCGCGATCGCCTCGACGTACGCGGCCGCGAGCGCGTCGAGCTCGTGGCGGCGCGGGCGGATCGCCGCGAGTCGCTGGCCGTAGACCTCGTCGAGCGGAATCGCGCCGCGCATCGCTTCGTTCGTGAGACTCGCCACCTTGTGCGCGACGACGTCGCCGCGCAGCCGAGCGAGCCAGTCGATCCCCTCGATGGCACTGACGGTGGAGTCGACATCGAGAATGACCGTCGCGAAGGCCGGCGAGTTGGTCATTCTATGAATCCGCGCCGGGTGTCGAAGCGGTGCCAGTCGCATGAATCACCGTCGCAGATCGTACGTCACGGATGCCGAGCAAGCGCCTCCGCACGTCTTCCGTCACCACACCGTCAACGGAGATGGCGGCGAGCGCTTCCCCGCCCTGGGACAATCGCGCCTGGTGGTACTCGGCGATGTTCACGCCGGCGTCGCCGAGCACCGTGCCGACACGTCCGATCACGCCGGGCACGTCGGCGTTGGTGAGCACGATGAGTGTACGCCGCGGCGCGACGTCGACCTTGAAGTCCCCGATTCGAGTGAGGCGCGGCGCAACGCCGGGCAGCGCGACACCGCCGACCGTCATCTGGCTGCCGTTGCTGCGCACCGTCGCGCGAATCATCGTCGCGTCTTCGCCCTCGAGCGCGGGAACCGTCGCGAGCGCGATCCCACGCTCGGTGGCTCGCGCGCGCGCGTTGACGAGGTTGATGCGGTCTCCGCCCATGATGGCCGCGAGCAAACCTTCGGCGGCGGCCGCGGCGATGAGCGTGTCAGCGCCCGCGAACTCGCGACCGAAGGCCACAGTGAGCTGTTCCACCGCAGCCGCGCCGCGATCGGCGAGCATGGCGCGGGCGATGGCCGCACTTTGTCGCGCGAGAGAAAGCGCCCCTTGCAGCTCGCGCCAGCGGCCGCGGTCGACGGCCGCGAGATTCACGGCGCCCGACAGCTCGCCGGTCACCAACGCGTTGCGCACGGCAATGCACACGTCCACGGCGACGTTGCGCTGGCCTTCGGCGGTAGAGGCGCCGAGGTGCGGCGTGAGCAGCACGTTGTCCATGGAGCGAAATGGATGATCCGCGGCCAGCGGCTCCCTGGCGTAGACGTCGAGCAGTGCGCCGTCGAGGTGCCCGCTCGTCAGCGCGTCCGCGAGGGCAGCATCGTCGACGATCCCGCCGCGGGCGAAGTTCGCGACGATCGCACCCGTGGGGAGCTTGCTCAGCGCGTCGGCGCCGATCATCCCGCGGGTTTCATCGGTGAGCGGCGTGTGGACCGTGAGCACCTGCGCGCGCGGCAGCAGTGCGTCGAGCGATTCCACGCGCTCGACGGCGAGCGCCTCGAAGCGTTCGCGCTGGATGTACGGATCGTAGGCGACGACCTCCATGCCGAACGCGCGGGCGCGTCGCGACACCTCGCCGCCAATCCGGCCGAGGCCCACGATGCCAAGGGTGCGGCCGTTGATCTCGCTGCCGAGCAGATCGCTCCGGTCCCAGCGGCCGCCGCGCATCGAGTTGAACGCTCGTGGGAGATGTCGCACGAACGAGAGCAGTGCGCCGAAGAACAGCTCGGCGACGGCGATCGTGTTGCCACTCGGCGCATTGATGACGGCGATGCCGAGCGCGGTGGCTTCGGCGAGATCGATGTTGTCGGTCCCCACTCCGGCGCGGCCGATCACGCGCAAGCGCTTGGCGGCGCGGAGCAGGTCGGCCGGGAGTTGCGTGGCGCTTCGACCGACGAACGCATCGTACTGGCCGATCTCGTCGACGAGCTCTCGCGCCGGTCGGGTGGGCCGTTCGTCGACGAGAAGCGACGGCTCCGCGCGCAGGATCTCCACGCCGCGTGGGTCGACCTCGTCTGTCACGAGCACGCGCAACGTCGCCATTGCTGGAGGCGGCAGGGACCGCCGTTGTGGGAGATGCTGGGGGGCGGAGCGCTCGTTGGCGCCGCGACGGTGTACGATAATCTGTGCCTGAGCTGCAGATCAAGGCGCCAGATTTTGTATTTCGGAGCTACAAAAGCGCGACGATGTAACGTGAAATTTGCAGATTCTGCATTTTTTGCTTGACACCTGCCAGAAATCCGGATATTCTGGCGCTTCATCGGCCGTCGTTCGTGCAGCTTGGACACGTGGAGCGCGCATGAAGCTCATTGTTGGCGTCGTCCGCCCGGAACGACTGAACGCCGTCAAGGCGGCGCTGTTCCGGCGTGGCGTCACCGGGATGACCCTGTCCCGGGTGAGCGGCCACGGCGGCGAGCAGGAGGTGGTGGAGCACTATCGCGGCTCGGCGCTCCTGCTGGAGTTTCACGAGAAAGTGCGAATCGAGATCGCCGTCTCCGAGCCATTCGTCGAGCCCGCGATCGAAGCCATTGTCGGAGCGGCGCACACCGGCGAAGTGGGGGACGGCAAGGTGTTCGTGCTCCCGCTCGAGCGCGTCGTGCGCATTCGCACGCGCGAGCACGATGTCGAGGCACTCACGCCGGTGACGGCGGACGAAGTCCAGCTGCGCGCCAATCTCGCACCAGAGACCACGCTCCGATGACCGCGGCGACGCTCTCCGCGGGCGACACGGCGTGGGTGCTCGTCTCCGCCGGATTCGTGCTGTTGATGATTCCCGGCCTTGCCCTGTTCTACGCCGGCCTGGTTCGATCGCGTGCCGCGTTGAACACGATCATGATGAGTGTCGCGGCACTGGGCGTCGTGACCGTGCAATGGACGCTGATCGGCTACTCGCTCGCGTTCGGTCACGGCGGTGCCGTGGGCGGCGCCGAGTGGTTCGGGCTGGGCAACATCGGCCTCGGCGCGGGCCCGTACAGCGCGACGATTCCGCACCTCGCGTTCGCCGTGTTCCAGGCGATGTTCGCGGCAATCACGGTCGCGCTCATCTCGGGCGCGCTGGTCGAACGCATCCGGTTTCACGTGTATCTCATCTTTGCGGCGGCTTGGACGACGCTGGTCTACGATCCACTCGCGCACTGGGTGTGGTCGGCCGATGGCTGGCTGCATCGCCTGGGCGCGCTGGATTTCGCCGGCGGCACCGTGGTGCACATCAGCGCCGGCACGGCGGCCCTCGTCGCGGCGATGATTCTCGGGCGGCGACGCGATCAGGGACGCACGCCACTGCGGCCGCACAACGTCGTATACACGATCACGGGCGCGGGGCTGTTGTGGGTCGGCTGGTTCGGCTTCAACGGCGGATCGGCGCTCGCCGCCGACGGCGTGGCGGCGAATGCGCTCGTCACGACGCACGCCGCCGCGGCCGCCGCCCTCGTGACGTGGATGATCGTCGACTACGTGCGCGATCGACAAGCGACGGCCGTCGGTGCGGCGACCGGCGCCGTGGTCGGCCTCGTCGCGATCACGCCGGCAGCCGGCTACGTCACGCCGCTTTCAGCTTTGCTCATCGGCGCGGCCGGCGCCGTGGCGAGCAACGCCGCAATTCAGTTGCGCAACCGGACGCGGGTCGACGATGCGCTCGACGTATTCGCGTGCCACGGAGTGGCGGGCATCGTAGGTGCGCTGCTCACGGGAGTCTTCGCCACGACGGCCGTCAATCCGGCCGGAGCGAATGGCCTGCTGGCTGGGAATGCGCATCAGCTTCTCGTTCAGTCGCTGGCGGTGGCGTGCACGATCGCGTTCACCGGCTCGGTTACGGCGATCGTACTACTTCCCCTGTCGGCGCTCGGCGCGCTCCGTGTGTCGCTCGCTGACGAGGTGGGCGGCGTGGATCGCAGCGAGCATGGCGAGCACGCGTACGACGACGGCGACGGCTCACTAGTGGCCGGCGGCGGGATTCGGCTCGGCGATGCCGTCCTTTTGTCGACGGTACCGGACGAGCAGGCCGACGCGGCGTAGCCTCAGACGGATTGGTTCAGGCCTACACCGCTGAATCCAGTACACGCGGGGGCAGCGCAACCCCGCGGACTCTCGACCACACCGTGATTCACCCTACTCGCGGCGCGGCGAAGCTCGGCGCAGCGACGAGCGCGATGGCGCCGAGCAAGCGGTACTCGGCGGGATTCGGATCGGCGTAGACCGGCGTTGCCCGAGTGGCATCGGTGAGCGTTTCCTGCTCGAGCGCCTGGCGGATCGGCGGCTCGAGCAGTTCCCAGGCGGCGGTCACTTCGCCGCCTACGTAGATGCGCTTGGGGTTGAAGGCGTTCACGACGGCGCCGAGCCCACGTCCAACCTGGCGCCCCGTTTCGACGATCGCGTCGACCGCGCCCGGTTCGCCGACGAGGGCGCGCCGCACGACTTCTTCGATCGTGGGTGCATTCTGCCGCGCCGCGCGCGGACGCATCGGCGGCGGCGACGCACGACCCGAGGCGGCAGCCGTGTATCGCGCGATCGTCGCCGAGTTGCAGGCGAAGGCTTCCCAGCACCCGCGCTTGCCGCACGCGCACCGCGGGCCGTTGGGATCGAGCGAGACGTGGCCCAGCTCCCCGGCCGTGTTCGTCTCTCCGCGCAGCACCTCCCCGCGATTGACGATGCCGACCCCGACACCGTCAGACACGCTCACGTACGCGAAGTTGTTCACGGCGCGCGTCTGTCCGGTGAGCGACCAGAGCCGAGCGAGCGCGCAGGCAATAGGCGCGCTCTCGACGTACACCGGGAGCGCGGTCTGATCGACGATCATGTCGCTCACGTGGGCATTGCGCCAGCCGAGTCGCGGCGCGTACAGCACGCGCCCGGTGCGGCGATCGACCATGCCCGGCACGACGATGCCGATACCGCGACATTCGGCGGCGGGCCGAGTGCGGAGAATGGTCTTGACGCGCGCGGCCAGCTCGCTGGCCAGTCCCTCCGGCCGCTCCGGGGTGGGAAAACCCTCCCGGCTCAAGACCTGGCCGCCGAAATCGGCGAGCGCGATCGAGGTCCGTCCTGGCCGAACGTCGACCGCGAGGGCGAGCCGCCCGCTGGTGCGCACGCGAAGCAGCGTCGGCCGGCGGCCGCGCGCCGACGCGGCAGTCCCCGTCTCTTCCACGTCGCCCGAAGTGAGCAGCTCACGTACGATGCGCGTGAGCGCCGCGCGTCGTACGCTCATCCGGCGCGCGAGCTCGGCACGCGAGATCGGCTGGTGCTCGCGAATCAGATTGAGGACAATCTGCCGATTGACCTCGCGCGGCGTGGCGCGCGTAGCGAGCCGAAAGCTGCGGGTATTGATCTTCCTCATGGCGAGCGACGGATCATGCGGCCGAGAAGATCACGGCTCGAGGGTCGTCGGCTGAAGTCGCGGAGCGAGCGCGTGAATGATCAACAACGCCGTGACATAGGCGAGTCCGCACACGGCAAAGATAGGAGTGTAGTTGCTGCCGTTGTGCTGCAGCACCCACCCGGTCGCGCGCTGAAACAACACACCGCCGGCGGCGCCGAAAAATCCTCCGATCCCGACCACGGAACCGACCGCGTAGCGCGGAAACATGTCGCTCGACAGCGTGAAGATATTGGCCGACCACCACTGGTGCGCCGCCGCGGCCACGCCGACGATCAACACCGCGATCCACATACTCGACGCCGCCGGCGCGAGCGCGGTGGGGACGATGAGCAGCGCGGCGACGAGCATCGTCAGCTTGCGGCCCGTGTTCACCGTCGAGCCGCGCTTGATCATCGCGCCGGAGAGCCAGCCGCCGAACACCGAGCCGACATCGGCGAGCAGGTAGACCACAATGAGCGGCGCGGCGAGCTGCGAGAGCTTGATCCCGTACCGAACGTCGAGAAACTTGGGCAGCCAGTACAGATAGAACCACCAGATCGGGTCGGTGAGAAACTTCCCGATGGCGAATGCCCACGTCTGGCGAAGCCGCAGGAGCCGCCACCAGTGCACTGGCCTCGGCGGCGCGTCAGCATCGCTGCGGATGTGCGCGAGCTCGGCGGCGCCGCACCTCGGGTGCTCCTGCGGTGGCCGGTAGATCAGCAGCCAGGCGACGAGCCACACGAATCCGAGCGCGCCGGTGAGCACAAATGCGGCGCGCCAGCCCCAGGTGAGCGCGATCCACGGCACCACGATCGGTGTGACGATCGCGCCGACGTTCGTGCCGGCGTTGAAGATGCCGGTCGCGAGCGCGCGCTCGCGCCGCGGGAACCACTCGGCCACCGTCTTGATCGACGCCGGAAAGTTGCCCGACTCGCCGAGTCCGAGAGCGAATCGAGCCACGCTGAACCCGGTCGCCGTGCGGGCAGCGGCGTGAGCCATGGCCGCGATGCTCCACACAACGATCGATCCGGCAAAGCCGCGGCGCGTGCCGAGGCGGTCCATGATGCGGCCCGCCGCGAGGAATCCGATCGCGTAGGCGATCGAGAACCACGACACGACGTCGCCGAACTGCTGCTCGTTCCAGCCGAGACTACGCTGCAGCGTGGGCCCGAGAATGCCGAGGACCTGCCGGTCGACGTAGTTGATCGTCGTGGCGAAGAAGAGCAACGCGCAGATCGTCCAGCGATAGTAGCCGATCTTCGCCAGCGCACCGCTCGCGGCAAGGCCCGCCGCGCCCGCGGCCGGATGGCTTGCATCCAGCCGGGGCCGCGGTGCATTTGCCGGTTCGGCTAGGCGTCCCCGGTCGTTCAACGCTGCACGCGGCCGCTCGCATCACCACCCATGAGCGACTCGATTTCGTGAACGCTCATGCGGTTGATGTCGCCCGGCACCGAATGTTTGAGGCAGGACGCGGCCGTCGCGAACTCGAGGGCCCGGGAGTCGTCGCCGTAGGCGCGAAGACCGTAGATGAGCCCCGCCGCGAACGAGTCGCCGGCCCCGACGCGGTCAACGATGTCATTGATCTCGTAATGCCGGCTGCTCAGAAACGCGCGGCGGTTGTGCAGCACCGCGCCCCATCCGTTGCGATCGGCGCTGTGGCTTTCGCGGAGCGTGATCGCCTGGCGCGAGAGATTCGGAAATGCCTCGAGCACCTTCTCGGCGAGCACGCGATACGCGTCGTGCGCGAGATCGCCCGAAGCGGCGTCCGCGACGCCGACATCGGCGGTGATGCCGAGCGATTTCTGGCAGTCTTCTTCGTTGGCGATGCCGACGTCGGCGCAGCGGACGAGATCACGCATGACCTCGGGCGCCCTCTTGCCGTACCGCCAGAGGTTCTTACGAAAATTGTAATCGACCGAGACTGTGACGTTGCGCTCGCGGGCAGCCTGCGCCGCGGCGAGGGACAATTCGGCGGCGGATGCGCTGATCGCCGGCGTCACGCCGCTGACGTGGAACCAATCGGCGCCCGCGAACACCGCGTCCCAGTCGAAATCCGATGCCTTC
>DATJIZ010000036.1:0-57102 GCA_035492735.1 Gemmatimonadaceae bacterium | reverse complement strand
CACGTCGTGCACTGGCCGAAGCCCGACTCCATTGCGCTGCGGCTGCTCAACGTGCCGGGCTACACGATCACCCGATACGTGGGTGAAACGGCGTTCTTCAACGCGAAGACGCACGCACTCGACCTCCTCGCGGCCGGAAAGAAGCGACTCGCCGTAGTCGATCGCGACTCGCAGGTGGTGGTGAGCGACAGCGGCATCTACTACACCGAGACCACCCGGAAGGTGACCACGGGCGGGCACTACGTCCTGACTCCGCCGCCGAACAGTGGACAGGCGGACATCATCGGGCTGGGTCGTGTCGACTACAATCTCGCGCGGCGCTCCGTGCGCGTGACGAACGCGCGTCTCCCCGTCAACAACGGCGAGATGTGGTACATGGACGTCGCCCTCGCCGAGGTGGTGCAGGACAGCGCGAACGGCAAGGCATCGCCGACGGTCTACGTGCCGAAACCGGGCTCGCTCACCAGCTGCAACGACAGCATTCCCGATTACAAGTTCGTGTATCGCGAAGCCAAACGGACCGCGGGCAACACGCTCGTGGCGCGCGATGTCATGCTCTACATCAAGGACATCCCGGTGATGTGGTTCCCGTTCATCTTCAGCGACACGCGGAACGGGCGGCACAGCGGAATCCTGCCCCCGCAATTCGGGCTCGGCGACGTGGTGCGCAACAGCCCCACCTACCGGCGCAACGTCGAGCACGTGGGCTACTATTGGGCGTTGAGCGATTACATGGATTTCGCCACTTGGCTGGACTGGCGAAGCTCCGCCGGCGCCACGGAGAACGACCCGGGCTGGCTGCGCCTCAACTCGGACTTCAATTACAAGTGGCTCGACCGGTTCATGGCAGGCCGCATCGGGCTGGCCCACACCTCCCAGCGCGACGGGCACACGAACACGGCGGTGAGTTGGAATCACCAGCAGGAGTTCTCGCGGAACAGCCGGCTGAACACGAACGTGAACTACGTCACGAGCACCACGCTCCAGCGCCAGAACACGTTCAACCCCTATACGGCGCTGGCGACGATCGCATCACAGATCTCGTATCAGACCAAGATCGGACCGTCGTCGGTCAGCCTCGGCGCGACGCGCACGCAGTACCCCGGCCGCCAGCAAGTGGATCAGACGCTCCCCACGATCAGCCTCACGTCGACGCCGATCAAGCTCGGTCAGGTCTTCAGCTGGACGCCGAGCTTCAGCTACTCGCGGCACGATGTGCTCCGCATGGACCAGCCGGGGATCGGCGCCTACGTCTACAGCATCGATCCGGCGACGGGCGTGCGCGATAGCGCGCTGGCGAAGAACCGGAGCGCGTCGAACGCCTCGATCGACGTCGGCATGCCGCTCCAGATCTTCGGCTGGGACTTGAGAAATTCGTTCCGCATCACCCAGGAGCGCCAGAACTTTCCGCAGAAGTTCACGCTCTACGACGTCAACACCGGCCTGCCGACCGACACACGGGTGTATGCGGCAACCTATCGATCCTCGATCGACTGGAATCCCGATTTCACCCTTCCGCCGATCGCCCGCAACAAGTTCAATCTGTCGCCCACCCTCAGCCTGCAGAACATCGACCCCGGTCCGTACTGGGTCGCGTCCGAGCGCACGAACGGACACTACGTGCATCAGGGCAAGCGCGTCTCGCTCGGCATGTCGGCCTCGCCGACGCTGTTCGGTCTGTTCCCGGGCTTCGGCCCGTTCTCGCGCATCAGGCATTCGATCACGCCGACGATCAGCTATTCGTGGGCCCCGAAGGCGAACGTGAGCGACGAGTATCTCGAGGCGCTCGGGCGGACCCGCGCCAACTCGTTCACGAACCTGGCGCAGAACAACATCACCTTTGGCTTGACTCAACTCTTCCAGGCGAAGATCCGCCCGAAGAACGACTCCAATCCCGAGAGCGCCGACAAGATCGACCTCCTGTCGTTGAACTTTACGCCGCTCAGCTACGACTTCGAACGGGCGAAAGGCCACAAGCCAATCGCCGGCCTGACCACCGAAAGCTGGGGCTACTCGCTCCGGTCCGATCTGCTCCCCGGCTTCGACTTCTCCAGCCAGTACTCGCTCTTCCTCGGCAGCACGCTCAGCGACACCGCCCAGTTCAAGCCGTATCTCACCAACGTGTCGGCGTCGCTGCGGTTCAGCCGCGACCAGAATCCGTTCGTTCTCTTCGCCAAGCTGTTCGGCCGCGCCGTGCCGGCGCCGCCCAAAGCGCCGACGACGGGAACCGAGCAGGTGCGGCCGCCGCAGGATCTGGCACAGCAACAGGCGCTCGCGGCACAGCCGGTCGCCGGCAGCGTGCGGGGCGGCGACCGATTCATCGTCCCACCGACTCAGGGCTGGACGGCTTCTTTCAGTCTCACCCGATCGAGCCCTCGGCCGCCCAAGCCGGGGAGCAACGTGATCGACTTCGACCCGCAGGCGCGCTGCCAACAGATCGCGGGCAATAACCCCCTGTTGCTCGACGCATGCCTCGCGTCACAGCGGGCGCAGCCGACGATCGATACGCCGGTCGGCTCGTCGACGGCGGGCGGCCCGGCCTATAACATCCCGCCCACGACGTCGCTCAACTCCGACATCAGCTTCAGCCTCACGCCCAAGTGGGCGGCGCACTGGACGACGACCTACGATATCGAGCACCACGAGTTTGCGCAGCACATCGTGCAATTACAGCGTGAGCTGCACGACTGGCGCGCCATCTTCGGCTTCACCCAGTCGACCAACGGCAACTTCGCGTTCAACTTCACGATCGCGCTCAAGGCGGAGCCGGACATCAAGTTCGACTACAACCGCGCAACGGTGCGGTCGGGGTCTTTCTAGCGCTCGGTTTTTGTAGCGACGGGGCGGTCTGGCTCCTAAGAACGTGGGAGTGGTGCGGATTTATCGAATCTGACAGCCGAATCAACGCTGATCGCTTCTCCGACTCGACTGACACCGTGCGCAGCGAGCCGATGATTTTTTGGGGACTGCCTCGGGACGGCGAGGCCCGCCTAAGCAGCAGTCTCACAAAGTCCCACTTCTCGCGTTGCGAGGGGACGGCGGCGCGATCGACGAACGATTCGTTGGATCCGGCAGTCGAATCCGTCTAATGGCATCACCCACCCTCGACCTAGGAGCGTCTCGGCGCTCGTCAGTTCCTCAAATTTGGCCAGCCGATTGTCCACGTCTTGGGACGCCGCGAGGAGCGGTACGCTTGGGAAGGTGCGCTCCGACAATCGCTTAGGTCTTTGACGGTCTCGGCGCGCCGTGTGCTCAGTGGGCCGGTGCATCCCACCCGGAGCACAGATGCGCCTCTCTCGTCTGGCGGTTGCCGCGCTCGTGGCGCTCGCGGCATGCGAAGATCTCGTCGGTCCCGGCGGCGATCCCGACGCGCCCGCGAACCTCACCTACCAGCTCACGCCGAGTGGCGATCCGACCGCACCGCTCGCCGTGTTGCTCGTCTGGGACGTCCCGCGAAGCGGCCGCGCGGCGTCCTTCAACGTATACGGAAGAACCGGCCCGGGCGGACAGTGGCAGCTTCGCGCGACCACGACGTCGCCGACCTTTCACGACGCCGGCGTACCAGATCTCGAATACTACGTCGCCGCGCGCGACGACCAGGGCGATGAGATGGGCCGATCGAACACCATCTCGATCGATCTGCATGCCACCGTTCCCGCGCCTCTCGGGCTGCGCACGATCTCGCTCAACACCGCGATCCAGCTCGCGTGGAACAGCAACGCCGTCGATGCCCTGCACGGCGCGTTCGACCACTACCGCGTCTACTCGACCACCTACGACGGCAGCCGCGGCGTCTGTACCTCGAACTGGGTGCTCGAGGGAACGACGGCGTCGGACGGCTTTCTCTCCGGGAATCTCGTGAATGGGTCGTCGCGTTGCTTCGCCGTCAGCACGGTGACACGCGACGGGCACGAAAGCCAGTGGAGCGACGCACGTCTCGACACCCCGCGGTTCGACGCGCGGAACGTTCTCGTCTACGCGACCGCGGCCCGCGCCGACAGCTCCGGCTTCCTGTTTCTCGACGAAACGTCGCATGCCCTTGGCGTCGTCGCGGCCGCGGCTCGCACGGATCTCGATTTCGCGGTCGAACGGCACAGCGACGGCACGTTGTGGATCGTGCCGGCCAGAAGTGGATCGACGGTCGCGCTCTACTCGACGCAGCCGGTCATCGAGCTCACATCGATTGATCGCGCGCCGGCCGCTGGCTTCGCGGGTACCGCGCTGCAGCTGCGACCGGGCTTTGGCTACGTGTTCAAGCTGCAGAAATCCGATGGCGTGCACTTCGCCGCCGTCCGAGTCGCGTTCGTGACGGCTGATTACGTCGTGTTCGATTGGTCGTACCAGAGCGCGATCGGAAATCCGGAGCTGTCGCGCTCGAGCATTGGAGGGCTCCGCGCCGACTGAGCCACGCGCTCACTTGAATTGTCGCAGGGCGGTACCGACATTCCCGATCATGGCTGACGAAGTCGTGATCGATGGCAATTCGTTGACGCTGGAGCAGGTCGCGGCCGTGGCCCGCCACCGCATCCCGGTGTCGGTCGCCCCCTCGGCGCGTCAGCGCGCCGGCGCCGCGCGAAGGGTGGTCGACCGCCTGGTTGCGTCGAATGCGGTCGCCTATGGCGTCACCACTGGGTTCGGCAAGTTGTCGGAGATCGCGATTCCGCCCGCTCGCCTCGCGGAGCTCCAGGTCAACCTCGTGCGCAGCCACGCCGCCGGCGTCGGCGACCCGCTGCCGGAGCGCGAGGTGCGCGCGATGATGCTGCTCCGGGCGAACGTGATCAGCAAAGGCTACTCGGGTGCACGGATCGAGCTTGCCGAGCTGCTCGCCCGCATGCTGAACGCGGGACTCTATCCCGAGGTACCGGAGCAGGGCAGCGTTGGCGCGAGCGGCGATCTGGCGCCGCTGGCCCACCTCGCACTGTCGCTGATCGGCGAAGGGACTCTGCGGTGTGGAGCGATCGAAGGTCCCGCGCGCGACATGCTCCGCGCCGCGGGCCTGGAGCCGATGACGCTCGGCACCAAGGAAGGGCTGACCCTGATCAACGGCACACAGGCGCACACTGGCATCGGCGCGCTCGCCCTGATGGATGCGCACTCGCTCTGGCGCACGGCGCACGTCGCCGGCGCGATGTCGCTCGAGGCACTGCTCGGCACGCCGGTGGCGTTCGACCCAAGAATCCAGGACGTTCGCGGCCAGCTCGGGCAGGCGGCATCCGCCGCACTGCTTCGCGAGCTGCTCGCGGGGAGCGAGATCCGCGAGTCGCACCGGCACGGCGACCCACGCGTCCAGGATGCCTACGCGCTCCGCTGCATGCCGCAGGTGCACGGGCCAGTGCTCGACGCCATCGACTTCGCGGCGGCGGTGATCGGCCGCGAGCTCAACGCAGGCACGGACAATCCGCTCGTGTTCGACGATGGCGACCTGTTGAGCGGCGGCAACTTCCACGGCCAGTCCGTTGCGATGGCGCTCGACTTCCTGGCCATCGCGCTGACCAATCTCGCGACGATCTCCGAGCGCCGGATCGACCGGCTCGTGAACCCCGATCTCAATCAGGGACTGCCACCATTTCTCACGCGCGACGCCGGCGTCAGCTCGGGCTTCATGATGGCGCAAGTCACGGCGGCATCATTGGCCAGCGAGTGCAAGGTGCTCGCGCACCCGGCGAGCGTCGATACGATTCCCACCGACGGTAACAAGGAAGACGTGGTTCCGATGGCGATGGCCGCGGCCTGGAAGCTGCGCCGGGTCGTGCGCAACGTACGGTACGTGCTGGCGATCGAGTTGATGTGCGCGGCGCAGGGCGTGGATTATCGCGCGCCGCTCAAGCCCGGGCGCGGCGTGGCGCGCGCGCACGCGGCGATCCGTGCGCTCGTGCCGCCGCTCGGCAGCGACCGTGTGCTGTCAGGCGACATCGAGCGGCTGGCGCAAGCCCTCCAGGACGACGAGATCTCCGCTCCGATCATGGTGAGTTGACGATGTCTTCGATGATGACCGAGCCGGCGAGGGACGCCCGGCATGAGCCGCGAACAGTCCGCGCGCCCCGGGGCTCCGCCCTCTCGTGCAAGGGCTGGCAGCAGGAGGCGGCGCTGCGGATGCTCATGAACAATCTCGACCCCGAGGTCGCTGAACGGCCGGATGATCTGGTGGTGTACGGCGGGACCGGACGGGCCGCGCGCAGTTGGGAAGCGTTCGATGCGATCGTCGCCACGCTGCGCCGGCTGGACAACGACGAGACGCTGCTGATTCAGAGCGGCAAGCCGGTCGGCGTGTTTCGGACGCACGCGTCTGCGCCGCGCGTGCTGATCGCCAACAGCAATCTGGTCGGCCGCTGGGCCAATTGGGACTACTTCCGCGAGCTGGAGCGGTTGGGCCTGATCATGTACGGCCAGATGACCGCGGGTTCGTGGATCTACATCGGATCACAGGGCATCCTTCAGGGGACGTACGAGACCTTCGGCGCCGTGGCCCGCGCGCACTTCAATGGCTCGCTCGCCGGATGCTTCGTGCTCACGGCCGGACTCGGCGGAATGGGCGGTGCGCAGCCGCTCGCCGCCACGATGCACGGCGGTGCCATGCTCGCCGTCGAGGTCGACGAGTCACGCGTGGACAAGCGGCTCGACACCGGCTACTGCGACCGCAAGACCCGCGACCTCGACGAGGCGCTCGCCTGGATTCGCGAGGCGACCGCCGCGAGACGGGCGCTGTCGGTAGGGCTCGTCGGGAACGCAGCCGACGTGCTTCCCGAGCTCGTTGGTCGCGGAGTCACTCCCGACGTGCTCACCGACCAGACGAGCGCCCACGACACGCTCAACGGCTACGTACCGCGCGGCATGTCGCTCGAGGACGCACTCGCATTGCGCGCGCTGGACCCGCAAGAGTACGTGCGGCGGGCGAACGCGTCGATCGTCGAGCACGTGACCGCGATGCTGACGATGCAGAAGCGCGGTGCGATCGCGTTCGATTATGGCAACAACATCCGTACGGTCGCCCTGGACAACGGCGTTCGCGATGCATTCGAGATTCCCGGCTTCGTTCCCGAATACATCCGGCCGCTGTTCTGCGCGGGGAAGGGACCGTTCCGCTGGGTGGCGCTCTCGGGCGATCCGCGCGATCTGGCGCGCACCGACGAGCTTGTGCTCGAGCTCTTCCCGCACGACGAGCACCTTCGCCGCTGGATCACGATCGCCCGAGAGCGCGTTCACTTCCAGGGGCTGCCGGCGCGCATCTGCTGGCTGGGGCAGGGAGAGCGCGCCGCCTTCGGCGTGGCGCTGAACGATCTGGTCGCGTGCGGCGAGCTGTCGGCGCCGATCGTGATCGGTCGAGACCACCTCGACACGGGCAGCGTCGCCTCGCCGTTCCGCGAAACCGAGGCAATGCGCGACGGCAGCGACGCGATCGCCGACTGGCCGATCCTCAATGCGCTGCTCAACACCGCGAGCGGCGCGTCGTGGGTGTCGTTCCATCACGGCGGCGGCGTCGGCATCGGAAACTCGCTTCACGCGGGCCAGGTCATCGTGGCCGACGGCACGCCCGAGATGCGCGTCCGTCTCGAGCGCGTGCTGACGAACGATCCGGGGATTGGCGTGGCCCGGCACGCCGATGCCGGGTACGAGATCGCGCTGCGCACGGCCGAGGAACAGGGCATTCAGCTTCCCATGCGCGGCCCGGCGGCGCGCGACGCATGATCGTCGCGATCGCGCGTCGCTGACGCATCGAACGCTGATCCACCAACGCGGCGCATTCTTCGGTGCTCTCATCGCGCTTCAAGCCCTGGCACGTCGCACTCTTTCTTGGCAAGTACGCATGGCTCACGGTCCGGCGGCGTCCGGTGCTCGTGCACTTCGAGGTGACGCTGCGCTGCAACGCGCACTGCGGCTTTTGCGATTACTGGAAGACCGACGCCTCGGCCCGGTCGGCCGAGCTCAAGACGTACGCCGAAGCGGCCCGCTACTTCAATCCGATGCTCGTCACCTTCACCGGCGGCGAACCGACGTTGCGGCGCGACCTCGAGGAATTGATCGCCGAGGTGGACGCGGCGATCTCGCTCAAGTACATCACGCTCATCACGCACGGCGGCATGCTGAGCGTGGAGCGCGCGCGATCGCTCTGGGACGCGGGCGTCAACCAGTTCAACATCTCGCTCGACTACCTGGACGAGCGCCATGATCGCGCGCGCGGGATCCCGGGGCTCACGTCGCGGATTCTCGCCGTCATTCCGGCCATGCGGGCGAACGGCATCGACAACATTCGCTTCAACACCGTGATCAAGAAGGACAATCTCGACCAGCTCGTGCCGATCGTCGATACCGCCCGGGCGCTGGGCGCCGGCGTGAATTTCAGCGTCTACACCGACGCCAAGAACGGCAACCGGGAATTCCTTCTCGAGCCCGATCAGGCCGGTGCCATCGACGACGTGGTTCGCGGTCTCCTCGAGCTCAAGCGGCGACACCGGGGCGTGATCACCAACTCCGATTACTATCTGGAGCAGATTCCACGCTATCTTCGCGGCGAGATGCGCGAGCCGTGTCGGTCGGGCATTCGCACGATTCACATCGATCCGACGGGCCACGTCAAGCGCTGCCCCGATTTTCCAACCGATTTTCACTGGCGCGATTTCCGGCAGTATCAGCCGATCGACTGCAATGCCTGCTACTATGCCTGCCGTGGCGAAGCGCAAGCACCGCTTCGCCTGTCGCGCATCCGCGACGTGATGGCACGATGAGCGTGAACGTCGAAGCCGAGCCGGATCGGCACGCGGCCGATGCCGAGACTCTCATCTTCGCCAATGCGCGGCAGGTCGTCACGTGCGCGGGCCCCGCGCGCGGACGGCGCGGTCCGGAGATGGCCGACGCTGCCGCGCTGAGCGGCGTGGCCGTGTCGGTCGTACAGGGAGTGATCGCCGCCATCGGTCCGATCGACGAGCTGCGGACGACCTACCGTGACGCACGCGAAGTCGACTGCCGGGGCGGCGTGCTCATGCCCGGGCTGGTCGATTCGCACACGCACGGCGTGTTCGGACGCGCGCGATCGGACGAGCAGGAACTGCGCGCCGCGGGTCTCGACTACATGGAGATCGCGCGACGCGGCGGCGGCATTCATGCCTCCGTGCGTGATCTGCGCGAGCAAAGCGAAGAGACCCTGTTCGAGCTCGCGCGCCGGCGGCTCATGCGACTCGCGGCGTTCGGCACCACCACGATCGAGGTCAAGTCCGGGTACGGTCTCTCACTCGATGACGAGCTGAAGACGTTGCGCGTGATCGATCGGCTGCGGCGAGAGCTCCCGGTCCGAATCGTCGCCACGTTCCTCGGTGCGCACGAGATTCCGGTCGAGTACCGGACGTCGGCAACGGCGCGCACGGCGTACATCGAAATCGTCGTCAACGACATGATTCCGATCGTCGCCCGGAATGGGCTCGCCCGGTTCGCCGACGTGTTCTGCGAGACTGGCGTGTACACCGTGGACGAGAGCAGAACGATCCTCAACGCCGCGCGCCGCGCCGGCCTGCTCCTCAAGCTGCACGCCGACGAGCTCACGTCGTCGGGCGGCGCCGAATTGGCGGCATCGCTGGCGGCGACGTCCGCCGACCACCTGGCCGCGATCTCCGACGCCGGCATCGCCGCGCTTGCCCGAGGCTCGACCGTCGCCACGCTTCTGCCGGGCACGATGTTGTTTCTTGGAAAGTCCGCGCGCGCTCCCGCCAGGCGTTTAATCGCGAGCGGCGTCCCGGTCGCGTTGGCGACCGACTTCAACCCGGGCACCTCACCCACGCCCAACCTGCCGCTCATCCTCACACTTGGTGTGAGTCAGCTACATCTGAGTGCGGCCGAATCCGTGATCGCCGCGACCGTAAACGGAGCTGCCGCCCTCGGGATGGCGGATCGTATCGGCCAGATCACGCCCGGGTTCGCCGCTGACTTGGCATTGTTTGACGTCGATGACCTTCGAGACGTCCCTTATTGGTACGGCGACAACCGATGCGTGGCCACGTTCGTGGGCGGCAAACCTTGTCACGCGAGAGACTTAGGTCTATGTTAAGCCTCCACCTACCCCGGGTCGGGCGTGGCCGATTCTTCCCGTTCGAACCCACCAGACTCTGATGTCCCAGGTCGCAAAGCTGAAGAAGCAGGCCGCTGACTTCGAGCTGAAAAGGCAGTTCGACAAGGCGATCGCCGTCTACGTCAAGCTTCTCGAATCGTTTGATCAGAACGCCGCCGAACTGGACGTGGCGCTGTTCAACCGAGTCGGCGACCTGATGCTCCGGCAAGGCAACGTGGCCGACGCGGTCGACTACTACGAGCGCGCCGTCGACCGGTATGCCGACACGGGCTTCTTCAACAACGCGATTGCGTTGTGCAACAAGATCCTGCGCTACTCGCCGGGACGTGCGTCGGTCTACTACAAGCTTGGAAGAATCAGCGCGCAGAAGGGGTTCACGAACGAAGCGCGCACCAACTTCCTCGAGTACGCCGACCGCATGCAGAAGGCCGGCAACGTCGACGAAGCGTTTCGCGCGCTGACCGAGTTCGCCGATCTCTGCCCCGATCAACACGAGATCCGGATGATGCTCGCCGATCAGCTCGTGCGGGCCGGCCGGGGCGAGGAGGCGATCGAACAGTTCCAGGTGCTCTACGAGCGCTACGATCGAAAGGGTCGGCACGTCGAAGCAAAGCAACTCCTCGAGCGAATGCGCGCGATCGATCCGACGGTCGAGCCGCGCTCCGCGCGCCTGCAGTCGGAAACGACGAGCTCCGGCCTGATCTTCCTCGACCTCGACGACGACGACCGGCCGCCACGTCCACCATCCGTCCCGCACCCAGCGGCGCCGCAGCATCCGGGGGCCGCACACCAGTTCGCGCCGCCGCCACGGCTCATGCCGGTGCCCGAGCCGGAGGCAGTGTCCGACCAACAGGCGGGACTGCTCGACGAGAGTCTCGTCGCGGACAGCCTTCTCGGTGAGAACCTCGCCGAAGACGCTGTTCTCCACGAGCGCCTCGACCAGAAGCTTGACGAGAACCTCATCGAGGCGAATCTCGACGAGCTGGATTTCGGCAACGCGACCGGCGTCGACGCGGCGGGACTCGCTGGCTCCGCGAACTCTGCCGATGAAGGCGATTTCGCCGACGCGGATTCGGTCGGCGACGCGCTCGACGGCGTCACGCGATTGGGAGACGACTCGCCGCCGCTCGAGATCATCTCGTCGGACTCGATCCTCGGTCTCGAGCCAACGGGCCTCGGCGAAGCCGACCCGGCTGTCGCGCACTTCGATCTGCTCGATCTCGACGGGGCGCAGCCCACTCCGACCGAGCCGGGCTATGAAGATGAGGTGCCGCTCGAGGGTCTGCCCCTCGTGCAAGTCGACGGGGAGAAAGATGAGGAAACCGATCTGCACGAGGAGTCGGACGAGAGCGATGACGACGACGAGCTGATCGTCCTCCCCACGCCCTCCGTCGCTCGCCGCGCTACGGTCGAGGCGGCCCACTCGGTGGAAGTGCTGCGCGCCCGCGTCGATGACTCGCCCAACGACTGGCGACTGCGACGCGATCTCGCCGAGTTGATGCTTGCCGCGGGCGAGCGCGCGCAAGGGATCGGCGAGCTCGAGACGGCGATGTCAGGCGCCGAGCGCAGTGGTGACCTGGAGCTCGCGGCATCGATTGCCGAGGAGATCGCTCGCCTCGAGCCCGACGTGATCAAGCACCATCAGAAGCGCGTCGAGTACGCGTTCCGCACGAACGACCGCGCGCGCCTCATCGAAGCCTATGTGGCGCTCGCGGACGTGCTGTTCCGGTCGGACCAGCCAGACAAGGCGCGCACGATTTATCAGCGCGTGCTCGACCTGGCGCCTGACGAGCCGCGCGCCCGTGCCGGACTCGATGCGCTGTTGCGTGGCACGCCGGACATTTCGTTGACGCCGACGACCACGGCTGCGATCGAATTCTCGGCGGACCGGCCCGCGTATCGCGAGGAGCGCCCGGCCGTGTCGTCCAGACCATGGAACGAGAGTGGCGCCACGACGAATCAACACGCCGGCGGCTTCGTCAACCTCGGCGAGTGGTTGCGCGAAGCCGAGGCGCCCAAAGACACGCGCATGGTGGTGCCGGACGACGAGCCGACCGGCGACGAACAGGCGGACTTCGCCGAGATGCTCCGCAAATTCAAGCAAGGCATCCTCGAGAACGTCGCCGCCGAAGACTACCAGAGTCATTACGACCTGGCGATCGCGTACAAGGAGATGGGCCTCCTCGACGAAGCGATCGCCGAGTTCCAGAAGGCGCTCGGCAATCCGACGAATCGGCTTCCGGCGTATGAAGCCCTGGGTCAGTGCTTTCTGGAGAAGGGCCAGTTCAAGCTTGCGTCGTCCATTCTCGGCCGCGCGCTGCACGAGCGAGCCAGCGAAGACCAGTTGGTCGGTATCTTATATTGGCTCGGTCGCGCCGCCGAGCTGCAGAACAATCCTGCCGAGGCGCTGGACTACTACCAACGGGTATTCGTGCTCGACATCCAATTCCGAGACGTCGCCGATCGGATGCACGCCGTCGAACGGGTGTGGCAGTGAGCGGGGCAGTCGCCCGCGCTCGAACGCCAGGCTCGCGCGCGCTGCGCGACATCCAGGCTCCCGTGCGGGACCGGCTGGATGATGTGGTTTCGGAGATGCACCGCATCGTGACGGACAGCCTGCCGATCATCCGGGAGGTGAGCGCGCATCTTCTTCAGATGCGCGGCAAGATGTTCCGCCCGACGTTGACCCTCCTCGCCAGCGCGGCGGCGGACGGCCCGGAACCGCGCAGCGTGACGCTCGCGGCAATCGTGGAGCTGATGCACCTCGCGACGCTGGTGCACGATGATTCCGTCGATCACTCCGTGCTGCGTCGTGGCCTGCCCACGGTCAACGCGCTGTTCAGCCACCAGGTCTCCGTCATCATGGGAGACTTTCTTTATTCACGGGCGCTCAAAGCGCTCGTCGGTCTCGGCGATCTCGAGCTGATTCGCGTCGTGACCGATGTCGCGAACGAGCTGACGATCGGTGAGATGCGACAGCTTGGCGCCGTAGACGCGCTCGCATTCACGGAAGACGAGTATTATCGCCTCGTTCGCGCCAAGACCGCGTCCCTCATCGCCGGCGCCTGCGAGTGCGGCGCGCTGTGCGGCGCTCCACAGTTTCGACAGCCGCTGGTGGAGTACGGCGACCGTCTGGGCGTGGCGTTTCAGATCGCGGACGATCTGCTCGATTACATGGGCGACCAGACCAAGACGGGAAAACCGGGCGGCCTCGACCTGCGCGAGCACAAGGTGACCTTGCCGCTCATCGCGGCGCTCCAGCACATGTCGGCACCGGGCCGAGCCCGCGTGGACGAGCTGTTTGCCACCGAAAACCCCGGTGACGAGCTCATCTCGGACGCGATCGCGATCGTCGCCGAGGCGGGTGGAATCGAGTACGCGCGGCAGCGTGGCGAGCAGTTCGCCGATGACGCTCTGCGTGCGTTGCGCGTCCTTCCCCAGGGTCCTGTCCGGTCGTCCCTCACCGACGCTATCGCCTACGTCATGGATCGGCAATCCTAAATGCCACCACGCGGATCCTCCAAGCACCGTCCGGGGTTTCATGCCATGGTGCTTGCGCTCGGCTTCATTGCCGGCGGTGCGATGCAGCAGGCTGCGCGCATTCTATTCCCGGCCGGTGCCGCGAAAGAATTCTTGACGGCGGGGGTAACCGCATCAGTCGGCCCGTTGCCGATTGACCTCGTCATCATCAGGTTTGCGTTAGGGCCCGTTGCGATCGATGTTTCAATACTGAGCCTGGTCGGCGTGCTGGTCGCCTACCTCATCGCTCGATCGCTCTTCTAGGAGAAGGTATGAATTTCGGCAATCTGGGTTTCACCGAACTGCTGATGATCCTGATCATCGTGCTGGTGCTCTTTGGCGCCAGGCGAGTTCCGGAAATCGGTGCGTCGATCGGCAAGGGTATCCGCGAATTCAAGAAGAACATCAGCGATGCGGACCGGGAGATTCGCGAGCCGATTCGTGATGCGCTCCGCGAGCAGCCGCGTAGCGGCGAGCATCTGCCCGCCGGCGAGCCGGTATCGTCGCGGCGGGCCGAGGACGAAGCGGCTCGGCCGGAACCCAAGCGGCTGATCTAGGCACGTTCGCCGCAGCGCGACCTCCATCGGTTCCATGACAAAGGGCGGCCCTTTCGGGCCGCCCTTTGCTCGCGCTCCGGATCAAGACGCTCGCGTCGTCAGACCTGCTGCCGCCGAAGCGCCGCGTTGATCTCCTTTCGGCGATCTTCGACCTTGGCGGACTTTCGAAGATCCTGCAGGAACATCTGCACGGTCTGATCGCGCAGCTGTTGCAGCCGAGACGCCTTCTGCGCGGCCTTTTGCGCCACCCACGCCGCGCTGTCGGCCAGGACGCGCTTGTCGACGCGGATCACGTCAGCGGAATTGGCCGTTCGCACGGGTTGACTCACCGCTCCCACGGGAAGGGCGAACGCCGCGCCGACGGCCTCGGTGAACTGTCCGAGTCCCGGAACGACCGAGCCGCGCGCGAACATCGGGCTCTGCTCTACCTTCTTGCCGGCCTGCTGCGCGGCGGCTTCGAGCGAGCTCGCCGCCGCGGCGGCGGCGAGCTTCTGGGCGTCGGGCATGATCTTGTCCACGGCGTGCTCCTGCGCGACTCGCGCGCGGACCTGGTCGCGCACGCTCTCGAAGGTGACGTCGCCTCCCGCATGGAGGGAGTCGAGCCGCGCGAGGTAGTAGCCGTTCTCGTCGTCGAACAGCTCGCTCGTTTCGCCCGGTCGGGCACCACCGAATGCCCAGGCGCTCACGCTGGGCACGACTTGCCCGTTGTACGTCGCCGGCTCGTTTTCGACCGCTTCCGCGCGAACGACCTTGAGACCGAGCCGCTTTGCCGCGCTGTCGAGCTTCGACCCCTGCTCGCTGGAGGCGGCTGTACGCGACAGCGTGTCCGCGAGCTGATCGATGCGCGTCGTTGCCGTATCGCTCGGCTCGATGCGCAGGAGGATGTGATGGAGCGAGAGTGTGTCTCCCTTGCGACTGTCCATGCGGATGATGTGGAAGCCGAAGGGCGAGAGGACCGGCTGCGAGATCTCGCCAGGCTTGAGCGCCTGCGCCGCCTTGGTGAACTCGGGCACGTAGCGCGACCCCGGTGCGGCCCCGAGATCACCGCCGTTCGCGCCCGACACGCTATCAACCGATTCCCGCTTCGCGGCATCCTCGAACTTTTGTTCGCCCTTGGCGATCGAGTCGCGAAGCGCCTGCGCGTGGGCGCGCACCGCCGCCGTGTCAGCCGCCGTGATCAGGCGCGGAATGATCACCACGGAGAGCACCGCGCGACCAGTGCTCTTGAACTCGTCCTTGTGCTGATTGAAGTACGCGCGCGCGTCGTCGTCGCTCACGGCCTTGATCGCGGCCTGATCGACCGCCGGAGCGAACGTGACGTAGCTCACCTGCGCACTGTCGTGCTGGTCACGCCAGGCGCGCCACAGCTCCGCATCGGTGACGTAGACCCCGGATGAGACCTGATCGAGCAGCTTCTCGCGGGGGATCTCGGACCGATAATACGCTTCGAGCTGCAGCAGGAGCCCGCTCTGCCGTGCCTGTGGGCTGGCGAGCAAGCGCTGATACTTATCGGGATCGAACCGTCCGTCCGTCTGGAGCTCTGGTGCATTCGTGATCCAGGGCGGCGGCGCATAGCGCGCGAATTCACGAACCTCGTCGTCTGTCACGACGATGCCACGACGCCGGTATTGATCGGCCAGCAACACCTCGGCAACCATCTGATCGAACACCGCGTTCTCGATGCGTTTCGTGTCGTCCTGCGAGAGCGAGCGCCCCGACCGTTGTTGCTCGGATTGGACTTCGTTCTGCACCCGGGCCTGGAAATCCCGATATGGGATCTCCTGGCCGTTGACGACGGCGACGGCGGTGGTCGAGGTCACGGGCGTACGGCCCATCAACCCCGACGTTTCGTAAAGAAGGAAGCCGCCGACGAAGACCAGGGCGACGAGCACCCAGATGTACTTCGCCAGGCTCCGCATCTGCTGCAGCACGAGATGGAACTCCGAAGCGCGGAAAGGGAAGGGAATTGCAGCCGGAACAAGCTCGTGAAGTTAGGGGCCAAGACGGGCTAAAATCAAGTGAGGATGTGACTTCTGATTGACTCCCGCCGTCCGCGGTATGTATAATCCGCATTCATTTTTCCAACCGGGCTTCGGCCCCTCGCGCGTCTGACCGAAGGGCATTCAATGGCGAGTTCCGCTCGCATCGACGAGCTCCGGAAAAAGTTCGACGAGAACCCCCGTCGATATTTCGCTCCGCTCGCGAATGAGTTCCGAAAGGCGGGCGACCTCGAGCAGGCTGTCTTCATTTGCCAGGAGTATTTGCCGCAGCAGCCTGGCCACATGAGCGGCCACATCGTGTACGGCCAAACGTTGTTCGAGCTTGGACGTGACGAGGAAGCGAAGGCGGTGTTCGAGACGGCGCTGTCGCTCGATCCGGAAAACCTCATCGCGCTGCGGCACCTCGGCGACATCGCGCGCCAGGCCGGCGACATGGACGTCGCGCGGTTCTGGTATCAGCGCGTTCTGGAGTCCGATCCTCGGAACGACGAAATCGCGCAGGTGCTGATGTCGATGGAAGCGGCGCCCGGCGAAGCTCCGCCGCCAATCCCCGAACCGACTGCGCCGAGCGCGGTCGAGCCGGTCATCGCGAGCGCATCGGAAAGCGCGCATGCCGCGGAACCACCAGCCGCACCGGGCGCGACGAGCGAACTTGCCGAGCCCGGTCCAACTACCGCTGCCGGAGCTGCACCGCAGACGTACGAACCGTTCGAGGGCTTCGACCGCACGATCGATTTCGAGGAGCCGACGCCCAGCGAAACGGTCGGAGAGCCCGATTTCGCCGATGCGGCCGGGGACGCGGCGGACGCGGGAGCTGCACCCACGGCTGCTGACAACGATGTCGGACTGGTGTTGGATGCCGCCGCCGGTTCGGCTGAACCGGCCACTGAGGACCTGCTCGACCTGGACGATTTTTCCATTGGCGCGGCAGCGACGGAGCAAGCTTCCGACGAGGTCGAAGCGGCGGCGGGTGCCACCGACGCGGCCGGCGCGGAGCTGAAAGATCTGCCGCTGGACGGTCTCCCGACGATCGACCTCGACGAGAGCGAATCGTCAGGCGAATCGCCATTCGACCTGCCGGCCGCGCACGGCGAGACCGCGGAGCCGGCGATCGCGAGCGAATTTGTGGAAGTCGTGAGTCTCGAGGACAGCGGGCCGATCACGGCGAACGAGCCTGACCTCCAGTTCGAGCCGGAGTTATCGGCGGGCGCGCAGATTCCGGAGCCCATGGCCGAACCGCCTGCCGAGCGTTCGGCCGATGGGGTTCCCGAGCCTTCACCCGAGTTGCCGATTGTGGCGTTCGCCGAGCTGACGATCGAGCCGGAACTGTCGACCGAGCTGGAATCGGTGACCGAGCCCGAACCGGTCGAGCCGGAACCGGTGATCGAGCTGGCGAGCGACATCAAACTCGGACTGCCGTCGGACGAGCCCGCGCTGGTCGCTGAATTCTCGCCTGAGCCCGCGCTGGAAATGGAACCGTTGGCGACGACGTCCGTTTCGTCCTCGGAGCCGCCGGCCGAGGCCGAGCCCGAGCCGGAACACGCTGCGAGCGATGAAGTGTTCGTGACCGAAACGATGGCCAACTTGTATATGCAGCAGGGCCATTGGGCCGGCGCCCTCGACATCTACGAGAAATTGCTCGCCCACAATCCGGGCGACGCACGCCTGCACGATCGGATTCGCGACGTCAAGCAGCGCATCTACGGGAAGTCTCACGAGACGACCTGGGAGCCGCAGCCGCTCGGAGCCGACGGCACTCCCGCCACGGCCGTGGCTGGGCAGACGATCCGCGAATTCCTGCGGCGGGTGATTGCACGCCGGCCGGAGGAGTCGGCGTCGGAGGGAGCCGCTGCGCAGGCAGAGTCCGAGCTCGAGGCACCGAACGCCGCGCCGTCGGACTCGGTCACCGGCTCGATCGACGCGCTGTTCTCGAACGCGGCGCCAAGCGACGAGGACCGCTCCGCGGCAGACGCGCTGGCACAAGCCTTCGGGGACTGGCCAGAGCCGACGCCGATTCGCGGCGTTCCGGCGCACGAGGCATCGAGCGAACTCTCCCTGGACCACGTGTTCAAGGCAAATGCGCCCGTGCCACGCCGCGACGACGCCGACGCGTTTTCGTTCGACCAGTTCTTCAGCGACGAGCTGGGCCAAGGCGCTGGCGGCGGCGAGGTCGAGGCGGGCCGCGAGCCGGCCGAGCGCGGCGAGGACATCGCGCAATTCAATGCGTGGCTCAACGGGTTGAAGAAGACGTGAGGATCGCCGTCCTCAACGGCCCGAACCTCAACCTGCTCGGCACGCGCGAGCCGGCGCTCTATGGGCGGGAATCGCTCGCCGACGTCGAGCACGCGCTCCGCGACGTGGCGCGCGAGATCGGCGCCGACCTCGAGTTCGCCCAGCGCAATGGCGAGGGTGACCTCATCGACGTGATTCACTCGTTGCGCGGCCGCATCGACGGCGTCGTGATCAACGCGGGCGCATATACGCACACGAGTATCGCCATTCGGGACGCGCTGACCGCCATCGACGTACCGTACGTCGAGGTACACGTGACGAACGTGTACGCGCGTGAGCCGGAGCGGCGGCACTCCATGCTCGCGCCGGCCGCAGTCGGCGTGATCTGCGGATTGGGGACGTACGGCTACGAGCTGGCGCTCCGCGGTCTGACTCGCTCCCTCGCGGCCCGTGTCTGAAGCGCGCGCGCGGCGCATCGCGGCGCTTGCTGACGGCCTCACGGCCGCGCACGTGGACGGCTTGCTCGTGACGAGCGTGCCGAACATTCGCTATCTCACGGGCTTCTCGGGGTCGAGCGCCTTGCTGTTCGTCACGCACCGCGACGTCGTGCTGATCACGGATTTTCGCTATCAGACGCAGGTTGCCGAAGAAGTCGGCGATCTCGCGCGCATCGTCATCGAGCCGCAAAGCCTGTGGAGTGGTTTGTGGCAGCAGCTCGGCCAGCTGGCCTATGTGGAGGTCGCCGGCTTCGAGTCAGCGCATCTGCTGCACCGCGACTTTCAGCGACTGCTGGAGGCGGGAGCACGCTGCCAGTGGCGTCCCACGCTCGACCTGGTCGAGACGCTGCGCGAGCGCAAGGACGAGCACGAGGTTGCCCTCATCGAAACCGCGAACGGGATCGCCACGCGCGCGCTCGAGCGTACGCTGCCGCAGGTACGGGCCGGGATGAGTGAGCTCGAGATCGCGGGTGTGCTCGAGAAGGCGCTGCGTGATGAGGGCAGTGAGGGCTTTCCATTCCCGTCGATCGTCGCCTCTGGTCCGCGCTCGGCGCTCCCGCATGCACGGTCGACGGAACGGCGCGTGGCGGCCGGCGAGTTCCTTTTGCTGGACTTCGGCGCTGAACTCGGCGGGTACTGCGCCGACGTGACGCGAACGTTTGTCGTCGGCCACGCCGCGTCCGAGCAACGCGAGATCTACGACATCGTGCGCACCGCGAACGAGAGCGCTTCGCGACAGGTGCGCGCCGGGATGAGCGGACGGGATGCCGACGCAATCGCGCGAGACTACATTGAGCAGCGCGGATTCGGCGAGCTGTTCGGGCACAGCCTGGGCCACGGTCTGGGGTTGGAGGTGCACGAAGCGCCGCGATTGGCGCGCACGGCGGACGGCGCGCTCGCCGAGGGTGCGGTAATAACGATCGAGCCGGGGATCTACCGGGCAGGATGGGGCGGCGTGCGCATCGAGGACGACGTGTTTCTCGCGGCGGACGGTCCGAGGATCCTCACGGGATTCACGCACGAGCTGATCGAGCTCGGGTGAGCGGTGCGACCCTAACACACCTATGATCGATCTACGGTACGTCAAGAAGCTGATCGACATCATCGACGAATCCACCGTCGACTCGATCGAGATAACCTCGGACAAGGGGATAAAGATCCGCATCTCCAAGAGTCCGCAGCAGCGTGGCGCGATGCAGGTCGCCTCGCCGCTCCCGATGCAAACGATGGTGCCCGCGGCACCGGCGGGGCGCCTGTCGCCCGCGCAGGGGGTGCCGGTCGTCGCCGAGCCGGAAGTTGCGGCCGCGCCCGAGCCGGCCAAATCCGCCGGGCTGGAGGTCAAGTCGCCGATGGTCGGGACGTTCTACAAGTCGCCCGAGCCGGGCGCCAAGGCGTACGTGTCGGTCGGCGATCGCGTCTCGAAGGGCCAGATCGTCTGCATCATCGAGGCGATGAAGATCATGAACGAGATCGAATCGGAATACTCGGGCGTGGTCCGCGAGATCCTCGTGGAAGACGCACAACCCGTCGAATACGGCCAAGTGCTGTTCAAGATCGATCCCAATGGCTAATACCACGCAGACGCAGGGCGCCGGCGCGCCACTCGCGCCGCCATCGCATGGCGGCATCAACTTCAAGTCCGTGCTGCAGGAGATGATCCGGCGAAACGGCTCGGACCTGCACCTCAAGGTGGGCCGCCCACCGACGATTCGCGTCGATGGGGCGCTCGAGCCGATCGATCATCCACCGCTCCGGCCCGAGGACTTGAAGAGCCTCGCCGAGCAGCTGATGACGCCGCGCCAGGTCAACATGTTCGCCGAAGAGAAGGAGTGCGACTTCGCGATCGGCGTGCCGGGCATCGGCCGGTTCCGCGTCAACCTGTATCAGCAGCGTGGCTCGCTCTGCTACGCGATGCGCGCCATCCCGTACCAGGCGCGCACGATCGACGAGCTGAACCTGCCGACGGTGCTGCAGGAGATCGCGATGAAGCCGCGCGGCCTCGTGCTCGTCACGGGCGTGACCGGCTCGGGAAAATCGACGACGCTGGCGGCGATGATCCAGCACATCAATCAGCACCGCCGAGCCAACATCATCACGATCGAAGATCCGATCGAGTTCCTGCACCGCGACGTCAACAGCCACATCAACCAGCGCGAGGTCGGCACCGATACGGCGACCTTCGGCCAGGCGCTGCGGCGCGTGCTGCGTCAGGATCCCGACGTCATCCTCATCGGCGAAATTCGAGATCTCGAAACGCTGGACACCGCGCTCAAGGCGGCCGACACCGGCCACCTCGTGTTCTCGACGCTCCACACGACCGACGCGACGCAGACGATCAATCGCGTGCTGTCGTTCTATCCACCGCATCAGGCCGGCGAGGTGCGGTTTTCGCTCGCCAGCGCGCTGGCCGCAGTCGTCTCCCTTCGGCTCGTGCCGCGAGCGGACATGGCCGGCCGGATCCCGGCGTGCGAGATCCTCATCAACACCGCGGCGGTGCGCGACAACATCCGCGACATGGAGAAAGCGCTCAACATTCCGGAGCTGATCAAGGAAGGCACGGTGCAGTACGGAATGCAGAACTTCGACCAGTCGCTGATGCAGCTGTACTCGAGCGGTGCCATCTCGTACGAGAGCGCGATGTTCTACGCCACCAGCCCGGCCGAATTCGCGCTGCGCGTGCAAGGCGTCTCCGGGACGAGCGACACGTCGTGGTCGGGGTTCGAAGGCGATCCTAAAAAGCACTGATGTTCAACAAAGTCCTGATCGCCAACCGGGGCGAGATCGCGCTGCGCGTGATCCGCGCCTGCCGCGAGCTTGGCGTCCAGACGGTTGCCGTCTACTCGGAGGCAGACCGTGAGTCCCTCCACGTCCGGTTCGCCGACGACGACGTCTGCATCGGCCCGCCGCCGGCTCGGGATTCGTACCTGAACATTCCGCGGCTGATCGCCGCGGCCGAGATCACGGGCGCCGACGCGATCCACCCGGGCTACGGCTTCCTGGCGGAGAACGCGGAGTTCGCGGACATCTGTGCCGCATCCAAGATCGCCTTCATCGGGCCGACCGGCGATCAGATTCGCGTGATGGGCGACAAGGCGGCGGCGCGCTCGGCGATGATGCGGGTCGGCGTCCCCATCGTGCCGGGCACCCCGGGGCCGGTCGAAGACGTCGACGAGGCGCTCGAGTTCGCCCGCGCGATCGGCTTTCCGGTCATCATCAAGGCGGCGGCCGGCGGCGGCGGCAAAGGCATGCGCGTGGCGCGCGACCCGGACGATTTCGCGCGCTCGTTTCAACTCGCGCGCTCCGAGGCGCTGTCGGCGTTCGGCAACGGCGACGTCTACGTCGAGAAGTATCTGGCCCGACCCCGGCACATCGAGTTTCAGATCCTGGGCGACACGTACGGCAACGTGATCCACCTGGGCGAGCGCGACTGCTCGGTGCAGCGCCGGCACCAAAAGCTCATCGAGGAAGCGCCCAGCCCGGCGGTGACCCCGCCGCTTCGCAAGAAGATGGGCGATGCCGCCGTGGCCGGCGCCAAGGCGATCGACTACGTCGGCGCCGGCACGATCGAGATGCTGCTCGACGAGGACGGCTCGTATTTCTTCATGGAGATGAACACCCGCATCCAGGTGGAGCATCCGGTGACCGAGATGCTGACCGGCATCGACCTGGTCAAGGAACAGATTCGGGTGGCGGCGGGCGAGAAGCTCAGCGTGAGCGAGCTGCCACCGCTCAGAGGGCACGTAATCGAGGTGCGCGTGAATGCCGAAGACCCGGCGCGCAACTTCCAGCCGTCGCCGGGAAAGATCCTCGCCTTTCATCCGCCAGGCGGACCGGGCGTCCGCCTCGATACGCACGTCTACGACGGCTATACGGTTCCACCGTACTACGACTCTCTGCTCGCCAAGCTCATCTGTCAGGGCCGCGACCGCGCGGAAGCGATCGCACGAATGCACGTTGCGCTCGACGGCTTTATCATCGAGGGCGTGACGACGACCATTCCGTTCCTCGCTCGCGTGATGCAGAACCCGCGCTTCGTCGCGGGCGAGGTCGACACGAAATTCCTCGAACGCGAGACCGATCTGTTCAAGGAGCCGGCGTAGGTGCGCCTCGACGTGGTGTTCGGCGCAAGCGCGCTGACGCCGGCGGAGCTCAATGGACGCGTCGTGGCCGTGATCGACGTGCTGCGCGCGTCGAGCTCGATTGCCGCCGCGCTGGCCAACGGCGCGCGGGCGGTGGTGCCCGTCGAAAGCCCCGACGAAGCGGTCATGCGGGCCAAGGCGTTCGAGCGGAGCGACGTTCGGCTTACCGGCGAGCGCAGGATGCGCCCGATTCCCGGATTCGATCTCGGTAACTCGCCGCGCGAGTTCACGCGGGCGGCGGTCGAGGGCAAAACGGTCCTCATGACCACGACCAACGGCACGGCGACCATCACCAGCCTTCCGGGCGCTCGTGACGTGGTCGTTGCGTCGTACGTCAACTACACTGCGGTGCATACGATGCTGCGGACCGCGCTGCGTGGTGGGGCCGACGTAACCCTGGTGTGCGCGGGACGCGAGCGGCAATTCGCGCTCGAGGACGCCGGATGTGCCGGGCGCTACGTGTACACCATGTCGCAACAGCTGTCGGACGTCGAATTGAACGATGCGGCGGAGGCATCCGCACTGATCGATCGAAGGTTCGACCACGACTTGCTACGACTGTTCGAAGCTTCGGAGCATGGTCGGGCGCTGCAGGAGGCAGGGTTCGGCGATGATCTGAAGGCGTGCGCCGCGATTGATTCCTTCCCCGTCATCCCGTTGTATCAGGATCGACAGATCACCAAGCTCGGACCAGACCGCGAGCGGTAAATCAGTGGGCAGTTCCTCCCTCAAGCGCGAGCTGCTCGGCATCGCGCTGTCGCTCTTTTCGGTATTCCTCGCCGCTGCACTCATCGCTTTCGCCGTCGCGCAGGTGCGCTCCGGCGTGCGCGTGGAGGCGAGCGTTGGCTGGGTCGGTCGCCTGCTCGCCAGCCCATTGGTGAGCTTGCTCGGTTGGCCCGCGGCGTTCCTCGTTCCGCTCGTACCGGCGGTGCACGCACTCCGCCTGTTCGGCCGTCTCGAGTCGAGAACGGACCGTTCGTGGATGATCTTCTTCGCGGGCGTGGTCGTGCTTTTGCCGGTCGCGCTCGCCCTTACCGGCCTCGTTGCGCAGCGACCCGAAGGGCCGAGCCCGGTGGCCGGCCTTTGGGGCGGACTCGTCGCAGCGTGGTGGTCGGGCTGGTTCGGCGCGATCGGCGCGTGGGTCATCGTGGCGCTGGCGGCATCGGCGCTGATGGCGGCGACGCTCGCTTGGAACCCCATTCGTGCCTTGATCGGACCGCCGGTGCCGATGATCGGTGAAGGAGTGGCGGAAGACGGCGCGGTCGAGCTCCCGTCTCGCCGCCGGCGTCGATCGGCCGGTGCGGACGCAGAGCTCGAACGTGCGGCGGACATCGCCCTCGCCCTCGAGCCGCCGCCGGACGAAATGCCCGCGATCGACGCGACGGCCGCCGGCATTTCGGGCGACCTGGACGGGCGCGGTTCCGGAAAGCGCAAGAAGCGGTCACGATCCGAAGCCGCCGCCGAGCACGATGCCGAGATCGCGGCAGCCATCGAAGCCACAGCGTACGTCGACGTGACCGGCGAGGATCTGCCGTCGCCGTCCCTTCTCAAGGAACCGCCGCCCCGCAACACGGACGCGAACGACAGAGGCCTCGACGACATGGGCGTCAAGCTCATGGAGGCGCTCCGTACGTTCCGCGTCGATGGCACGTTGATCGGTCGCACCACGGGCCCGGTCGTAACGCAATTCGAGATCGAGCCGGCGCCGGGCGTGAAGGTCCGACAGTTCGCAAACCTCTCGAACGACCTAGCGCTTGCCATGCGAGCGCAGTCGATCCGCGTCGTGGCGCCGATCCCCGGCCGAGGAGCCGTGGGTATCGAGGTGCCGAATCCGGTCTCCGAGATCGTCTCGTTCCGCGAGCTGGTCGAGACGCGCGACTTTCAGGCCGCGCGTGCCGCACTGCCGATCGTGCTCGGCAAAGACCTCGAGGGCAAACCGGTCATCGCGGATCTGGCAAAGATGCCGCACCTGCTCATCGCGGGCGCGACCGGCTCGGGAAAATCCGTCTGTGTGAACACGATCATCACGAGCCTCGTATATCGCCACACGCCGAGGACGCTTCGCTTCCTGATGGTCGACCCCAAGATGGTCGAGCTGTCGGTGTACAACACGCTTCCGCACCTGCGGCACAAGGTCATTACCGACAATCGGGACGCGGCCTCAGTGCTCAAGTGGGCCGAGCTCGAGATGCAGGAGCGTTACGAGCTGCTGGCGGCGAACGGCTGCCGGAACATCCAGGAATTCAACAAGCGCGTGCAGGATGGCGCAGCGCTCAAGCTGCCACGGCGGCCCGACGTCGCCTTCGAGGACACGACGTACAAGGGAAGCATTCTGCCGTACATCGTCGTGATCATCGACGAGATGGCGGATCTGATGATGACCGTCCAGGGTGAGGTCGAGACACCGATCGCCAAGCTGGCGCAGAAGGCGCGCGCGATCGGCATCCACCTGATCCTCGCCACGCAGCGGCCCAGCGTGAACGTGATCACGGGCCTGATCAAGGCAAATTTTCCGAGCCGGATCGCGTTCCGCGTGGCATCGCAGGTGGATAGCCGGACGATCATCGACGGCTCGGGCGCCGAGATGCTGCTCGGGAACGGGGACATGCTGTTCATTCCGCCCGGCAAGTCCGAGCCGGCGCGTCTCCAGGGTGCGTTCCTGTCCAGCGAGGACACCGAACGCCTCATGCAGTGGTATCAGGGAGTACGCGACGCCAAACGCCGAGCCCTGGCTGAACAGGGCCTCGTGCTGGAAGAGCCGATCGAGACGGAGCCAGACATTCTGGAGGCGGTTCGCCAGCGGGAAGCACTCGAGGCCGGTCTGGCGGACGGCGAAGGTGGAGACGTCGGCGATCGCGACAAGTTGTTCCGCGAGGCGGCGGAAGTGGTCGTCCAGAATCAGGGAGGCTCGACTTCACTGCTGCAGCGGCGCCTCAAGGTGGGATATGGGCGGGCAGCACGTATCATCGATCAACTGCATGCGGCCGGCGTTCTCGGACCGCCGGACGGCTCCAAGCCGCGAGACGTTCTCATCGGCCTCGACGAAGTGGACCGAATCTGTGGCCCGCGCGCGTAGCGTGCCCGGCCGCCTCATTATTCTACTGCTGGCGTCGGCCACCGTTCTGCACGCGCAGGCCGACACGACAGTCCACCGCCCGCCGCTCGACGTCGCGGCGCTTCGCCCGGGCATCTTTGTTTACGAAACCAGCCTGGAACGCGACGCGTCCACCACTCCACTCGGCACACGCACGGTGAATGTGAGCCAGTCGGCGATCGCTGGGACGCCCGCCTGGTTGCTGCTCGAGACCCGGACTGGCGACGCGGTCCCTGGAGCCGACTCGCTCTACGTCGATCCCGCCACGCTTCGCCCGATGCACTGGAGCTCCACGATTGGCCAGGCGAAGCTCGCGGCCGAGTTCCAGGGAGACACCGTGTACGCGGGCGCGAGCGCGCCGCAGGGTCGCCGTTCGGTGATCGGAGCCGTGCCGCCGCGAACGATTGCCAGCACCGCGATGCTCGAGACGGTGCTCCGCCTCCTGCCGCTGCAACCGGCGTGGGAAGATTCCACGACGACACTATCGCTCTCGCTCAGCGGGCTGGTGTTGTATCCGACCAGGCTGGCGGTGATCGGCGAAGATCGTGTTCACGTTGGCGCCGGTGACTTCGACTGTTGGGTGGTGTCGGTGCACACGGACGTGTCGCGCGGCCTGTTCTGGGTCACCAAGCAGGATCCGATCGTGGTACGGAGCACGCTCGACGTTCCGGCCCTCGGTGGCGCCCAATACGTCAGCTCCCTGGCGCGAATCGCCCGCTGAAGCCAGACAGGTCAGTGGCGCTGCCCGGAAGCCGCGCGGAGCGCCGGTGCGGTCGCGCGCGAAGATGATCCTGACCGCGTCCAAACGGTGATGCTCGGCGGACCGAGCCGCTCTAGGTTCGGCCCATGTCAGCGGCTACGCAGCAGTTCGGCGAGCTCGGGGAACGGATCGCGGAGCGATGGCTCAAGCGGCACGGATGGAGGGTCGTCCAGCGCCGATTCCGGAACGGCCATCGCGACATCGATCTGGTCGTCGAGCGAGACGGGACGGTGGTGTTCGTCGAGGTAAAAGCTCGGCGAGGGCGGGAGTTCGGCGATCCCGTCGAGGCGGTGAACTGGGCCAAGCAAAAGGAGTTAGCGCGATCGGCGTCAGTCTGGATCGATCGCCACGGGAGGCCCAGTGAGTCGTACCGGTTCGACGTGATCGGGGTATTGCTCCAGGGCGATCGGGTGCGCATTCGACACGTGGCGAACGCGTTCACGCTCTCGCAATCAGCTTGAATCCGGAGCACCGCTTTCGTATTTTATTCGGGTATCGAATCGGACCCGTTTCCCGTACGATTACGCTGCATGGCCAGAGCGGACTACGACTAACCGAGAGGATGAGTGGAAAATGGCTGTGTCGACTTTGCAGGATGACAAAAAGAAGGCGTTGAACCTGGCCATCGCGCAGATCGAGAAGAGTTGTGGGAAGGGCTCGATCATGCGCCTGGGAGCGGACCAAAAGGTCCGGGTCGAATCGATTTCGACCGGTGCCATCAATCTCGACGCGGCGATCGGCGTGGGTGGAATCCCACGCGGTCGCATCACGGAGATCTACGGTCCGGAATCGAGTGGCAAGACGACGCTCTGCTTGCATGTCGTAGCGAACGCCCAACGAAATGGTGGCGTCGCGGCGTACATCGACGCGGAGCATGCGTTGGATACGGAGTACGCCAGAAAGCTTGGCGTGGACGTGGAAGCGCTGCTCATCTCGCAGCCCGATACCGGTGAACAGGCGCTCGAGATCTGCGAAATTCTGGTGCGCTCGGGCGCGGTGGACGTGGTCGTCATCGATTCGGTCGCGGCACTCGTGCCCAAGGCTGAGATCGAGGGCGACATGGGTGATTCGCACGTCGGCCTGCAGGCGCGGCTCATGAGCCAGGCGCTGCGCAAGTTGACCGGCTCCATCGCCCGATCGAAAACGTCGGTCGTGTTCATCAATCAGTTGCGCGAAAAGATCGGCGTCATGTTCGGCAACCCCGAGACGACGACCGGTGGCAAGGCGCTCAAGTTCTACGCGTCGGTTCGGCTCGACATTCGTCGCATCGGCCCGGTCAAGGACAAGGAGGACGTCGTCGGCTCGCACGTCCGCGTGAAGGTGGTCAAGAACAAGGTCGCCGCGCCCTTCAAGCAGGCCGAGTTCGACATCATGTACGCGGAAGGCATCAGCCACGCCAGTCTGGTGTTGGACATCGCCGCCGAGTCGGGAATCATCGACAAGTCGGGCGCGTGGTACAGCTACAACGGTCAGAAGATCGGACAGGGCCGGGAGAACGCGAAGCTCTATCTCAAGGACACGCCCGCGCTCATGACCGAGGTCGAAGAGAAGGTCAAGACGCTGCTGGGCGTTGGCCCTCGTGAGGTGATCAACGACATCGAGGTCGTGGAGGAGTAGCTCCGCGCCGCGACTTCGCACCGGCTGGCATATACGGGCCGGGGAGAAGTAGTCCTGCGACGATGGGACCCGGAAACTCCCTTCGGAACAGGCTACGGCTCCCCGGTTCTTACTTTTTCGACGATGGTCTCATCCAACAAGCCCAAGCGATCGACCTACGAGCGTGCGCTCGACATGCTGGAGGCGCGCGCGCGTGCCGTCGAGGAACTCCGGCGACTGCTGATCAAGAAGGGCGAGCCGCAGCCGGACGTCGACGAGGCAATCGAGCGCTTGCGGGCGGCTGGGCTGCTCGACGACGCGAACTTCGCGCAGCAATTGGCGCGGTCAAAGGCGGTGGGCGCGGGGCTGTCGCGCCGGCGCATTCAGCAAGAACTGACGAAACGAGGAGTGGCGCGGTCGACGGCCGATCGAGCGGTCGAGCAAGTGTTCGGCGACGAAGGTATCGACGAGGATGCGTCCATCGAGCGCGTGGCGCGCAAGAAGCTTCGCACGCTCGCCAAGGTCGATGAAGGCACTCGGAAGCGGCGCCTGTACGGCTTTCTCGCGCGGCGCGGCTACGACAACGACGACATTCAGCGCGTCCTTCGCCAGGTTCTCGCGGACGTGCCGGTGATCGGGAACACCGGCTAGCATCTCGCTTTGCTGATTCCGGCTGCGAGTTCACGTATATTCCCGAACATGCTCGCCGCCGAGATCCGATCGCGATTCCTCAGCTATTTCGCGCGCAACGGCCACATCGTTCGCGCCAGCTCATCGCTCGTGCCGGCGGACGATCCGACGCTGTTGTTCACCAACGCGGGCATGGTGCAGTTCAAGAAGGTGTTCCTCGGGCTCGAGCCGCCGCCCGACGGAGAGCGTCGCGCAACGACGTCCCAGAAATGCGTGCGCGCCGGCGGCAAGCACAACGATCTCGAGCAGGTCGGGCACACCGCGCGGCATCTCACGTTTTTCGAGATGCTTGGGAACTTCTCGTTCGGAGACTACTTCAAGCGTGACGCGATTCGCTTCGCCTGGGAGTTCGTCACCGGCGAGCTGAAGCTCGACCCGAAGCACCTTCGCGTGACCGTGCATCACACGGACGATGAGGCGCGTATGTTGTGGCGCGAGATCGCCGGCTTGCCGGACTCGCGCATCTACGGCCTCGGCGACAAAGACAATTTCTGGCAGATGGCCGATACGGGGCCGTGTGGCCCGTGTTCGGAGATCTTCATCGACGTCGCGCACGTCGCGCGAGACTGGAACTTTCCGGAAGGCGCAACGGGCGAATGGACGGAGCTCGATCGCGACGAGTTCTCGCTCGAGGCGTTCATCGAGGGTTCGGACAACGATCGATTCCTCGAGTTCTGGAACCTCGTGTTCATGCAGTACGATCGACAGCCCGACGGAACGCTCGTGCCGCTTCCCAGGCCGTCGGTGGATACCGGCGCGGGTCTCGACCGAATCGCGGCGATCATGCAGAGCGAGACCAACATCTTCCACACTGACCTGTTCGCGCCGCTGATCGCCGCCGTGGAACAGGTGGTCGGAATCGACTACTGGGGTCGCGAGAGCAACGAGCTGCGAACCGGCGTGAAGATTCGCGGCGGGCGCGGAGGATCGGACGTCGTCGCCAACCCGGTCGATCCGGCATCGTTTCGCGTGCTCGCCGACCACGCGCGCTCGGTCACGTTTCTCCTCGCCGACGGCGTGTTCCCGTCGAACGAGGGCCGCGGATACGTGCTGCGTCGGATCCTGCGCCGCGCCGTGCGCCACGCATGGCTGCTCGGGCGCAAGGAGCCCACGCTGGTCGCCGTCGTGCAGGCGGTGATCGACACGATGCAGGACGTGTATCCCGAGCTCCGTACCCGCGCGCAGCACATCCTTGCCACGACACGCGTCGAAGAGCAGGGATTCCTGGACACCATCGAAGGCGGATTGTCGCGCTTCGAGCAGCTTGCGCCCCTTCAGACGGCCGATGGCGGCTCGGACATTCGCGGTACGATCAGCGGTGACGACGCGTTTCGCCTGTATGATACGTACGGCTTCCCGATCGACCTCACGGAGCTCATGGCGCGGGAGCGCGGCTACGTCGTGGACATCGCGGGCTTCGAGGCCGCGCTCGACGCGCAGCGCCGGCGCTCGCAGGAGGAGCGCAAGGCGAAGCGCATCGGTGTCGCGGCGGCCGGATTGGACAATCTCGCGGACTGGGAGCTGGCGCCCGACGCTCGAGCCGCGGAATCGTCGTTCGTCGGCTACGACGTCGTGGAGATCGACACGCAGGTCACGGCCGTGAAGCATTTGGCGGACGGTCGCGTGGCAGTCCTGCTTCGAGAGTCACCATTCTACGCCGAATCTGGCGGGCAGATCTCCGATCGCGGCGAGATCGTAGGCGATGGGTGGCGGGTGCAGGTCGACGACGTGAAAAAGGTCGAAGGCCGCCCGGCGGCCATCGGCACGCTTGTCGGCACGTTTCACTTTGGGCGCGTCGCGGCGCGGGTGCCGAGCGAGCGACGGCGCGACACCGAACGAAATCATACAGCCACGCACCTGCTTCATGCGGCGCTCCGTCAGGTGCTGGGCGAGGCGGTGCATCAGGCGGGCTCACTCGTTGCGCCGGATCGGCTCCGATTCGACTTTACGCATCATGGGCCGGTGAACGCGAGCCGGCTCGCCGAGATCGAGTCGATCGTGAATCGCGAGATCTGGCGCAGCGTGCCGGTCACGACGCGCGAGTTGCCGTACCAGGAGGCCCGCGCCGCGGGCGCCATGGCATTGTTCGGCGAGAAGTACGGCGACGTCGTCCGCGTGGTGAGCATTCCTGAATTCTCCATGGAGCTCTGCGGCGGCACGCACGTTCGAAACACGGCGCAGATCGGCGTGTTCAAGATCATCGCGGAGACCGGCGTTGCTGCCGGAGTGCGCCGCATCGAGGCCGTCACCGGGCCAGGCGCATACGAAGTCTTCCGCGGCGAGGCGAATACGCTCCAGCACCTGGCCGAACTGCTCAAGACTCCGGTCGACGGCGTCGAAAAGCGCGTCGTCGGTTTGCTCGAGGAGCGCCGCTCCCTGGAGCGCCGGATCGAGGAAGCCATGCGCGGCGGGGGCGACCAGATTCAAACCTTGTTCGGCCGCGCGCAGACGATCGGCGACAACGGGACGCGACTCGTCACCGGCGTGGTGCGCGCCAGCGATGTGAGGGAGCTGCAGGCGCTCGGCGACGCTGTGCGCGAGAAACTTGGCAGCGGGGTCGGCGTTCTCGCCGCGAGCTTCGACGATGGCAAGAACACGGTCGTCGTCGTCGTGACCGATGATCTTCGCGAACGCGGCGTTCGTGCCGACGGCTTGATCAAGGACATCGCCGCGGCCGCCGGTGGAAGGGGCGGGGGCAAGCCGCACATGGCGCAGGCCGGAATCCCGGATGCATCGCGCATTGCCGACGCGCTGGCCCGCGCACCCGAGCTCGTGCGCATCGCGCTGAGTCAGGCGGTATGAGCGTCGGCGACTGGCTCCGCGACCGCGCGCCCGCGCCGCCTCAGTTGACGGCCCGGATCACCAGCGCGGTGGGCGATGAGCTCGATGCGACGGCCGACGACGCGACCGCGGTGTTTCTCGATGGCGCCGAGCGTCTGCTCCAGGTTCTCGTCGCACGTCCGTCGGCGGGCCGCGAATCCGCGCTCGATCTGTTGACTGTGGACGCGTTGGTGACGTACGCGTTCGAGGCGGCGAGCGAGAGCCCCGAATCCCTTACCCCGCGGGCGATCGAAGCACTGCAGCGGCTCGCGGGCCTCGCGATAGCATGATCGACGTCCACACGCATCTGCTGCCCGGCGTGGACGATGGGTCGCGCTCGATCGGCGCCTCGGTCGAGGTGCTGCGGCGATTCGCGGCCGACGGCGTGACGGACGTGGTGTGCACACCGCACCTCGAGGCGTCCCGTGCGCCGCAGGCGCCGCACGACCGCCACGACGCGCTGCTCGCGCAGCTCGCGGCGGCAGCGCCAGGCGTGCCTCGGCTGCTGCGCGGGTTCGAGATTCTGCTCGACGCCCCGGGCGCCGATTTGAGCGACCCACGGCTCGGACTCGGCGGGTCGACGGCGCGCCTCCTGGAGTTCGCGCGCATGGGGCTCCCGCCGACCGCTCCCAAAGAGCTGTTGCGGCTCCGCATGAGCGGGTTGGTCCCGGTCGTCGCCCACCCCGAGCGTTATTGGGGGTGCAGCGTGGCCGTCGTGGCCAAGTGGCGCGGCTCGGGAGCGGTGATCCAGATGGACGTGACGGCCATTCTCGGCCCTCGGCGCATGCACCGGCTCGCGGAGGAACTATTGGCGCGCGGCATGGTCGATCTGTTCGCGAGCGACACGCACGTCGATCAACGAACGCTCAAGACGGCGCGACAGTGGCTCGAGGAGGTGACGACGAAGGAGACGGCGAACCTCCTCACGTACGAGAATGCCCGCCGCCTGTTGGCGGACGATGACGTCCTGCCCGTTCCGCCGGTCAAGCTCCACCTCGACATGATCCGCCGGCTGCGCGAGCTGGTGCTCGGACCGGCCTAACCTCTTTCGAGTCGAGCCATTCGTGAACTCTGACGTCCGGCAGCATTTCGCCGCGGGACTGCGTGAGCTGGCGGCGCTCGCGTCGAGTGTTGCCGACGAGATGGGACCGCAACTCGAGGCCGCGCTGGCGATGGTGCGGGAGACCGTGGCCGCCGGTGGCACGCTCTTCTTTTGCGGCAATGGTGGCAGCGCCGCCGACGCCCAGCACATGGCGACGGAATACGTCGTCCGCTACATGCGCGACCGGCGCGCCTATCCCGCGCTCGCGCTCACGACGGACACCTCGCTGCTGACCGCCGTCGGCAACGACCTCGGCTTCGACTCGGTGTTCGAGCGGCAGGTCGAGGCGCTGGCGCGGCGCGGTGATCTGCTCGTCGTGCACTCGACGAGCGGCAACTCGCCGAACGTGCTGCGCGCCGCGCAGGCGGCGCGCGCCAAGGGCGTGCGCGTGCTGGCATTTTCGGCGCGCGACGGTGGCAGCCTGCGCGAGATCGCGGACCATTCGGTTGTGATCCCCACCACGAGGACCGACCGCGCGCAGGAAATGCACCTCTGCATCGAGCACCTCATCTGCGAATACGTGGAGCGTGCGCTATGAAGGGTCTCGCTGGCAAACGAGCGCTCGTCACCGGCGGTTCCCGCGGGATCGGCGCCGCCGCGGCTCAGCTGTTCGCCGAGCACGGCGTGCACGTCGCGATCGGATACAAGAATCGTCGCGCCGACGCCGAGGCCCTCGCTGCGTCGCTGGCGGCGGCGCACGGGATCGCGGCCGTTGCGCACGCCGCCGACATCTCGACCGAGCGCGGCGGCGAGGAGCTGGTGCAGCGCGCGGCCGAATCACTTGGCGGGCTCGATTTCTTCGTCGCGAACGCCGGCATCTGGCCGTGCGACGATGTTCCAATGAGCGAGATGACGCACGACCAGTGGCGCCGCACCGTGGGCGACAATCTCGATTCGGTCTTCTACTCGACGCGCGCGGCGATTCGCGCGATGAATGATCACGGCCGCATCGTTCTGGTCTCGAGCACCGCGGGACAACGCGGGGAAGCCTACCACGCCGACTACGCCGCGACCAAAGGCGCCATCATCTCGATGGTGAAGAGCCTGGCGCCCGAGCTCGGGCGGCGGGACATCACCGTGAACAGCGTCGCACCGGGATGGGTGGACACAGAAATGTGCGAACGGCCGTTCGCCAACGGCGGGCGCGAGCGAATCGCGGCGGGAATTCCGATCGGTCGCATCGCCGATCCGCGCGACATCGCCGGCCCCATCGTGTTCCTGTGCTCCGATCTCGCGCGGCACATCACTGGCGAGATCCTCAATGTGAACGGCGGCAGCGTCCTCTGCGGATGATCGTCCTCGTCTTCACCGGCGGAACGATCTCGATGCGCCACGATCCTGTCGCGGGCGGCGCGGTCCCCAGCCTGCGCGGCCACGAGATCGTCGCCCTCGCGCCAGGGATCGACAAGCTCGCCCGGCTCGAGATCGATGATTGGGGCGCGTTTCCCGGGCCGCACATGACGCCGGCGCGCATGTGGGCGCTGCGCGAGCGCATCCTCGCGCACGTTGGGCGGCCCGAGGTCGACGGCGTCGTCGTGACGCACGGGACCGATTCGCTCGAGGAGTCGGCATACCTTCTGGCGCGTTCTGTGGCGAGCGACAAGCCGATCGTATTCACCGGCGCCATGCGCACGTCGAGCGATCTCGGATGGGACGGACCGGGCAATCTTGGCGGCGCGATTCGTGTCGCGGCGTGCGGCGAGGCTCGCGGCTGTGGCACGGTCGTCGTGATCTCCGATCGGATCTACACCGCGCTCGACGTCACCAAAGCGCACACGTCCAAGCTCGAGGCGTTCGATAGTCCCGGACTCGGCCCGCTCGGCGTGATCGACGACGGCCAAGTCATTTTTCGCCGCGCCTTGCCCTCACCGACGAGTGTTTTGTCGCCACCGCGCCTGGCCGAGCCGATTGACGTGATCTACACGTACTCGGGCGCGGACTCCCGGCTGCTGGATGCGGCGCGCGAGCGGGGGCTGGGTGTCGTCATTGCGGGCTTGGGCCGCGGCAACGTACCGCCCGACATGGTGGACGGGATCCGTCGATGGATCGACGAGGACAAACCCGTCGTGATGACCTCGCGTGTCGCGCGCGGTCGGGTCGGCTGCACATACGGTTATGCTGGCGGCGGACGTCGGCTCGCCGAACTGGGCGTGATCTTCGCAGGCCCGCGCCGACCGCAGCAGGCACGCATCGACGTGATGCTCGCGCTCGGCGCGCAGATGAGTGTCGAAGCGATTCGCCACCTGTTGGAGCGCGCCTAGTCCGGCGTTGGACGCCCGGTCAGTTCTGGGCGACGCTCGACGAGACCGGCTCCCAACGCACCATGCAGCGCCAGTCGAGCTCCTCGGCGGCGCGAATCTGATCGGGAAATCCAAAGCAGTCCCGCCAACCTTCCTGCTCGGCGCGGATCCGGCAGTCCCACACAAAGGCGTACGCATGCGTGCCCGTGGCGGTGTGGACATGCACGGTACCGACGAAGTCGGAGCAGCCCGACCGGCCGCGGAGCGCGATACGTTCGATGGGAAGGTGCGGCTCCGCGGCGAGGATATGCGTGAGTAGCCGCCTCACTTTGATGCGGGGGGCCATTCCCTCGACACGGATGTGCTCGGCGTCGCCGGTCGCGCAATAACTGCGAACCGCATTCTTAAATGTTTCGGCAGCTCGCGACTCGGCGAGCACCCGCTCCAATTCGTTCACACCGCACTCCGGACCCGGTTGAATCGACACGTTGCGTGCCGCTGAGAATATCGTAGATCAAACGTCCAAGTTGTAGTGGCAGACCATCTTCACCCACGTACCGGACCGCGCTATTCTCAAACCGCCACCGTCCACCCGCACCGAGTCCATGAATCGTCTTCACCCGCCGCCGGCGGTGCTCGAGATTGCGGATCGGCTCGAGAGCGCCGGGTACGAGACATGGTGCGTGGGCGGCGCGATCCGCGACGCGCTGCTCGGGCATCCGCACCTGGACTGGGATCTGGCGACGTCGGCAACGCCGGCCCAGGTGCGAGCGTTGTTCGGCAATCGCCAGACGATTCCGGTGGGGGTCGAGTTCGGCACGGTCGGGGTGCTCGACAGGCATGGCCGAATGCACGAGGTCACCACGTTCCGCCACGACGTTCAAACCGATGGACGACATGCAGTCGTCGAGTTCGGTGCGTCGCTGAATCAGGATCTGGCGCGACGCGACTTCACGATCAACGCGATCGCCTATTCGCCGCGCACTGGCGAGATCCGGGACCCGTTCGGCGGTCGGGCCGATCTGGAGAGCAAGCTCGTTCGCGCCGTCGGCGATCCGGATGAGCGCATGCGCGAGGATCGCTTGCGCGCCCTGCGGGCGATCCGGTTCGCGGCGCGGTTCGGCTTCGCTCTCGACCCGGCGACCCGCGCCGCGATCGAACGCAGCGCGCCGTATCTCGGCCGTCTGTCACCCGAGCGCGTGAAGCAGGAGCTGGACAAGACGATGGAGCAGGTCGCGTGTCCGAGTGCGGCGCTCGAGATGTGGCGCGACACGGGCGCGTTCCACGCGCTCATTCCGCAGCTCGACGACGTTCCACGCGAAGCGCTCCTCGTGCCGGATTTTCTCGCGAAGCCGGGACTGCCACGACGACCAGGCCGCCGGATGTTGCGGTATGCGGGCCTCCTCTCGTCGCTGCCCGCAGACGCCGTTACAAAGCTGATGACCGCACTCCGGAGCTCGCGGCAGGAGATTCAGAACGTTTCGCTGCTCGTGGGTCGATGGCACGCGATCGGGACGGACATGACCGACGCGCTCGTGACCCGGCGCCCGATCGAGGACGCCGCGATCCGGAGATGGGCGGCGGCGATTGGCCGGCTTCGGATCGCATCGTTCATGCGCCTGGCGAGCGCCGTGTGGTCGGCGCAGCGGGCGGCGAATCGCTCGGCACCGGACCCAGTCTCCATTCGCCCGATCTACCGGCGCCTGGTGGCCAGCGCGCTCCGCGACCCGATCGATCTCGGGTCGCTGGCGGTCGACGGCGACGATCTGCGCCGAGCCGGCATCCCGCCGGGGCCCCGGCTCGGTAGTATTCTGAACGCCCTGCTCGGCTCGGTGCTCGAAGATCCGATGCGAAACACGCCGGAGTGGCTGCTCCACGAAGCACGACGTGTGTACGCTGGTGACGGCGGAAATGCATAGCCGGGCGCGCAGGCAATAGCACACGGGAGCGACATGTTTTTTCGGGGGCGACAACCAGAGGCCTCGGTCTGGCGGCGCTTTCGCGTCAGCGCGGATGGCTTCACCTTCGAACAGGAGGGAGACCTCTACACGGCGCACGTCGTTGCCAACGCCGAGCGTGTCGTCGACCTGTTCTACGCGCTGAGCGAGGAGCTGCCGCCGGCGGTGGACGTGGTGATCGAGGACCTTCGCAGCGGGCGGTCGTGGAAGGGTGAATCGATCGCGCTGCCCGACGTGCGGGAGTCGATCGCCCGGCTCAAAGTGCTCGTCGCGCGCTATGGCGGCGTCGAGCTCGCGGTGTACACCTCCGACGATCAGCTCACGCTCAATCCCAACCTGGAGCTGTTCATCTACGCGCGAACGGACCGTTGGCTGTACCTCCTCGAGGGCAAGGGACTGGAGGAGCACACACGGCTCCGCTCGAAGAGCTGGAAGACGAACCGGCAGCATTTTCCCTCGGCGCCCGACCTGGTGAACGCGGTCAGCGCGGCCGCGGAGCGACTGGGACTGCAACCGGCGTGATGCGCGCCGAGCTGGCGTACGGGCTGGCGGCCGCGATCGCGAACGTGCTCGGGGCCGTCGCGGTCGCGTGGCGCGCGGCGTGGAGCGTCCGCGTGCTCGACACGATGTTGTCGTTCGCCGCGGGCTTTCTCATCTCGGTGTCGCTGATCGATCTCTTTCCGCATTCGGTCGAAGTCGCCGGGCCGATCGCGCCGGCCATCGTGCTTGGCGCGTACGTGCTGGTTCATCTCACGCAGCACACGATCGGCCGACACTTCCACTTTGGCGAAGAGACGCACTCGGTCTCGGAGATGGTCAGCGTGTCGGCGCTGGTCGGATTGCTGATGCACACGTTCGTCGACGGTGTGGCCGTGGCCAGCGGGCTGCGTGTGAGCGCCGCACTGGGCGCGCTGGTCTTCGTCGCCGTGCTCCTGCACAAGTTCCCCGAGGGACTCGCGATCTCGAGCCTCTTCCTGGCGGCGGGAGCGCGGCGTCGCACCGCAATCCTCGCCGCCGCGGCATTGGGCGTGAGCACGATCGCCGGCGTGCTACTGACCGAGGCGCTGGCGGTGCTCCGCGTCTATGGCCTGGCGATTTCGGCTGGAGTCACACTGTACGTGGGTGCGTCGAACCTCGTACCGGAACTGCAGCACCGCCGCGGCGCGCGCATTCCGTTCGGCTTCGTGGCCGGATGCGGACTATATCTTGCCGCTCGGACGCTCACGGCGGCATGACCTCGAGACGCGACTGATGGCCGATCGGAAGAAGCGAAGCGCCGAGCAGTGGGACAGCGAGCGCGGAACCGGATCGCTGTTCGAGCGCAGCGTTCCGCAGCCGCTCGCCGCGCGCATGCGTCCGCGCAGCCTGGATGAGGTGGTGGGACAGCAGCACCTTCTCGCGTTGGGCAAGCCGCTCCGCGAGGCGATCGAGAAAGGCAGTGTCGGCTCGATGGTCTTTTGGGGGCCGCCTGGCAGCGGGAAGACGACGCTCGCGCGCGTCATCGCGCACTACACGGACCGGGAGTTCGTGCCGTTCTCCGCCGTCACCGAAGGCGTGCCGCGCGTGCGCGAGATCGTCGCCGAGGCGGACGCGCGACGCCGGCTGGGCCGCGGCACGATCTTGTTCGCTGACGAGATTCACCGCTTCAACAAGGCGCAGCAGGATGCCTTCCTGCCGCACGTCGAGTCGGGCACGATCACGTTGATCGGCGCGACCACGGAGAACCCGTCATTCGAGATCAACGGGGCGCTTCTGTCGCGCGTGCGCGTGTTCGTACTGCAACCGCTGCAGCCCGCCGACATTCGAGCACTGGTCGAGCGTGCCCTGACGGATCCCGAGCGAGGACTGGGTTCGTGGAACCTCGAGGTCGACGCCGACGCGCTGGATCTCGTCGCGACGGAAGCCGATGGTGACGCGCGCCGGGCGCTGACCGTGCTCGAGGCGGCAGCCGAGCACGTAGGACGCGGCGGCCGGATCACGGTCGAGGTGATGCGCGACGCGCTGCAGCTTCGCTTTGCCAGGTACGACAAGCGCGGCGAAGAGACCTACAACATGCTCAGCGCGTTTCACAAAAGTCTGCGCGGAAGCGATCCGCAAAGCGCGCTGTACTGGATGGGACGCATGCTGGAGGGCGGGGCAGATCCCATGATCATGTTCCGACGTGCGATCGCCATGGCGGCGGAGGACATTGGCCTTGCCGACCCGGAGGCGCTCAAGCTGGCCATCGCGGCACGTGATGCGTATCACATGCTCGGGCCGCCGGAAGGCTACCTGCCGCTCACCGAGATGATCGTCTATCTGGCGACCGCGCCCAAGTCCAACGCGGTCGTCGTGGCGTTGAACGCGGCGCTCGATGCCGCGCGTGAACACCCGGCCGAACCCGTGCCCTTGCACATCCGCAATGCACCGACCGGTCTGATGAAGGAACTGGGGTATGGGTCGGGGTATCAATACGCGCACGACGCGCCGGAGGCATACATCCCGCAGGAGTACCTGCCGGCGCCTTTGCGTGGCACTCAATTTTACGCGCCCGGGCCGTTCGGTTTCGAGAAGGAGATTGCGAAACGGCTGGCATGGTGGGAGGAGTTGCGGCGCAAGTCCGAGGGTGGTTCGAAGTGAGGGGAGTTCTCTACTGGGGAATGGGGGAAGCACGATGAGGAAACTCGTGGCGGCAGTGGCGGCCTCGGCGGCGATCGGCTTGGGCATCGGATGCTCGGCGCTCGGGCACGCGGCGTTCAAGGATCCGGTGGTTCATTTGCGCGATGTGCGAGTGCGCGGCGTCGGGTTGACTGGCGGAAGTCTGGACGTGTTGCTGAGCGTGTACAACCCGAATCACTATCGGCTCGATGCGACGCGGCTCACGTACAAGGTGAATCTGGCGGGCGACAGCATCCGGCTGGCCGATGGAGCGCTCGACACCAAATTCACCGTGAACGACAACGACTCGACGATCGTCACGGTTCCGGTCAGCTTCACGTACGCCGGTATCGGCGCCGCTGGGCGAAGCCTGTTGAACACCGGCGCAGTCGACTATCACGTGTTGGGCGACGTCACGGTAGGATCGCCGGTGGGGAGCTTCACCGTCCCATACACCGCGACCGGCCGCTTCACGACGACGGGAATCGGCAGGTAGCCGGTCGCGTCGGTTGACCATCTTTGGATCGAGGATGCTGACATAACCCGAGCACCCATCGTCATCGCGCCGCCGATCGAGCGGGCGCTTCTCGTCGGCGCGCCGCTCAAGCGGCCGGGCGCGCGCCGTGTCGTCGACGACCACCTGCGCGAGCTGGCGGATCTGGCCGACACCGCGGGCGCCGTCGTCGTCGGTGAATTCACGCAGCAGATCGATCGGCCGCATCCCGGGACCTATCTGGGAAGCGGGAAGATCGAGGAGTTGCGGGAGCGCGTGCTCGAGACCGATGCCTCGCTCGTGTTGTTCGACGACGAGTTGTCGCCGAGCCAGGGCAAGAACATCGAGGATGCAATCGGCCGGCGCGTGATGGATCGCGCCGAGCTGATTCTCGACATCTTCGCGACGCGCGCGCGCACCAGCGAGGCCAAGATGCAGGTCGAGCTGGCACAGCTCGAGTACATGCTGCCGCGGCTCACGCGGATGTGGACGCACCTCGAGAAGTTTCGCGGCGGCATCGGCATGCGCGGTCCCGGCGAGACCCAGCTCGAGACCGACCGTCGGCTGATCAGCCATCGCATCAAGGTGCTGCGCGACCGGCTGCGGGACGTGCAGCGCGGTCGTGCCATCCAGCGACAGTCTCGGCAAACTGAATTCAAGGCGTCGCTGGTCGGATACACCAACGCCGGAAAATCGTCGGTGCTCCGGGCGCTCTCCGGCTCGCGCGACATCCTCGTCGAGGACCGCCTCTTTGCGACGCTCGATCCGCTCACGCGCGACGTCGACCTCGGCGACCACGCCCACGTGCTCCTGACGGACACCGTCGGCTTCATCCGCAAGCTGCCGCACCATCTGGTGGCGTCGTTCCGCGCCACGCTGGAGGAGACGCGCGAAGCGGACCTGTTGCTGCACGTGATCGATGCGAGCTCCCCGAACTGGGAGGAGCAGCGCATCGTCGTCGATCAGGTGCTCGACGAGCTGAATGTGGGCGACCGGCCGCGACTCCTCGTTTTCAACAAGATCGACCTCCTCGAGCACGACGAGCTGCTCGCACTGCAGGAGCGCATCGGCGCGCTCGCGCCGCTCTCCGTCTTCGTGTCCACGATGACCGAGGACGGGTTGGAGCCGCTCAAGCGCGCACTCGTGGCGATGGTGCGCGCGCGGCGGCCGGTGGCGAGGATCTGGATGTCGCCCGGCGACGGTAAGCTCCTGGCCGAGGTCCATCGTGACGGCGAGGTGCTGGACCAGCGCATGGACGGCGAGCGCCTGCTGCTTGAGGCGCGCGTGGACGAGGCACTGGTCGGCCGCCTCCGTCGGGCCGGCGCCGAGGTCTCGAACGGCAAAGCCCCGCACTGATCGTGCGGGGCTTTGCGCATGGTCGCGCGGGGACTCGAACCCTGGACCTCCGGTATGTGAGACCGGCGCTCTAACCAGCTGAGCTACGCGACCTGAAGGGCGTAAAGTAAGCGGCGCAAAGACGTTGTGGTAGCTGTCGCCCGAACGACGCCGATCGCCTCTTGTCGCCAGTCAGTGCGCAATGAGTCGTCGCGGCACACGCATCGAACGTCAGCGCGACCACTTGCGCGAATGGGCCCGGCAGGGCTCGAACCTGCGACCGTAGGATTATGAGTCCTCTGCTCTAACCAACTGAGCTACGGGCCCGCACTGCATCGCTACTTAGGGCATCGCCACGGACGCCGCAAGCGCGCCGCCGCTACGCGGGGCTCGCGAGTGGATCCGCCACGTACGCGTCGTACGCATCAATCACCTCGTTAGGCGCGACGGTGGCGGCGCCCAGTTTGCCGACTTCCACGCCCGCCGCGAAGTTCGCCATCACCGCGGCTTCGCTCGCCGATCCACCCGCCGCGAGCGCGACCGCGAGATACGCCGTCACCGTGTCGCCCGCGCCCACCACGTCGTACACCTCGCGCGCCGCGGTCGGCACGTGCTCCACGCGGCCACCCGCCGAGATCAGCGCCATTCCGCGCTCGCCGAGCGTAAGCAGCAAGTGTTCGGCGCCGAGGCGACTGAAGGTGGTCGGGAGTGCTTCGGGATGCTCCAGATCGACCGCGGCGCCCAGGGCCGCCTCCAGCTCCCGTCGATTCGGCTTGAAAATCGTCGCGCCGCGGAACAAAAAGAAGTTCCGGTACTTCGGATCGACCACGATCGGAATGGCCTTGGCGCGCGCAGCGCGCATCGCCGCCTCGATGACGCGCGGCTCGAGCACGCCCTTGTTGTAGTCCTCGAGGATCAGCGCGTCGGCGCTCGCAACGGCGGCTTCGACGGCGCGGATCAGGCGCGCGACCTCGTCGCCCTCGAGATCGCCGTCGTCCTCTTCGTCGACGCGGACGACCTGCTGCGAGCGCGCGACAATGCGCGTCTTCGTGGTCGTGGGCCGGTCCACGGTGATCAATGAATCGAGCGGCGCGCCGATGTCGCGCAGCATGCCGCAGAGGCTCCGTCCTCCCGCATCGTCGCCGATGGCCGCGACCAGGTCGCAGAATGCACCGACCGCCCGGACGTTCTGCGCAACGTTTCCGGCACCGCCGAGTGCGTGCCGGCGCTCGCGCACGTGCACCACGGGGACGGGCGCCTCGGGTGAGATCCGGTCGACCTCGCCGCGCAGGTACACGTCGAGCATCGCGTCGCCGACCACGGCAACGCGGACGCGCGATGCGGCGTCGAGCAGGCCCATCAGCCGGTCGCGCGAAATGAGCGGGGCGGGAGGCATCGCGCCGGAAGCTAGCGTCCGCCTTGCCGCGGTCAACCGAACGGCTGTCTCCGGCACAGCCCTTGCCCTTTTCCGGACTCGACTGTCCTCCATACGCCTGCACGCGACCGCACTGGCTTGCCCGAACTACTCACACGCCTCAACGAGACGGCGAAAGCAAGAGTCCTGACCCTGCAGGATTATTTCGTCCTCGCCGGCAACTCCGTCCGTTTCATGTTCGCGCGCCCGTTCTACGCGCAGGACGCAGTGCAGCAAATGGACGAGATTGGCGTCAAGAGTCTCGGGATCGTGCTGCTCACCGGGCTGTTCACCGGAATGGTGCTCGCGCTGCAGTCGTCGGTGCAGCTCAAGACGTTCGGCGCGACGATCTACATCGGCAACCTCGTGTCGGCGTCGATGATCCGGGAGCTTGGGCCCGTCCTCGCCGGGCTGATGGTCGCCGGCCGCGTCGGCTCGGGAATCGCCGCGCAGCTCGGGTCGATGCGCGTGACGGAGCAGATCGACGCCCTGAATACGCTCGGCACCGATCCGATCAAGAAACTCGTGACCCCGCGCGTCGTCGCCGCGCTCGTGATGGTCCCGGTGCTCACGATCATCAACGACTTCATCGGCATCATCGGCGGCAACATCATCGCGTCGTTCGTGGTCGGCGTCCCGACGTCGCAGTACTGGCACACGGTCTGGCAGCAGATCGCCAATGACGGCTTCACCGCGCGGTTCGTTCCGAACGATTTCATTCAGGGGTTGACGAAGCCGCTGGTGTTTGGCGCGATCATATCGATCACCGCGTGCTACTTCGGCCTGGGGACCACGGGCGGCACCGAGGGCGTAGGGCAGGCGACGACGCGGACGGTCGTCACGTCGAGCATCCTGATTCTGATCGTCGACTATTTCATCACGCAGTTGCTGCTGTCCGTCCTGACGTATGGCGGATGACCGGGGCGATCGGCGTGACTCCGGCGACCGTGAGGGTGCCGCGACGTCTCCGGCGGGCGAGCGGCGCCGACCGGCCGCGGTTCGGCAGGCGATCCGCTCGGAGCTCGCCACGGACGCCTCGGATGCGGCCCGCGCCGCGCGCCGGTCGCCGCGCCGCTCGCCCGATGGGCTGCCCGCGCCGGTCGTGGAGCTCGATCACGTGTGGCTCTCCTTCGACATCCCGGTGCTCGAGGACGTGTCGCTGGTCGCGCGCGAAGGCGAGACGGTGGCGATCGTCGGCGAATCGGGCACCGGCAAAAGCACGATCCTCAAGCTCATCCTGCGCCTGCTCGTGCCCGACCGCGGCGCCGTCCGCATCGACGGCGAGGACATCACCTCGCTCACGTTCGACGAGGCGCTCATGGTGCGGCAAAAGATGGGCATGGTGTTCCAGGGCGCCGCGCTCTTCGACTCGATGACCGTGTTCGAGAACGTGGCCTATCCGCTCCGGGAGCACACGGACCTCGGCGAAGACGAGATCGCGGAGCGCGTGCGCGAGAAGCTCCAGTTCGTCGACCTCGACGCCGATCGCGTCATGGAGCAGATGCCGGCCGAGCTCTCGGGCGGCATGCGCAAGCGCGTCGGCGTGGCGCGCGGCATGGCGAACAATCCGGAGATCATGCTCTATGACGAGCCGACCTCGGGGCTCGATCCGCTCACGACCGCCACGATCACGAAGCTGATCATGAAGCTGCAGCGCGAGCTGGGCGTCACGAGTATCGTGGTCTCGCACGACATCCGTTCGGTGTTCCGGATGTCGAGCAAGGTGGCGCTCCTCAACGAGCACCACATCGTGTTCTTCGGCACGCCCGAGGAGATGGCGGGGAGCGACGATCGGTACATCATGGACTTCCTGGGTGGCGCCTAGCGATGAAGCGCTCCTCGTTCATCACCTGGGAACAGCTCAAGGTCGGGGTCGTGATCCTGGTGGCGCTCGGCGTCATCGGCGTGGCCATCTACAAGCTCGGTCAGGCCGCGAACCTCTTTCACCGTCGCTACGAGCTGATCGCGTACCTGCCGAACGCCAACGGGCTGGTCGCGGGCGGCACGGTGCTCGTCGCCGGTCAGTTCGCGGGCACGATCAAATCGATCGACTTTCTGCCGGTCGACAATGACACGACCCGCAATCTGCGCCTGCGGCTGGCGGTCGATGCGGCCCTGCAAAATCAGATCCGCAGCGACTCGAGGGCAAAGGTGCGCACCCTCGGGCTACTCGGTGACCGGGTGATCGACATCTCGATCGGGACGCCGCGCTACGGCGTGCTGCGCGACGGCGACACGATCGCCGTCGCGCCGTCGCTCGATTACGAGGCCGTGCTTGCGCAGGCGGCGAGCGCCGTGAACGACATGGTCGATCTGACGCACGATCTGCGCGACCTCACGAAAGGCATCCTCAACGGCCAGGGGACGGTCGGGCAGCTGGTCACCAATCGCGCGCTGTACGATCAGTTCGTCGCGACGATCTCGCGAGCGAACACGATGCTGTCCCGGCTCCAGAACCCCAATGGAACGTTCGCCCGGCTGCTCGACGATCCGACCTTGTACAACCGCTTCGTGTCCGTGATCACGTCGGCGGACTCGCTCGTCGTCTCGCTCAACGACAAGAACGGCACGATCGGCAAGCTGCTGCGCGATGATTCCTTGTATACACATCTCGTGAACATGGCGCAGGCCGGCGATTCGCTGATGAAGGCGCTGTCGAGCGGGCAGGGCCCGATCCCGCGCATGCTGAACGATCCGACGCTCTACGACCGGTTGAACAAGCTGACCACGGATCTCGGCGCGATCCTCGAGGACGTCCGCAAGGATCCGCATCGTTACATGCGCGGCATGATCTGCGTGCTGAACTGCAAGTAGCACCGCGGGACGACCGAGCGGATTGACGATCTTCTGATCCGCCCGTACACTCCCGCGCCATGTCGCCATCGCTCGTGCTGTTCCTCGCGCTGGTCGGCGTCTCCTTCGCGGGGCCGCTCGTTCGGCTCTCGCACGCGCATCCACTCGCCATCGCGATCTGGCGGCTGGGCTTCGCGCTGATCGTCATCGCCGCCGCGCTGGTGGTCACCGGGACGTGGCGGCAGTGGCGACGGCTCGACCGGAGATCGGTGATCGTCGCCGTGGGTGCCGGCGCGATGCTCGCCGTCCACTTCTGGACCTGGAACGCGTCGATCGGCCTCACGACGGTCGCCGCCTCGGTCGTGTTGGTGAACATGCAGCCGGCACTCGTGGCGCTGCTTTCCGGCGCGTGGCTCCGCGAGCCGCCGAATGGCAAGCAGTGGGGCGGTATCGCGATCGCGATGCTCGGCGCGTTCGTGGTGGCGCTGCCCGACCTTGCGGCGCAGACCGGAAGCACCAGCAGTCGCGCGCTGCTCGGAGACATCCTTGCGCTCGTCGGCGCGGCGACGGCCGCCTGCTACGTCGTCGCCGGTCGCCGGCTCCGCTTCACGCTCGACCTGTGGCCGTACGTCGGCGTCGTCTACGGTACGTGCTTCGTCGTGCTCCTCGCGATGGCGGCGAGCGTTCACGCGCCGGTGCTCGGCCAGCCGCCCCGTGAGCTGGAGATTTTCGCGGCCCTTGCCATCGGCCCGATGCTGTTCGGCCACACGGGCCTCAACTGGGCGCTCAAGTATCTCCCCGCGTACGTCGTCAACCTGACGCTGCTCGGCGAGCCGGTCGGCGCCACGGTGCTCGCCGCGACGCTGCCGGGAATACGCGAGCTGCCGAGCGTGGAGACCTTGTTGGGCGGCGCGTTGATCCTCGTCGGGATTTACGTCACGGCTCGAGCGCAGAAAGCAACGAGAACCCAGACCGCCCACCCGGTGCCCAACGTCGATTAAGTTTCGAACACCATCGCGGATCGCGCTCGTTGTCCCGCCGCGTCCTTCCGCGCACGTCGACGGACTTTATCTGATGCAAACGCTCGAGCTGGATGTCGTCGCCACACGCGGCGACGAGATCGAATCGCGACACCGCGTGCACGGCGCGATCGTTGGCGTCGACGATTCGCTCGTCGCCGCCGCGGGCGATCCGGGGTTCGTGTGCTCGTGGCGCTCCTGCGCCAAGCCATTCCAGGTCATGCCATTTCTGGAATCGGGCGGCTTCGACGAGCTGCATTGGGGCGACGACCAGCTGGCGCTCGCCTGCGCATCGCACGGCGGCGAGCCGGAGCACGTGGCGCTGGCGGAACGAATGCTCGCCGACGTCGGGCTCGAGGAAGGCGACCTGGCGTGTGGGCCGCACGATCCGCTGTCGGCCCGCGGGCTCAAGCTGCTGCGCGAATCGGGGGCTCGGCTGACCCGGTTGCACAACAACTGTTCGGGAAAGCACGCCGCGATGCTGGCGCGCGCTCAAACTGCTGGCTGGCCCACGTACGGCTACGAGCGTCGGGACCATCCAGTCCAGCGATGCTGTCTGCAGTTCGTCTCGACCTGGTCGGGGCTCGCGGAGTGCGACGTCGGTCAGGCGGTCGATGGCTGCGGCGTCGTCGCCTTCGCGCTGCCCCTCGAGAACATGGCGCGAGCGTGGTCGCGCCTCGCGCGTGCCGCCGATGCGCGCGAGGAACCCGCCGAGCGCGTCGTCCACGCGATGAGGACGCGGCCGTTCCTGATCGGCGGCACCGAACGGTTCGACTCGCTGCTCATCGAGGAGAGCGAGGGCCGGGCCGTCGCGAAGATCGGCGCCGAGGGTGTGCACTCGGTGGCGATCCCGGAGCAGGGGATCGGATTTGCCATCAAGGTCGAAGACGGAGCCCAGCGCGCGCAGTTCCCGGCCGTCATCCGGCTGCTGCAGATGTTCGACGTACTGCCCACGGTGCTGCCGTCGCGCCTCGAGGAATATCTTCGCCGGCCGGTGCGCAACACCCGCGGCGAAGTCGTGGGCGAGATTCGCCTGCTGAGCTGACACCCGTCGCTCGGCAATCGATTGCTCCGATACGACGCCGTTCGATGACGCCGTCAGGCGCGCCCGAGAACAGCTTACACGCGCTCGACGACGAAACGCGGCGACTCGTGCGGCTTGCCGCCGTCGTCACGATCGGCACCGAGCTTCACGTTCGCGCCGAGTTGACGAACATCCACGGCACGGTGCCGCCGGCATGGGTGGAGGAGCTTCTGCTGCAAACCTATCTGTTCGCCGGCTTTCCGCGGGCGCTGAACGCGATGCGCGAATGGCGTCGTCTCGCGCCCCAGCCGGTCGATCCGGCGGACGCTGCGGCTGACGATCCAGCGCGCTGGCGCGCGAACGGTGAATCGACCTGCGCGGTCGTCTACGGCGCCATGTACGAGCGATTGCGAGACAACATTCGCCACCTCCACCCGCGATTGGACGATTGGATGATCGTGGAAGGCTACGGCAAGGTGCTGTCGCGTCCCGGTCTCGACTTGGCGCGGCGCGAGCTGTGCATCGTCGCCGCGTGTGCCGCGGCGGGTCAGGACCGCCAGTTGCACTCGCATTTGCACGGCGCGCGCAACGCCGGCGCGTCGATCGCGAGCATTGAAGCGACGATCCAATTGCTGCGCGATCTGCTTGGCGACGACCGCGCGCGGTCGGTCGAGCTGCTCTGGGCGCGCGTGCGGGGGAAGTAGCCAATGTTCATCGATCGCGTCGTTGTGAACGTCAAAGCCGGCGACGGCGGCTCGGGCATCATCTCCTTCCGTCGGGAAAAGTTCGTGCCACTCGGCGGCCCCGACGGCGGCGAGGGAGGCCGAGGCGGAGACGTCGTCGTTCGCGGCGACGCGAATCTATCGACGCTCCTCGATTACACCTACCGCGACTCCTGGTCGGCCCCGGCCGGCGAACACGGGTCGGGAAGCAACAAGACGGGTCGCTCGGGGAGCGACGTCGAGCTTCCGGTGCCCGTCGGGACGGTCATTCGAGATCTCGAAACGTCGGAGCTGATCGGCGAGGTACTCGAGGATGGCCAGCGCATCGTGGTCGCGCGGGGCGGCCGCGGCGGCAAAGGGAATGCCCACTTCGTGAGCTCCACGCACCAGGCGCCGCGCGATTACCAACCCGGCGAGGACGGCCAGGCGCGCACGCTCGAGCTCGAGCTCAAGCTCATCGCCGACGTAGGGTTCGTCGGGCAGCCCAACGCGGGCAAGTCCACGCTCCTCTCGGTCATCTCGGCCGCGCGGCCAAAGATCGCCGACTATCCGTTCACCACGCTGAGCCCCAATCTCGGCGTGGTGCAGCTCTCCGATGGACGGACGTTCGTCGTTGCCGACATTCCCGGCATCATCGAGGGGGCGCACGAGGGTCGAGGCCTGGGACTCCAGTTCCTCCGCCACATCGAGCGAACGCGCATTCTCGCGTTCCTCATCCCGGTCGACTCCATGGACTGGCAGTCGGAGTACGACCAGTTGCGGCGCGAGATCGGCGCCTACTCGAGCGAGCTGGCGCAGAAGCCGCACTGCGTGGTGTTCACCAAGATGGATTTGCTCGGCAACGATCCGCCGCCGCCGATCGACGCGCCCGAGGCGTTTGGTACCTTCGCGATCAGTGCCGCCGGCCGCACCGGCCTCGATCCGCTCCTCTCGGCGTGGTGGTCGCGGCTCCTCGAGCTCAAGAACACCAACATCCGTCGTGACGATCCGGTCGCGCTCCCCTGAGCCGTTGGCCGCGCCGATTTGCGCGATCCATCGCGTCGGCTCCGAGTATCCTGAGCAGCTCCGCGACCTCGGCGATCCGCCGGAGCAACTCTGGTGGTGCGGCGATTCGGCTGCAATGTCGCGTCCGCTCGTGGCCATCGTCGGTACGCGGCGGGCAACGGCGTACGGTCTGCGCGTCACGCGCGAGCTCGCCGGCGCGCTCGCCCGCGGCGGCGCGTGCATCGTGAGCGGCATGGCTCTGGGGATCGACGCCGCGGCGCACCAGGCGGCCATCGACGCTGCCGGCCCCACGATCGCCGTACTCGGGAACGGTGTCGACATCCCGTATCCGCGCGCGCACGCCAGGCTGCACCGCCAGATCGTCGAGCGCGGTCTCGTGATGTCGGAGATGCCACCCGGCGCGCGTTCGCACCGGGGTTCCTTCATCAAACGCAATCGCATCATCGCCGCTCTCGCGAGGCTCACCATCGTCGTCGAGGCACCCTTCGGCAGTGGTGCGCTGTCGACGGCCAAGGCCGCGCTGGAGCTCGGCCGGGACCTCGGCGCGGTACCCGGCCAAATCGACTCGCCGCAGAGTCAGGGAACCAACGAGCTCCTCCGCGACGGAGCCCAGGCGATGACATCGGTCGACGACGCACTGTGCCTCGCGGGCCTCGCGCCGCAGCGTCGCGCCGAGCCGCGGGTCGACGACGAGGTGGAGATGCGCGTGTGGTCGGCGCTCGGCCACGGCTCCGCGACGCTCGACGAGCTTTGCGCCCGGTCGTCGCTTCCCGTCGCGCAGTGCCTGACCGCCGTCACCACTCTGGAACTGCGCGGGGCAGTCGAGTGCTCGCTCACCGGCGAGATCCGGCGCCGTTGAGCGTGAGCAAAACCGTATATTCGGAGATGCTCCCGCGGCATCTGTACGTGCACGTCCCGTTCTGCGGGCGTCGCTGCGTGTACTGCGATTTCTCCATCGTCGTTCGGCGCGAAGCGCCGGTGGATGAATTCGCGGCCGCGGTCGCGCGTGAGCTCGAGATCCGGCAGGTGACGGCTGCCCCGATCGAGCTCGACACGCTCTACCTCGGTGGTGGGACGCCATCGAGATTGGGCGGCGAAGGCGTTGCGCAGGTCCTCGATACGATTCGCGATTCCGTCGCGCTCGCACCGGGTGCCGAAGTGACGATCGAGGCAAATCCGGAGGACGTGACACCGGCCGCGGCGTCGCGGTGGCGTGCCGCCGGCGTGAACCGCTTGTCGCTCGGCGCCCAGTCGTTCGATGACGCCGTGCTCGCGTGGATGCATCGCACGCACGACGCCGCGGCGATCCGATGCGCTGTGGTCGCCGCACGTCAGGCCGGGATCGATAATCTGTCGCTCGACTTGATCTTTGCGCTCCCGCAGCACCTCGAGCGATCCTGGGAAGCCGATTTGTCGCGCGCGCTGGAATTGTCCCCCGAGCACGTCTCGCTGTACGGCCTCACGATCGAACCGCAGACGCCGCTCGGCCGGGCACACAGTCGCGGCCAGGTCGTCGACGCACCGGACGAACGCTACGAGCGCGAGTTTCTGCAGGCGCACGACCTTCTCGGCGCGGCGGGATTCGAGCACTATGAAGTCTCGAACTACGGTCTCGCCTCTCGGCACTCTCGGCACAACGCCGCGTACTGGTCCGGTGCGGCGTACCTGGGCGTCGGGCCCTCGGCCCACGGGTTCGACGGTGAGATTCGTCGCTGGAACGAGACTGCCTACGTCGACTGGAAGCGCGCGCTTTCGGCCGGCACCGACCCGATTCAGGGCGATGAGACGCTGACGGCGGACAATCGATCCGCCGAGTTGGTGTACCTGGGATTGCGGACGAGCCGCGGGGTCGTCCTGGAGGAGGCCGAACTGGGACACGTCGCGCCGTGGATCGACGCTGGATGGGCGATGGTCGACGGTTCGCGTCGCCTGGTGCTCACTCCGCGCGGCTGGCTTCGACTCGACGCCCTTTCGGCCGACTTGACAGCTTTCCGAAGTCGTTACTAGCTTTGGACTTATGCCATCTGAGGAGCTCAGCAGACGCGAGCGCCGCATTCTCGAGGCGGTGATTCGCAGCTATGTGGAAACTGCCGAGCCAGCCGGCTCACGCACATTGTCCCGGCGGTTCGGCCTTGGCGTGTCCCCGGCCACGATCCGCAACACGATGAGCGACTTGGAGGAGAAGGGCTTCCTTTTCCATCCGCATACTTCGGCTGGCCGGGTACCGACGAACAAGGCCTATCGCGCCTACGTCGATTCGCTGCTCGGAATGCCGCAAGTCCGTTCGCTCGAGTCCGACCGGTTGCTCGAGGAGTTGAGCAGCGGCGGCGGCTCTCCCATCGAGACCATTCTGCGCCGCGCCGCGCAGACGCTCGGCGTCCTGACGCAGGAGCTTGGAGTGGCGCTCGGTCCACGGCTGGATCGCTCGGTCTTGCAGCGGCTCGAGCTCGTGCGTGTGAGCAGTGAGCGGCTGCTGATGGTCCTGACGCTGGAGCTCGGTGTCGTGCGCACGGTCTTCGTCGAGGTTCCGGCCGACATCGCCGATCATGCGCTCGGCGCCGTGTCGGCGGTGCTCAACGAGCGGCTCGCCGGGCTGACGCTGGGTGAGATCAAGCGATCGCTCACCGGCCGGCTGCGCGACACGACGACCGACGTGGCATCCGCCGAGCTGCTCAACATCTTTCTGCAGGAAGGCGAACAACTGTTCGACGCGGCGTTGCCGATGTCGGACCAGGCGGACGTGGTGCTCGGCGCCGCGTCCGTGCTCGCTGAACAGCCCGAGTTCTCCGCGGCGGACCGGATGCGTCGACTGCTCGCCCTCACCGATACGCCGCGCACGCTTGGCGACGCCATCCGCAAACGGGCGAGCGTTCCCGGCATCTCGATCACAATCGGCGCCGAGCACGACGATCCCCGATTGGAAGAGTTCACTGTCGTCACGGCCGAGTACATCGCCGGCAACCTTGCCGGTGTGATCGGCGTGATCGGACCGACGCGCATGCCGTACGAGAAAGTCATCTCGCTGGTGGGCCACACCTCGCGGCTGCTCAGCGATCTCCTCGACTGACCGACGAATCCATGGCGGACTTTTACGCAGTTCTCGACGTGCCGCGCACGGCGTCGGACGAGGAGATCAAGAAGTCGTATCGCAAGCTCGCGATGAAATACCATCCGGACCGCAACAACGGCTCCAAGGACGCCGAAGAGCGGTTCAAGGAGATCACCGAGGCGTACGACGTGCTGCGCGACCCGCAGAAGCGTGCGGCGTACGATCGGTACGGCGAGGCGGGCTTGCGTGGCGGCGGCGGCGGCTTCCACCACGTCGATCTGTCGGAGGCGCTCGGCATCTTCATGCGCGACTTCGGCGGATTCGGCGGACTCGAAGAGCTGTTCGGCGGCCGCGCCTCGAGCAGCAGCGGTCCGCGTTCGGGCGCCGATCTCAAGATCACCGTGCCGCTCACGCTCCAGGAGGTCGCGACCGGCGTCGAGAAGAAGGTGCTCATTCGTCTTCTCGAAACGTGCGAGCACTGTGAGGGCAGCGGTGCGGAGCCCGGCTCCAAGTCGCAGGCGTGTCCGACCTGCGGCGGTCAGGGCGAAGTGCGGCGCGCCCAGCGCTCGTTCTTCGGCCAGTTCGTCACCGTAGTGCCATGCCCCACGTGCCATGGTGAAGGCCGCATCGTGCAGACGCCGTGCAAGACGTGTCGCGGCGAAGGCCGCATTCGCGGCGAGCGCGAGATCACGGTCCAGATTCCAGCCGGCGTCGCGACGGGGCAGTACATGACGCTCCGCGGCGTGGGCAACGCGGGGGCGCGCAGCGGTCCACGCGGTGATGTGCACGTGTTGTTCGAGGTCGCTGACGATCCGCGCTTCGAGCGCGACGGCGAAGATCTCTACACCGAAGTGCTCGTGACGTATCCCCAGCTCGTGCTCGGTGCTGAGCTGAGCGTGCCGACGGTGAACGGGCACGTCACGATGTCCATGCCGCCCGCCACGCAGAGTGGCCAGGTCTTCCATCTGCGCGGGCGCGGACTGCCTCGGGTGAACGCGAACGGTACCGGCGACCTGCACGTACGTGTGCAGCTCTGGACTCCCGAGCGGTTGAACGACGAGGAACGCCGCCTCGTGGAGCGGCTCGGCGAGCTGCAGCCCGGTATTCCGGCCGACGGCCGCGGCAAGGGCTTCTGGGCCAAGATGAAAGAAGCCCTGGGTGCGTGAACCCACCGGCCGAGTGGGTCACCGTTCGCGTCATTCCGGGCGAGGAGCGTGACCGCGTCGCGGCCGCGCTGTTCGACGCCGGTGCGCAAGGGCTGCAGGAACTCGGCGACGCTCTCGTCACGTACGTTCCCGATCAAGCGGCCGCCGATGCGCTGGTCTGCGCCGCGCTCGCGGTGAGCCCAGGCGCATACGCCGACACCGCGCCGCTCGAGCACGTCGATTGGTCCGAGCGATGGAAGGACTCGATCCATGCCCACCGGCTCGGGCGATTGGTCGTCACACCGCCATGGTTGGCCGAGGGTCTCGACAGCGCTACGACGATCGTCATCGAGCCCGAGATGGCGTTCGGGACCGGCGAGCACGCCACCACACGCGGCGTGATTCGACTGATGCAGTCCGTGGTGCGCTCCGGTGACCGGGTTGCCGATCTCGGCGCCGGGAGCGCGGTGCTCGCGATTGCGGCCGCCAAGCTGGGCGCGGGTCAGGTCGCCGCGATCGAGATCGATCGCGACGCCATTGCCAACGCCGACGCAAACGTCCGGCACAACGGCGTCGCTGATCGGGTGACCGTCGTTGAAGGTGATGCCACTACGCTGCTGCCGCTCGTGGCGCCCGTGCGCCTCGTTGTCGCCAACATCATCTCGTCAGTGCTGCTGGCGCTGCTTCCCACAATCGCGGCCGCGCTTGCGCCGGATGGCCGCGCGATTTTGAGTGGCATGCTGACCGGTGAGCGGGATGTCATGCGCCAGGCGCTCGACGATGGTGGGTGGGTGATCGAGGACGAGGATGTGGAGGACGGGTGGTGGAGCGCAACGATCGCGCTGGCGTAGCGACGTTCCTCGTCGACGCCGGCGTGCCGGCGTTCGGCGTAGCTCGTTTGAGCGAACGTGCGGCGCATCACGCGCGCGTTCGGCGGCTCGCTGTGGGTGACAGAGTGTGGCTCACCGACGGAGCCGGGACACGCGCCAATGCCGAGCTGACCGTCGTCGGCCAGAATCAGCTCGAGGCGCGGGTACTCCAGGTGGAGACGGTCGACCGACCGAGGGCGATCCACCTCCTCGCGCCGATCGCCGATCGCGACCGGATGCTCTGGCTGGCCGAGAAGGTGACCGAGCTCGGAATCGCGAGCTGGCAGGCCGTTCGCTTTCGGCGATCGGCCAGCGTATCGCCTCGCGGCGAGGGCGCCGCATTCGGCGCCAAGCTGCAGGCCCGCGTCGTTAGCGCGCTCGAACAGTCGGGTGGCACTTGGCTGCCGGAGATCCTGGGTGAGGTCGAACCGGACGAGATTCAAATGCCACCAGGCGCCGCGGCATTCGTGCTCGACAAGGCCGGCACGCCGATCCTGCCCGAGCTCGCCACGACGATCGGCGACCTGGCAATCGTTCTGGGGCCCGAAGGTGGAATCGAGCCGGACGAAGCGGAGTTGCTCGCCGCGCGTGGATGGCGCAGCGTTCGTCTTGCGCCGACAACGCTGCGGTTCGAGACCGCCGGGATCGCCGCGGTCGCCATCGCTCGCGCGTCAACCTTGACCGAGGTCGCCTGACATGGCCGATGACTGTCTGTTCTGCCGGATCGTGCGAAAGGAGATCCCCGCGGCGATCGTGCTCAGCGACGAGCATGTCATCGCATTTCGGGACATCAACCCGCAGGCGCCCGTTCACGTCGTGATCATTCCCCGTGAGCACGTTCCGTCGTTGAACGAGGCGAGCGATGCGGAGATGCTCGGCCGGCTGTCGCTTGCGGCCACGGAGATTGCGCGCCGCGAAGGCATCGCCGAGTCGGGGTACCGCACGGTCGTCAACACGAACCGGGCGGCGGGCCAGACCGTGTTCCACGTCCATCTGCATCTGCTCGGCGGCCGCTCGATGGCTTGGCCTCCGGGCTAATTGACGGCGCACCCGTGCCAACTCATCGTTGACAACGCGACAGCCGAGCCGGTAAGTTAATTGGCTCAATACACTTATCTGGCGAGCAAACGCCGCGAAGGGGGGAGAGTCAGTTTGTCGGAAGTCATCATTCACGACGATGAGAATTTCGAGCGCGCCCTGAAGCGCTTCAAGAAGAAGTGCGAGAAGGCGGGGATTCTGTCCGATCTTCGCAAGCATCGCCACTACGAAAAGCCGAGCGAGCGCCGGAAGCGAAAGCTCAACGCCGCCATCCGGAAGAACCGTCGCAGTCGGCACGCCTGATGTCGCCGTTGCTCGCGCGGCTGCAGAGCGACTTGACCACCGCGCGCAAGGCGCAGGACAAGGCGCAAGTGCTGCTGCTCGGGACGATCATCGCCGACGTCAGGAATCGTGAGATCGAGCTCAAGCACGACGCGACCGACGATGACGTTGTCGAGGTATTGCGGCGTGGAATGAAGAAGCGCCGAGAGTCGATCGAGATGTACGACAAGGGTAATCGGCCCGACCTGGCTCGAGTCGAGCGCGCCGAAGTCGAGGCGCTCGCCGCCTATTTACCGGCGGCAATGAGCGATGAGGAAATTCGAACGGCGGTTGTATCGGCGATCGATGCCGGCGCCACGAACATCGGCGCCGTGATGGGCAAGGTCATGGGCCAGTTCAAAGGTCGCGCCGACGGCGCCGCCATCAACGCCATCGTCCGCGAGGAGCTCGGCAAGCGCGCGTGACGCTGAAGGCTCGAGCTCGTGCGACAACCCGGATCGGCGACCCCCTTCGCTCGTCCGGGTTGTGCCGTTTGCCGCGGCGATGAACGCGCACGCGCTCTCGGTCCTCGAGCTTGCCCGCGTGTTGGATGTCGTCGCGGGCTTCGCGGCGTCGAACCTCGGCGCGGCCGGCGTTCGCGCGCTTGCGCCCTCGATGGACGAAGGGTGGCTCGATCGCGAGCACGCGCGCGTCGCCGCGATGCGCGCGGCGATCCACGGTGACGACGCCTGGCGCCCGGATCCCATTCCCGATCTGGCCGATCCGCTCACCCGGCTTCGGGTCGAAGGCAGCATGTGGACGGGTGTCGAGCTGGTCTCGGCGGCCACGCTGCTCCGCTCCTCACGACACACGCAGGCGCATCTGCGCGACGCGCGTCGACCCGCGGTCGTTCGCGCGCTGCTCGAGCCTCTGCTCGAGCGCCTCATCGCACGACCGGCACTCGAGGAGGCGATCGCGCGAGCGGTACTCGACGACGGCACGGTGAAGGACGATGCCTCGGCCGCGCTACGACGGAT
>DATJIZ010000035.1:0-22176 GCA_035492735.1 Gemmatimonadaceae bacterium | reverse complement strand
GATCCTGCGGCTCGCGACGCGCGATTCGCTCGTTCTGATCGACGAGTTGGGATCCGGTACGGATCCGCTGGAGGGCGCCGCACTCGGCTGGGCGATCCTCGAGCAACTGACGTCGCGCGGTACGATGACGATCGCCACGACTCACCTCGGGACGTTGAAGGAACTCGCCGGCCAGGTAATCGGCGTGGTGAACGCATCGCTGCAGTTCGACGCAGTGGCGCTTGCGCCCACGTATCGCCTGATCAAGGGGATTCCCGGCCGCTCGTACGGCATCTCGATCGCGCGCCGGTTGCGACTGCCCGACGACGTAGTCGATCGAGCGGAATCGCGACTGCCGCAGAATGAGCGTGACATGGCCGCGCTGGTCGAGCGGCTCGAGCGCCGCGACGAAGAACTCGCCGCGCGCGAACGCGAGGCTGCCGTCGTGCTCGACGACGCACGGCGTCGCATCGCCGACGTCGCCAAGCGTGAGCGCACCGTGCGCGAGCGGGAGCGCAACGTCGAGCGTCAGTCGCGCCAGGAGACCCGTCGCTACCTGCTCGACGCGCGCGCCGAGATCGAACGAACGATTCGCGAGCTCAAGTCCGCCGGCGCGGACGCGATCGACGACGCGGGACGCGAGGCACGCCAGCGCGCCGAGCAGCTCGCGGCCAAGCAAGGAGCGGAGCTCGAGCGCCTCGACCGCGAAGAGGCCAACGTTCAGCGACGCCAGTCTACGCCGGGTCCGCGGCGTGATGGCGCCGCGCAGACGGGCGACATCGTGCAAGTGGCCAGTCTCGGCGGAAAGACTGGACGCGTCATCGAGCTGCGCGCCGATGACGCGATCGTCGCCGTGGGCGCGATGAAGTTGACCGTGCCGCGTGGATCGCTCACCGTGGTCGACACGCCGGAGCCGCTCGCGTCGATCGGTCCCTGGACAGGCGAACTGCCCGAGGTGCACGTTCCAACGGAGATCGATTTGCGCGGCATGCGGCCGGATGAAGCGGAGGCCGCGGTGCTGCAGGCGCTCGACGCGGCTGTCCGCGCGGATCTCCGCAGTCTGCGCATCATTCACGGCAAGGGAACCGGAGCGCTCCGCGACCGTGTGGCCGAGATGCTCCGCAAGGATACGCGAGTGAAGGACTTTCGGCTGGGAGCCTGGAACGAGGGTGGCGCCGGCGTGACGCTGGCGGAGCTCGCGTGATCCCCGACGACGTGGTCGACCGCGTCCGCGACGAGGCCGACGTCGTCGCGGTAATCGGGGAGTTCGTGAAGCTCAAGCGCGTCGGCAGCAGCTTTCGCGGGCCGTGCCCGTTTCACCACGGCAAGAACGACAACTTCTCGGTGACGGCCCGTGGCTACAAGTGCTTCGTGTGCGGCGAGGCCGGTGACGTGTTCACGTTCGTGGAGAAACATCTCGGCCTGGACTTCGTGGAAGCGGTGAAATGGGTTGGTGGCCGCGTCGGCGTCGAGGTGCGCGAGGTCAGCCGTCGTACCGAGGACAAGGATCCGCGCGAGCCGTTGTGGGAAGTCAATGCCGCCGCCGCGGAGTTCTTTCGCTCGCAGCTGTGGGATTCGGCCGGCGGCGAGCACGCACGCCAGTACCTGGCGTCGCGCGGACTGTCGCGGGCCGACGCCGATCGATTCGGGCTGGGATACGCGCCGCGCGAGCAGAGTCCGATGCGCGACTCGCTTCGCACTCTCGGGTTCGACGATGCGCGGCAGCTCGCGGCAGGGCTGCTCGTGACGCGCGACGACCGGCCGGAGCCGCGCTCGCGATTTCGCGGCCGGCTCATGTTCCCGATCTACGATACCGCGGGCCATGTCGCCGGCTTCGGCGGCCGGGTGATCGGAGGTGGTGAGCCCAAGTACCTCAACTCGGCGGAATCGGAAGTCTTCTCCAAGCGCAAGCTGCTATATGGTCTGAACTGGGCCAAGCAGGCCGCGCGCAAAGCCGACCGGATCGTCGTGGTCGAAGGCTACTTCGACGCGATCCGGCTGATGCTCGCCGGGATCGACGAGACGGTTGCGCCGCTCGGAACGGCTCTCACCGAGGACCAGGCCGCTCTCATGCGCAAGTACACGAAGAACATCTTCCTGCTGTACGACAGCGATCGGGCCGGACTCAAGGCGACGTTTCGCTCGGGCGACGCGCTGCTCGCGGCCGGCGCGTCCGTGAGCGTGATCACGCTCCCCGAGGGCGAGGATCCGGACACGTACGTCGCCAAGACCGGCGCCGAAGGATTCGAGCGCGCCACGGCGGCATCGGTCGACGTGTTCGACCGGAAGATTCAGATCCTCGAGCGAGGCGGGTGGTTCGCCGATCTTCGCCGAAAGCGCGAGGCAGTCGACCGACTGCTGCCGACGATCCGTGCCACGAGCGACCGGGTGCTCCGCGACATGTATCTGGCGCGGACGAGCGAAGTGTCGGGTGTGTCGCGGGAGCAACTCGTGCGCGAGCTGGCAGCCGGACCACGGGAGCGGCGCACGCCGGCCGAGACGGGCGCGCCGCCCGAAGAGCCGGTGCGGCGACAGGAACGTCGCGTGAATCGTCGCGCACTGGGCTCGCGCGCCGAGCGGGAGCTCGTGCGGACGCTCCTCCACCATCGACGCTATGTCGAGCCCGCGGCCGAGCGCATCGGCGCCGATACTTTCGCCGACCCGGCATATCGCGCAATCTTCCAACAGCTGGCAGCGCATGATCCGGAGACTCCAATCGACGAGGTAGCCGCATCGCTCGATGAAGACGCGACAGCCGTGTTGCAGGAATTGATCGAAGAGCGCGGCGGCCTGGAGCGCGTCGAGGCAACGATCGACGCCAGCATCAACGCGTTGCTGTCGCGCGGCATCGCCGACCGGATGTCCGAGATCGATCGGCTTCTCCCGCTGGCGGACAGTGACGAAAAGGACCAGTTGATTCGCGAAAAGCGCCGACTCGCTGCCGAAATGCAGGCGCTCGGCCGGCCGCGATGGAAGCACTTCAATTCGACTCGAACCTGACCCACACTCTATTTGGAGGGCTCGTGCACCCAGACGTTGCAGCGCTGCTTGCCGTGCAGGAAGACGACGTCGTCATCCATGAGCTGGAGACGCGGCTGGCGACGCTTCGACCGCGCCTCGACGCCATGGCGAAGGAACGCGACGCGGCGCTGAACGCGCTCGAGCAGGCACGGAACGCGGCCGAACACGAGGAGCGCCGTCGACGCGATGTCGCGACGCGCGTGTCGCAGCACCGGACCCTGCAGGAGAAGAACGAAGCGACCCTGTCGAGCGTGACCTCGATGCGCGAGGCCACGGCGGCGACGGCGCAGTTCGAGCAGGCGAAGCGAATGATCGACGAAGACGAGCGTGAGCTGGCGGCGATCGGGCAGCGCCTGGCCGAGGCCAATCGCATCGTCGATGAGCGCGCGTTGACGGCGCAGGAGCTCGAGCGCGCGCAGTCCGAAGCCCACGCGTCGCTCGCCGCGGATCAGGCCGAGATTGAACGACAACTCGTCGAGGCCCGGCGGCTCCGCGCCGAACGAGCGAAAGCCGTACCGCGCACGCTGCTCACGCGCTATGAGCGGATCCGGTCGCGAAAGCGCGTCCACGCCGTGTTCCCGCTTCGCGGACATTCGTGCGGCAACTGCGATACGATGATCCCCTTGCAGCGTCGAAGTGTCATGGCGGGGACGGGCGCGACCGAGGTCTGTGAAGGCTGTGGAGTGATGCTGTACGCAACGGATTGATGATTGTTGGTCAGGGTCGCGAACCATAGCTTTCGCGTGTGACCGTCTCCGCGATCCACCTCCGACCTAAGGCGCGCTGGCTGCTCCCGCCGGAGCCCGATCCCGCCGTGGTCGCGGCGTTGGAGGACGAGCTGCGCCTCCCGCACGCCATCTGCCGCCTCCTCGCGGCTCGCGGCTACGGCGTCCCTGACGACGCCAAGGCATACCTTCGGCCGCGCCTCGATCAGCTCCACGACCCGAACTGCCTCACCGATCTCGATCGCGCCGTCGAACGGATCGTGCGTGCCCTGCGCGAGAACGAGACGGTGCTCGTGCACGGCGATTACGACGTCGACGGAATCTGTTCGACGACGCTGATGGTTCGGACGCTGAGCATGCTCGGCGGGAACGCCGTGGCGTTCATCCCGCGGCGGATCGAGGACGGATACGACCTGACGGATGCCGGCGTGCGCGCTGCACGGGATTGCGGGGCGTCGCTCGTCATCACCTGCGATTGCGGAACGAGCGCGCACGCGCCGATCGCCGCGCTGCAGGCAAGCGGAATCGACGTCATCGTCACCGACCATCACTTGCCGGGCGGCCCGCTGCCGCCGGCGTACGCGGTGCTCAATCCCAAGCGGCCGGGCTGCACGTCGCGCGACAAGGACCTCGCCGCGGCTGGCGTGGCGTTCAAGCTCGCCCTGGCGCTGACCCGAGCCGTGGGCGGTAACGAGAACGCCGTGTACGCGATGCTCGACCTGGTTGCACTGGCAACGATCGCCGACGTGGCGCCGCTGCGCGGCGAAAATCGCGTGCTGGTGCGCTATGGTCTCAAGCTGTTGAACGAGCCCGTGCGTCCGGGAATTCGCGCCATGATCCGCGCCGCCGGGCTGGAGGGAAAGGCCCTCACGTCGGGGCGCGTCGGCTTCATTCTCGCTCCCCGGTTGAACGCGGCGGGACGACTTGGCAGCGCGTTGCGCGGTGTCGACTTGCTGCTCGCGAGCTCCGATCAGCAGGCGAACCCGATTGCTCGCGAGCTGGAGGAGCTGAACGCGCGCCGCCAGGAGCTCGATCGGACGACCCTGGAGCGCGCGCGAGCGATGGTCCAGCAACTGGACCTCGCCCACACGTTCGGCATCGTGCTCGCCGAACAGGGCTGGCATCCCGGCGTCATTGGTATCGTGGCCTCTAGGATCGTCGAGGAGTTCGGCCGTCCCGCCGTGCTGATCGCGCTCGAAGGCGATCAGGGGAAAGGCTCCGGACGTTCAATCAGTGCCTTCGACCTGCACGCCGGGTTGTCCGAGTGTCGCGACCTGCTGCTTCGATTCGGCGGACATCGCTCGGCCGCCGGCGTCACCATCGCAGCCGAACGCGTTGGCGAGTTCGCCGAGCGGTTCAACGGCGTCGCCGCGGCCAGGCTCACTGACGGCGACCTCGTTCCGGAGCTGCGCGTCGACCTCGAGCTGCCGTTCGATCAGGCGACCGATGAGTTGGAGACGCTGCTGCGTTATCTGGAGCCGTGCGGCGTCGGGAATCCGTCGCCACTGCTCGTGTCGCGCGGCGTCACGGTGGCCGCGCCGCCGCGGGTCGTGGGCAAGGGCGGCCTCAAGGTCGTGCTGCACGGCGCCGGCCGCGAGCTCGTCGCGCTGGGGTGGGGCATGGGCCAGCGCGGGCGCGAGCTGGACGTCGGCATGACGATCGACGTCGCCTATCGACTCGAGCGCGACGAATGGAATGGCGAATCGCGCCTGCAGGCGCGCCTCGCCGACTTCCGCGCCTGACGCGTGCGCATCGTCGGCGGACGATGGCGGGGGAGACGCATCCAGGCACCGCGCGGCGATCAGGTACGTCCAACGGGCGACCGCGTCCGCGAAGCGTGGATGAGCATCGTGAATCCGTGGATCCACGACGCTCGCATCCTCGATCTGTTTGCCGGATCCGGCGCCCTCGGACTCGAGGCGCTGTCGCGCGGTGCGGCCGCCGCCGACTTCGTCGACTCGTCGCCGCGCAGTCTGGCCGCGATCCGGACCAACGCCGCCGACCTTGGCGCGGGCGCCGCGGCGGTCCTTCATCGCGCGGATGCGCTGCAGTTCATCGGCCGGCTCGAGGCACACGCGTACGATCTCGCCTTCGTCGATCCGCCCTACGACCGTGGTCTGGCGAGCCGCGTCGCCGAGCGCTGGCTCGCCGTCCCGTTCGCGGACGTCATTGGCATCGAGCACCGCAGCGACGAAGTCCTGCCCGGTGACGGCGAGCGGCGGCGATACGGCGACACCGTGATCACGCTCTACGGCATCGAGCGCTGAGCTCCAGGTGCGCGTAATATTCCTCGGTCAACGTGAGCACCGCGTCACCGGAACCCCGCTCCCCGCCTGACGACATGCGCATCGCCATCTATGCCGGCAGCTTCGACCCGATCACGCGCGGGCACGAGGATCTGATCGTACGGAGCCTGGAGTACGTCGATCGACTGATCGTCGCCGTCGCTGTGAACGCGGTCAAGAGTCCGATCTTCACGATCGATGAGCGCGTCGAGCTGATTCGCGCCGCGGTGGCGGGCGAGCCGCGCGTGGAGGTCAAGAGCTTTACCGGCCTGCTGGTGGATTTCGCCTCGCGCGAGGGCGCGCAGCTCCTCATTCGCGGCTTGCGCGCGGTGAGTGATTTCGAATACGAGTATCAGATGGCGCTCATGAACCGGCACCTGTCGCCGAAGCTCGAGACGGTGTTCATGGTGCCATCGCTCGACACCACATATATCAGTGCGAGTCTGGTGCGAGAGATCGCCCGGTACGGCGGCGACGTCTCGAGTCTGGTGCACCCGGCCGTTGCCGCCGCGCTCCAGCGACGCCTGGGAGGCGCGTCCACCGCGCAATGACGTTCCTCGCCGACATTCGGGCGCGGTCCGCCACCAAGCCCCGGCGCATCATTTTTCCCGAAACGGCCGACGATCGCACCCGACTCGCCATTGCCGCATTGGCGCGGCTCCGAATCGTCGAACCGATCGCCGTCCTCGATCCCGGCGCGCCCGAGACCCACGAGGCCGTCCGGTCGCTCGGCGTCGAGGTGCGGGATCCGGCGAGCGACGCGCTGACCACGGCGGCGGCGCAACGGCTGTACGCCGCCCGCGCAGCGAAGGGGCTCACAAAAGATCAGGCCGAGGCGCTTCTCCACACGCCGTTGTTCTTCGCTGACGCGGTGGTCGCCGCGGGCGAAGCCGATGGCTGCGTGGCCGGCGCGATCCACACCACCGGCGACGTGTTGCGCGCGGCCCTGTGGCTCGTAGGAGCGGCGCCGAGCGTGAAAACGGTGTCGAGCTCGTTCTACATGGTCGTGCCGCCTTTCCGCGGCACGACCGATAGCGAAGTGCTCACCTTCTGCGACTGCGCGGTCGTGCGGTATCCGACGGCCAGCCAGCTCGCCGACATCGCGATCGCCGCGGCGACCGACCGCGATCGAATCGTTGGTGACACGCCGGTGGTCGCCTTTTTGTCGTTCAGCACCAAGGGCAGCGCCGAAGGCGCGTCGGTCGACCTCGTGCGCGCGGCGGTCGACGAGGTTCGGGCGCGAACCGGCGGGCTCGCGGTGGACGGAGAATTGCAAGGAGACGCTGCGCTCGCCAGCGCGGTCGCCGCCCGGAAGGCTCCGGACAGCCCGGTCGGGGGCCGGGCGAACGTGCTCGTGTTTCCATCGCTCGATGCCGGAAACATCGCGTACAAGTTGGTGCAGTGGCTCGCCGGTGCGAGCGCCGTCGGTCCAATCGTTCAAGGCTTGCGACGACCGTGCAGCGATCTATCGCGCGGTGCGGTCGTCGACGACATTATCAACGTAGCCGCCATCACCGCGCTCCAGTCCGCGGATGCGCGTGTGACGACAACCGAGTTCCGCCAGGAGAGTACGTCATGAGCTTCTCGATCAAGAAGGAGGGGGAGGTCGTCGTGGTGGACGTGGAGGGGCAGCTCATCGTTGGCAATCGCCAGGAGCTGAAGCAGAAAGTGCTGGATGAGCTCGAGCGTGGTGAGCGGAAGTTCCTCATCGATTTCTCACAGACCGGCTACATCGACAGTTCTGGCCTCGGCGTGCTCGTGTCGCTTTCCAAGAAGATCCGCGAGCAGGGCGGCGAGCTGCGGTTGGCGAATCTCAACGACGATCTCAAGACGTTGTTCGAGCTCACGAAGCTCGACACGTTATTCCAGATTGCGGATACTCGCGATCGAGCGCTCCAGAGCTTCTGAGCGCGCGAGCGCTTCCTGCCCACGTGATCCGGGCACGGGCGGCGATGCGATCGTCTCGATCGCGCATCGCGCCGGTGCCCGTCGGTCGATGTCTTCAGTATCGGATTGAGGAGTGCCTGCGCCCTTGACGCCCGAACGCGCCAAGTCCCCCACACGCGCCTCGCACGCCGTTCCGGGCGATGAAGTGCGTGTCGTCGAACTCGACATCCCCAACGACGTCCGCTACATCGAACGGGTCGTCGAGCTGGTACGCCGCGAGTGCGAGGGCTTGGCGTACACGAAACGCCAGCTCATGCTCAACGTCCCGGTCGCCCTCACCGAAGCGCTCTCGAACGCGATTCTCCGCGGCAACCGCGACGATCCCGGGAAGCACGTCCACGTGCGCGCCGAAGTGGACGCGCGCCGACTCGTCATGGAAGTCGCCGACGAGGGCGCGGGCTTCGATCTGCAGTCGTCCCTCATCGATCCGACGACGCCGGAGAACATCGGCCGCGAAGATGGTCGCGGCTTGTTTCTCATGCAACAACTGATGGACCGCGTCGAGCGCGTCGAAGCGCCGGGCGGAAGCGTCGTCCGCATGACCCTGCACCGCGAATGAGTGATCTGTCGCAGGTGCTCGGGTCGTTCGCCGCCGCGACACACTGCGAAGCCTCGGTTTGGATCCAGCCGCCCAGCGACGACGCCACGCCCGTGCTCGAGGCGTCGACTCCGCGCTCGCCTCGACTGACCGAGTTCCCGAGCACGGACGGCGCGACCGCGGAGCTCGACGGCGGCGTGATCGTCGCGCTCATTCCCGGGCCGCGCCGGGCGTGGCTTGCCCTCGGCCCCTGCGATGCCGAGACGACGCGCCTGCATGAGCTCATGGACTTCCTGCTGCCGATCGTGACGCAGTACCTGCAGTCGGCGCTCGAAGTCGAGCACGCGGCGAACGAGCTCGCCGAGCGCTACGAAGAAATCAATCTGCTCTACACGATCAGCGAGATCCTCGGCCGAACCGTGTCGCTCGACGAGGCCGCGAAGACGATCCTCACGGAAGTCTCGGAGACGGTCGGCGCCCGCCGCGCCACGGTCCTCGTGCACGACGCCGAGACCAACAGCCTTCGTGCCGTCGCGGCGCTCGGCGTCGAGCTGTCGCGCGTGCCGCCCATCCGCGTCGACGACGCCTGCAGCGTGAGCGCTCGCGTGTTCCGCACGCAACACCCGGCGCTCATCGAAGGCACGGATTCACCGTGCCCGGAAGAGTCGGAGTACCGTCGCGGCGCCATGCTCTCGGTGCCCATCATGTGGACGGCGCCGGCGCCGCGGGGCGCCGAACCGCTTGGCGTCGTGAACCTGTCGGACCGACGCTCGGGCCAGCCCTTTACGGCCGGCGACCAGAAGCTCATCGCCGCCATCGCGACACAGATCGGTACCGCGATCCAGAACACCCGCCTGGTGCGCGCCTCGGTCGAGCAGCAGCGGCTCGCCCACGAGATGCAGCTCGCGCACGACCTGCAGATGAAGCTTCTGCCGAACAACGCCGTCGTCTCGCCCGACGCCATCGTTGCGGCGCGCGTGGTACCGGCGGAGAGCGTGGGCGGCGACTTCTACAACCTGTTCCACCTGGGCGGCTCCAAGACCGGTGTCATGATCGGCGACGTGTCCGGGCACGGGTACCAGGCCGCGCTGATCATGGCGCTCACGATGAGCGCCGCCGCGATCTATTCGCAGACCACGGTCGATCCCGGTGAAATGTTGCACGCGCTCGCGTCCGCGCTGCACGACGAGCTGATGACGACCGAGATGTTCATTTCGGCGTTCTACGCCGTTCTCGACCCCGCTGCGCGAGAGCTCCACTACGCGAACACCGGCCACCCGCACGCGTTCATCTTCGGTCGCGAGCAGCAGCCCGAGCGCCTGCCGGCTAGCGATCCGCCGCTTGGCATGGGCGGGTCACCGCCGGTGACGGCACGGCGAAACTGGGATCCGAACGCCGACCTGCTGGTCCTTTTCACCGACGGCGTGAGCGATGCCCGCAATCGACGCGGTGAGCGGCTCGGGGAGGAGCGCGTCCTTCGAGCGATCCAGCAGAACGTCCTGGCCGAGCCGAAAGTAATACTCGAGCGACTCGTCGATCTGCTGCACGAGCATACCGAAGGCACACCGCTGCGCGACGACCTGACGATCGTAGTCCTGCGCACTTGAGGACGATGCGTCCCAGCGACGGCCGGCGCGCGGCAGGGTCGCAACATCCGCCGATCCGCAAATCCCTCGGTCAGCATTTTCTGAACGACCGGCGCATCCTCGAGCGCATCGTCGATGCGCTCGAGCTCACCGGCGTCGAGACCGTGATCGAGATCGGGCCGGGGCGGGGGAGCCTGTCCGAGATGCTCGCCATCCGTGCGAGGCGGCTCGTCCTGGTCGAGCTCGACCGCCTGCTTGCCGCCGGCCTGCGCGAGCGATTCGCCGATCGTCCGTCGGTGGAAGTGATCGAAGCGGACGTGCTCACCGTGAATCTGGCGCAGATTGCGGGGGGCGATTTCAAGCTGGTTGGCAACGTGCCCTATTACATCACCACGCCGATCATCTTTCACGCGCTGGAAGCGCCGCGGCCTGAACGCGCCGTATACCTCGTGCAGCGCGAGGTGGCCGAGCGCATCGTGGCGGCGCCCGGCTCGGGCACCTACGGTGCGCTGTCGGTCAACGTGCAAACCGTCGGACGTCCCAAGATCCTGTTTCGCGTCGCGGCGGGGGCGTTCCATCCGCCACCGAAGGTCGAAAGCGCCGTCGTTCGGATCGACCCGCGCGAGAATGCGATCGTCGCGCCCAGCGAGGAGCCGGCGTTCCGCCGGTTCGTTCAGGATGTCTTCAGCATGCGCCGCAAGCAGCTGCGGCGCATGCTGCGGGAGCTGCTCCACGTGGATGCCGAGCGCGCCTCGACAATTCTCGTGGAGGCGGAGTTGGAGGCCGCGGCCCGACCGGAAACGCTCTCGCGGGAGCAGTTCGCGGCGCTCTTTCGCGCCGCTACTCGCGATTCGTCAACGCGAAGCTGAGTCCCTCGAGCTCCATCGCCATGTTCACCGTCTTGATGGAAACGTCCGACGGCGCGTGAAGCTGTGTGGGCGCGAAATTGAGTATCGCCTTGACGCCCGCCCGCACGACGCGATCGACCAGACTCTGTGCCTCTTCGGCCGGCACGGTCAGGACGACGATATCCGGATGCTCCCGCTGAATGTCGCGCTCCAGCTGCCCGATGTCGCGAACCTGAATGCCCTCGAGGCGACGTCCGATCTTTTCGGCGTTGATGTCGTATGCGGCGAGGATATTGAACCCGCGCTGCCGGAAGCCACGATACTGCGCGAGTGCCGCGCCGATCTTGCCAGCGCCGACGATGATGACTCGCCACTCTCTGCCGAGCCCGAGGATTTCACGGAGTCGGCCGGCAAGCTCGGGCACGGAGTAGCCGAGGCCGCGCTTTCCGAACGAGCCGAAGAAGGAAAGGTCCTTTCGGACTTGCGCCGACGTCGTCCCACCGCGCCTGGCCAGCTCTTCACTCGATATGGTCGTCAGTCCCCGGTGCTCGAAGTCTTCGAGAAATCGAAGGTAGGCCGACAGACGACGGACCGTGGAATCTGCGATGCGCTTCACGGAGGCAGGGGCTTGTGAATTCATTCACAAGTTAAAAGTCCCACCCGGGCAGCACCAGCCACACGGCCTGAACGATCGACTGGTTAGCTTTGGCGCCATGACTGCCAGCGTTTCGTCGGAGATCGGGCGGCTGCGGGCCGTGCTCGTGCACTCGCCCGGGCCCGAGCTGCTCGCCGTGACGCCCTCCAATCGGGCAGATTACCTCTACGACGACATCATCGAGGCCGAAGCCGCCCAACGCGAGCATCGCCGGCTGATGGCGATCCTCGAGCGGTTCACGACGGTCTATCAGGTTCGAACGCTCCTGGCCGACATCCTGGCCACACCCGAATCGCGCGATCTCCTGATCCGTGAGACGATGGACATCGTGCCGTCGGAGCCGCTGGCCCGGGACATCAGCGAGCTCGATGCGGCGGCGCTCGTGCGCATGCTGATCGAAGGTCGCGAGGAGCCGCCGGGCCCAATCGCGAAGGCGTTGAACGAGCCGGGGCACGTCCTGCCGCCGCTGCCCAACCTCTTCTTCACCCGGGACAGCTGCGTGGTGGCGGGCGAGCACGTGCTCGTCGGTTCGATGCGGTACGCGATCCGCTGGACCGAAGCGATCATCATGAAGGCGATCTTCATGCACCATCCGGAGCTGGCGAACGCGGGCATTCTCTACGACGGCGCGGCGGAACGCCGCGTGAACTACACGCTCGAGGGCGGCGACGTGCACCCGCTCCGTCGCGACCTGGTGGTTCTCGGTTTCAGCGAGCGATCGAGCCCGGCGGCGATCGATCAGCTCGCGTTCTCCTTCTTCGACCGGACGGACATCCGGGACGTGATCGTGGTCGTGATGCCCAAGGAGCACACGGCGATCCATCTCGACATGATCTTCACCCAGGTCGATCGCGAGCTGTGCGTCGTCTTCCCACCGCATTTCATCGGGCCGGAACGCCTGCCCGTGCTGCATTGGCGCAAGGGCGAGACGACGATTCACGAGCGGCCGAGCATCTTCGCGGCGCTCGCCGCGTGCGACATGCCGCTCGAGCCGGTGTTCTGCGGCGGCGATCAGCGCACGCTGCAGGAGCGCGAGCAGTGGGCGTCGGGCTGCAACTTCGTCGCGATGCGACCGGGCGTCATTCTTTCCTATCAACGAAACGAGGCGACGCTCCGCGAGCTCCAGCGCATGGGCTTCCGCCTGGTGTCGAGCACGGCGTTCCTGACCGGCGACGAGCGACTCAGCGAGGGCGAACGCGCCGTGATTACGTTCGAGGGAGCGGAGCTCGTGCGCGGCGGCGGTGGTCCGCGCTGCATGACGTGTCCCGTGCGCCGCGACGATCCCTGGGCCTGACGATGACCGGTCTCACGCTCGGCAACGCCGATACGCTACTCACGGAACGTGCGGTCGATTTTCTCGCGGCCGGTCCGGCAGACGCGCAGACGCTGATCTCGCACGTGTGCCAGCTCCCGGGCGCGCCGGCGATGGTCGCCGAACACATGGCGACGGCGTTGTTCGCCGGCCACTCGCGGTTCGTTCGCGACGGCACCGGCCGCTGGATGCTTCGCGACGGACAGTCGCTCGAGGCGTGGCCGCCAGCCGGTCCGGCGACCCTGCACGATGAATCGTTCGTCGTCGTCGACGTCGAGACTACCGGATCGCGTCCGTACGACGGCGACCGCGTGACCGAGGTCGCCGTCGTACGTGTGCATCGCGGCGTAGCGACGCCGGTCTTCGACACGCTCGTGAATCCCGAGCGCTCGATTCCACCGGCGATCGTCGCCATCACGAACATCACTTGGGAGATGGTCAAGGATGCGCCCCGATTCGCCGAAGTCTGCGATCAACTGCTCGGCGTGCTCGAAGGGCATGTGTTCGTCGCGCACAACGCCGGCTTCGACTGGCGGTTCCTGTCCGCCGAGATCGAGCGTGTCACGCGGCGGCCGCTGCGCGGCAACCGACTGTGCACCGTTCGGATGGCGCGTCGGCTCCTGCCACAACTCGGTCGGCGCAATCTCGACGCGCTGACGATGTACTACGGAATCGAGAACGGCGCCCGACACCGCGCCGGCGGCGATGCGGTCGCGACGGCGCACATTCTCCTGAAGCTGCTCGACGCGGCCCATGATCGAGGCTGCAAGAACCTGGACGAGCTCGATCAGCTGCTCGCCGCGCGAACCGGCGGGCGCAAGCGCCCGCGCCGGCCACCGGCGCTTCCGCAATCCACACCGGACGATCGGACGGCCTGAGCACGATGATCCCGCAACCTCTCGTCGCGACGCGGCAGATCGGCCGTCTTCGCGTGCACGCCATCCAGGCTGGTGGGCAGCGTCTCGACGGCGGCGCCATGTTCGGGGTCGTGCCCAAGCCGCTGTGGGAGCGACGCATCCCCGCGGACGAGCGAAACCGCATCCAGCTCGGCATGCGCTGTCTGCTGATCGAGCACGAGGCGGGGCTCGTGTTGATCGACACCGGGGCCGGCAACAAGGAGACCGACAAGTTCTACGACATCTACGGCATCGAGAACCTGGGCGCGCCGGGACCGACGCTGCTGGAGGATGGGATTCGGCGCGCCGGCTTCAAGCCGGAGGATGTGGCGGTCGTGATCAGCAGCCATCTCCACTTCGACCATGCGGGCGGGAACACCGTCCGGGATGCGTCTGGCGTCGTGCGGCCGTCGTTTCCGTCGGCACGCTACGTCATGCAGCGTGGTGAGTACGAGTACGCCACGCACACGAATGAGCGGACGGGCGCGAGCTATTTTGCGCACAACTTCGTTCCGCTCGTCGAGGCGGGACTCGTGGATTTCGTCGACGGCGAGCGCGAGATCATGCCGGGGATTCGCTCGGTCCTGACCCCGGGGCATACGCCGTTTCATCAAGGAATTCTCATCGAGTCCGCGGGCGAGCGCGCGTTCTATCTCGCGGACCTCGTACCGACGGCGGCGCATCTGCCGCTCCCGTGGATCATGGGGTACGACGTCGAGCCGCTCGTGACGCTCGAGACCAAACGCCGGATCCTCGAGCGTGCGGTCGAGGAGGATTGGCTCGTTGTCTTCGAGCACGATGCGACCACTGCCTGGGGCAAGGTGAGGCACGACGGGAAGGCATACGGCCTGGGCGACTGAGCGCGAACGCACTCGCTACCGACCCGGTCGAGCCCACGTGGCCTTGACCTAACCGCGCGTCCTGTCTAACTTTACCGGTCAACAATTCGTCAAGCGGACCTTCCGGTCCCACCCTATGGCCCTCGGCGCTCTGCGAGGCGTGCTACAGGAGTCCATTCAGGCGACCGCCTTGCCTCGCGCAGGCGGTCGTGTGCGCGGACTCGCTACAGGGTTCGCGCTTTTGTTTTCTCTCTGAGAGGATTTCGGTATTCAGGACACAACAAAGCGGGTGAGGGTCAATCGACAGATCCGTATAAGCCCCGTTCGCGTCATCGGCGCCGATGGTTCGCAGCTCGGCATTTTGGAGGTCGACGCAGCACTTCGCATGGCCGAAGATCTGGGCCTCGACCTGGTGGAAGTGGCCGCGACCGCCCGACCGCCCGTCGTCCGCATCATGGACTACGGCAAGTACAAGTTCGAGATGGCCAAGCAGGCGCGGCTGGCGAAGAAAAAGCAGCACGTGATCGAGTTGAAGGAGGTGAAGTACCGCCCCGGCATCGACGATCACGATTTCGACACCAAGACGCGTCACGCGCGCCGATTTCTCGAAGAGAAGAACAAAGTGAAAGTGACGATGATGTTCCGTGGCCGGCAGGTCGCCCATCCCGAGCTCGGACAAGCCGTGCTCGAGCGGGTGGCAATCGCGCTCGCCGATATCGGCAAGATCGAGAGTGCGGGCCGGCTGGAAGGGAAATCGATGACGATGATTCTCGCGCCGAAATAAATGAGGATGTACAGATGCCAAAAATGAAAACCCACCGAGGCGCCAAGAAGCGCTTCAAGATCACCGGATCGGGCAAGGTACGCCGGTTCAAGGCGTTCAAGAGCCACATCCTGACGAAGAAGACATCGAAGCGAAAGCGGCGGCTCCGTCAGAGCGGCCTGGTGTCCACCAATGGTGACGTGAAGCGCGTCAAGCGCCTGCTGCAGGCGTAAGGAGACCGACCATGCCTCGTGCCGTATCCAACGTCCCGCGCCTGAAGCGGAAGAAGCAGATCATGAAGGCTGCGCGCGGCGCCTTCGGCGCCCGCAGCAAGCTCTGGAAGCCTGCCAAGGAAAACGTCGAGCGCGGCTGGAAGTACGCGTACCGCGATCGCAAGAATAAGAAGCGCGACTTCCGTCGCCTGTGGATCATGCGCATCAACGCGGCCGCCCACCAGAACGACATGAACTACAACACGTTCATGAACGGGTTGAAGCAGGCCGGCATCGAAGTCAACCGAAAGATCCTTGCCGATCTCGCGGTCCACGACCCCGCGGCGTTTACGGCGCTCGCCGACAAGGCGCGCTCCGCGTTGAACGCAGCGTAAGTTCTCGCTAGTCATACACGGCGGCAGCGCGACCTCGGTCGATCTGCCGCCGTTTCTTTGTTCCGTACGGTCCGTTTCGACATCTTCAACGACGATCATCAGTGAACCTCCAGGATTATCTCGACGAAGCCGCCGCCGTCGAGCGCGAAGGGCTGGCGGCGTTCGCGGGTGCGCCTGATCTCGAGGCACTCGAGACGGCACGCATCGCCGTGCTCGGCGATCGCCAGGGCCGCGTGAAAGCACTCCAGGAAGCGCTGCGCACGATCGCGAAGGAAGACAAGCCCGCGGCCGGCAAACGCTTCAACGAGACGCGCTCGCGTCTCGAGGCGCTGCACAGCGAGCGGAAGTCAGCGCTCGAGCGGTCGCGGGCTTCGGCGCGCGTGGAAGATCTCACCCTTCCTGCCCGCCGCGCGTGGCGCGGAGCCAAGCACCCGGTCACGCTCGTCATCGAGGAAATCGAGGAGATCTTCCGCGAGCTCGGGTTCACCGTGGCGCAGGGGCCCGAGGCCGAGACGGAGTGGTACAATTTCGGCGCGCTCAACTTTCCGCCGAATCACCCGGCCCTCGACGCGCACGATACACTCTACCTCGAGGGCGAAGGCGTGCTGCGTACCCACACCTCGCCGGTGCAGGTGCGTACGCTTCAGACCTACCCGCCACCGATCCGCGTGCTCATCCCGGGCACGGTGTACCGCCGCGATTTTTTCGACGCCTCGCATGCACCGGCGTTCGCGCAGGTCGAAGGCTTGTGCGTGGACGAAGGCATCAGCTTCGTCGATCTCAAGTCGACGCTCAATCGATTCGCCGAGCGGTTCTTCGGCGCGTCGCGCACGCGCTTTCGTCCGTCGTACTTCCCGTTCACCGAACCGTCCGCCGAGATGGACGTGCAGTGCGGGATCTGCGGCGGCACGGGCTGCGCCGCGTGCAAGGGAACGGGCTGGATCGAGATCCTCGGGTCGGGCATGGTGCACCCGTCCGTGCTCGAGGCGGCGGGGCTGGACGGCGAGCGGTACACCGGCTGGGCTTTTGGCATGGGCCCGGCGCGCATCGCCATCAGCCGCTATGGAATTCCTGATATCAGAATTCTGTACGATTCCGACGTGCGGTTCCTGGAGCAGATCGCCCAATGAACGTCTCGTACGAGTGGTTGCGCGCGTTCGTGCCGTTCGAGCAGTCACCGGCCGAGCTGCGCGAGCTGATCACGGGGCATATCGCCACGGTCGACGAGCTCGCCGCGCTCCGACAGGAGCTGGCGCCGATCGTGATCGCGCGCGTGGTCGAGGAAGCGCCGCATCCGGATTCCGACCATCTGCACGTGACTCGCGTGGATGCCGGCACGGGCACGCTGCTCGACGTCGTGTGCGGCGCGCCGAACGTTACGGCCGGGAAGCTCTACCCGTTCGCGCCGACCGGGACGGTCATGCCGAATGGCCTCAAGATCCAGAAGCGGAAGATTCGCGGCGCGATCTCTGACGGCATGCTCTGCTCGGCGCGCGAGCTCGGTTTGGGCGACGAACAGGACGGAATCCTCGAGCTCCAGATCGACGCCGCGCCCGGCACGCCGCTGCTCAGCGCGCTCCCGCTCGGCGATGCGCGCCTGGTCATCGACGTCGGCGCGAACAGGCCCGACTTGCTGTCGCATCTCGGCATCGCGCGCGAGATCTCGGCGCTCACGGGCCGGCCGTTCGCGCTGCCGGAGGTCGAAGGGCTGGACTCCGCCGTGCCGCAAGCCAGCGTCGGCGCCACGACCGGCAGCGCGGCCTCGGTGCATGTCACCATCGCCGAGCCGGGTCTCGTGCGCCGATTCATGGGAGTGGTCATCCGCGGCGTGCGCGTCGGACCGAGTCCGGCGTGGCTCACCCGCCGACTCGAGGCCGTCGGCTCGAGGTCGATCAACAACGTCGTGGATTCGAGCAACTACGTGCTCCACGAGCTCGGCCAACCGACGCACGCGTTCGACCTGGCGAAGCTCGGCGGCTCGAGCATCGTCGTGCGTCGCGCCCAGGCGGGAGAGCGCATCACCACACTCGACGGCGTCGAACGGACGCTCGACGATGGCATGATCGTCATCGCCGACGCCGAGCGCGCGCAGGCGGTGGCCGGTGTGATGGGCGGACGCGACAGCGAAGTGACCGAGGACACCACGGACATCTTCCTCGAGGTCGCGAACTTCGACCGCCGGCGCATCAGAGCCGCGCGCCGCGCGCTCGGGCTGTCGACCGACGCGAGTTATCGCTTCGAGCGCGGCGTCGACGTGGAGATCGGCCCGCGTGCGCTCGAGCGCGTGGCGCGGCTCATCGCGCTTACCGCCGGCGGGCAGGTGGATGGCGCGCCGGTCGATCTGGCATTCGAGCAGCCCGCGCGGCAATCGCTCGTCCTGCGCCCGCAGCGCGTCGCGACGCTCCTCGGCGAGACGCTCGGTACCGAGGAGATCGCCGGGTACCTGGCGAGCATCGGATTCGACGTCACCTCCGGAGAGGACGCCGTTCAGGTGTCCGTGCCGCCGTGGCGCGAGGATGTCACGGCCGAAGTCGACTTGATCGAAGAGGTGGCGCGGCTGCGCGGGTACGACAGCTTTCCGGTCGAGCTGCGCCCGTTCCGGCCGGCGGACATCGGCGATGCTCCGCAATGGGTCGCGTCCAAGCGGGTTCGCGAGGTCCTCGTGGGCGCCGGTTTGCTCGAGGTGAGACCGATGCCGTTCGTCGCGGGCGGCGAAGGCTTCGTGCGTGTGACGAACCCGATCGCCGAGAACGAAGCATACCTTCGGCGCGAGGTCCTAGACACGCTGTCGCGCCGCGCCGAATACAACCTGGCGCGGATGCAAGGTGACCTGCGGCTGTTCGAGATCGGATCCGTATTCGAGCCGCGGCCGGGCCACTTGCCGCTCGAGGAGCTCCGCGTCGGCGCGCTGGTCATGGGCCGGCGCCAGCCTCGCCACTTCTCCGATCCCAAGTCCGACGAGTTCGGTGCGTGGGCGGCGTACGACGAGTGGGACGCGAAGTGGGTGGGGGAGTTGGTGGCGCGCGCCGCGTATCCGGCCGCATCGGTCGAGCTCAGCCCGGCGGACCAGGGCGAGGACCTGTGGCGCATCGACGTCGATGGCGAGGAGCGGGGCAGGGTTCGCCGACTCGCACTCGACGCGCCGGTGTGGGCGTCGGTGCCATACGGCATCGAGCTCTCGCTCGGCGTCATGGAGTCGGCGGACGTGGCGCCGCGCGGCGAGTCGGCGCACCGCCCATTCGAGCGAGCGGCCCGGACGGTGCGGCGGCACGTCGATCTGCCTACCACTCCGGCGGCTGAGATGGACCTGGCGCTGGTCGTGCCGGATTCCGTGCGCGCCGATCAGGTCGAACGAGTCATCACCCGGGTGAGCGGAAAGCTGCTCGAACGCGTGGAAATGTTCGACCGCTATGTTGGCCCCGGGGTTGAGCCTGGCCATCGCAGTCTCGCGTGGAGGTTGACGTTCCGCCACGCGGAGCGCACTCTACGCGAGCGGGAAATCGAAGCACGCCGCTCCGAGATCCTGCGGGCCCTCGCCGACGAGCTGAATGTCAGACCCCGCGCAGGTTAATTCCAACGCGATTCGCGACCTCGATGTGCTCGTACGTCACCTGGCCGACGAGCTTGCCGCGTTCAGGCGGCGAGCACTCACGGCCGAATCGCGGCTCAAGGAAGTGGAGTCGCACGAAGGCGGCGTCATTGCGCTCGACCTTTCCGCGCGCGTCACCCAGCTCGAGAAAGAGAACGAGAAACTCCGAAGCAAGCTCGAGGCGGCGACGGCCCGGACCAAGCAGATGCTCGACCGGGTTCGCTTTCTCCGGCAGCAGGCACAGGGAGGAGGCGCTCGATGACCACGAAGAAGCACACCGCTCGCGTGACGATTCTGAACGAGGAGTACGCGATCCGAACGGACACGGCGCCCGAACATGCTCGCGCCGTGGCCCAGTACCTCGATCAGGCAATCCGTAAAGTGATGTCGAGTGGATCGGTGGTGGAGTCGAACCGGGCAGTCGTCCTTGCGGCGCTGCAGATCACCGGCGAGCTGTTCGACGCCAACGCGGCCCTGGAGTCGACGAACGTCTCGATCCAGGCGATCAGCGATTACGTGCGCCCGCTCCTTCCGCCTGCGAAGCGGCAGGCGAGGTGACCGGTGAGATCGGCGTCGTTTGTTGCCTTTTCAGGCAACGCCGCGTAGCTTAGCCGCCGTAGCCAAGCTGACCCGTAGGTTCATGCGCGCTTTGTAGTTAGCGACGCCCACGTTGTGCCCTTCGCCGGCGCATCGTCGGCTCCGCGCTCGAATGCGCGACGGGAAGATGGTGGTTTCTCTCGGTCCTGCGGCGCTGCCGCCGCGGTGGAGCATAGATCCATATGAACGCGATCGCATTTATTGCCGCGCTTGGCGTGTTCGTCGTTGCCGCGCCGGCTTTTTTCATTTTGGGCAGGCGGACCGGCGCGCGATCGGAACGAGACCGGCAGGCGACCGCCAAGGCGACGGCTGAGGATACGTCGCGCCGAATCATCTCCGAGGCCGAACGCGACGCAGAGAACGCTCGGAAATCGGCGGTCGTCGCAGGCAAGGAGGAGCTGATCAAGCTCCGCGAGAGTTTCGAGTCCGAGATCCGCGGCCGGCGCGAGGAGATCGAGCGCGAGGAGCGCCGCGTCGCTGAGCGAGACACCGTTCTCGATCGGAAGTTCGAAGTGCTCGAGCAACGTGATCGCGAGCTCGGCCGGCGGGCGAGCGACTTCGGGCGTCGCGAGAAATCGGTTGCCGACCGGGAGCAGGAGCTCGAGAAGCTCGTCGCCGAAGAGCGCCGGCGATTGGAGCAGATGGCCGGCATGTCGGCTACGGACGCCAAGAACGAGCTGATGCGGCGCATGGAGGAGGAGGCGCAGGCCGACGCCGCGAACCGCATCCGCGAGATCCGCGAGACCGCGAAGCGCAACGCCGAGCGCGAGGCAAAGAAGATCGTGGCGCTCGCCATTCAACGCATCGCCGCCGACCACACGGCGGAAACGACGGTTTCGGCTGTCTCGCTGCCGAACGATGAGATGAAGGGCCGGATCATCGGCCGTGAAGGCCGGAACATCCGCGCGTTCGAGCTCGCAACCGGCGTCGATGTCATCATCGATGACACACCGGACACGGTGGTGGTGTCCTGCTTCGACCCGGTTCGACGCGAAGTGGCGCGGCTCGCGCTGGAGAAGCTCGTTTCCGATGGGCGCATCCATCCCGGCCGGATCGAAGAGGTCGTCAACAAGGCGCGCAAAGAAATCGATACACAGATCATCGAGACGGGCGAACAAGCCGCGTACGATGCGGGCGTGCACGGGCTGCATGCCGAACTGGTGAAGCTCGTCGGACGCATGCGCTGGCGTACCAGCTACGGCCAGAACATCCTGCAGCACTCCAAGGAAGTCGCCTGGCTCGCCGGCATCATGGCGGCCGAGCTCGGGCTCGACGTCAACATGGCGCGACGCGGCGCGCTCTTGCACGATGTGGGCAAGGTGCTCACGCACGAACATGAAGGGACACACGTCCAGCTCGGCGTGGAGGTTGCGACCAAGTACGGCGAGCATCCGCTCGTGGTGAACTGCATCGCCGCGCACCACGACGACGTGCCGCACGAGAGCGAGATCTCGGTGCTCGTGCAGGCGGCCGACGCGGTGTCGGGCTAGCGTCCTGGCGCGCGTCGTGAAGCATTCGAGACGTACGTGAAGCGGCTCGAGGGACTGGAGCGCATCGCATCCAGCTACAAGGGCGTCGAAAAGGTGTTTGCGATCCAGGCCGGCCGCGAAGTGCGCGTGATCGTCGATGCCAAGATGATCGACGACAAGGCGAGCACCAATGTCGCCCGCGACATCGCCAAGAAGATCGAGTCGGAAATGCAGTATCCAGGCGAGATTAAGGTCACTTTGATCCGCGAGGTGCGCAGCGTTGAATACGCGCGGTAGCGCGTCACACATGCACGGCTGTCGATGGCGCGGATTTTCCGTGGGCCGAATTCGTCGCGCTCGCTATGCTCTGTGAATTACATCCCAGGAGTGAACGATGCGTCCCGCCGCTCGCCGCCGGCTGTCGTGTCTTGTAACGCTGTTAGCCTTCTTTATCGGAGCTTCATTCACGATCGCGGGGTTCATCACGCCCGCGAGTACGACCGCGCTGAAAGCCACCGCA
>DATJIZ010000034.1:0-16464 GCA_035492735.1 Gemmatimonadaceae bacterium | reverse complement strand
GGCCTACATCTCGATGGGCGTCGCCTTCCTGCTGCTCGTTCCCGCGCTCGAGAAGTCCGGCGTCGAGCGTTGGGCGCGCTGGTCGTGCATCGGAAATCTGGTCGCGACGGCGCTTGCCGGCGTGGTGTACTTCTATCCGCGCTTCTCCACCCGAGTGCTTTTGCTCGGCTTGCCGTGGGGAGTCACTGCGCCGCTGACGATGTTATTGGTCGCGCTCGCATTGCGCGGGAAGTCACAACACCCGGTCACGAATGCAACGTGAGGATCTGTCTCCCGTGGATTGTGATTCAACATCAGGTGAAACCGAGGTGGGCGTCATGTTGCGCGGTTCAGCGCAGCTTACCACGAAGACACCAGCTCGCGACATACACGGCGGAGGGGAGGCCTTATGAGTGACGGCCTGGTAGTCCTTGCGTCGATCTTCGCGTTGATGCTGATGTATTCGGCGACGCGCATCGTCATCGCACTCATCAGTCGTCGGCCCGCGGAGTCGGCACGGCTCGCGGCCATCGAGAACCAGCTCTCGGCGCTCGCCCGGCAGATCGAAGAGCTTCGCGAAAGCGGCGATCTTCGGGAGCAGGAGCTCGCTCGATTGGCCGACGCGCAACGCTTCACGGACGCGCTCCTCGGCCGAGGTCGGGGGCACTAGTACGCGAGTATCACATGCGAGAACGCCTACTCAAGATCGTCCTGGTCCTAGTCGGTTTGTTCTTTGCCGCCGCCGTGATTCCCACGTACGGCGGGATCCGCGGCGCCGATCCGAACACGGGCGACACGATGCAAATGGCCATCTACGCGACGCTCGGCGTATTTCTCTTGCTGGCCGTGCGCAAACCCGCCGCCTATCGGAGCGTGATCGCATTCGCGGCGTGGTCGAGCTTTGCCCACGCGATCACGATGGGCTCTCTCGGACTCGAGATGCCGGCTCTGAGGGCGGGATTCATCGGCGCCTCGATCGTTCTGCTCGTAATCGGTGCCGCTCTGCTCGCGCTATTGCCGAAGCGAACGCCTGACGCTGCAAGCTGACGCGGAGGTCGCCGCGTGCCCTGTGTGTGACGGGCATCGTCGATGGCTGCCTGGCCGGCTTGGATTGCCTGTGGGTAAACCGACGATCGCGGCGCCCGCGTAGCAGTGAACGCTGACGTGCCGTCGAACCCACGAGGCCAACCGTTGCCGCGATTCCGGTGTCGAAATCGAACGGCGTGCGTCGTCCCCACATTCGAAGAGAATGAACCATGATTCGCCCCTGGACTCAGGCAGCCCGCGGCCTCGCCCGTCGCCCCGCCTTCACGCTGGGCGCCATCGTCGTGCTCGGCAGTGGCATCGCCGCCACCACGGGCGTCTTCTCCGTGGTCGATGCCGTGTTGCTCCGGCCACTGCCGTATCCGGATCCTCGCCAGCTCGTGGTGGTGCTCGAGGCCAATTCAGCAAAGAGTGAAGCCGCGGGGCTGCTGGCGCCGGGACGACTCGAGGACTGGAATCGCCTCAATCGGACGTTCGCGTCCATCTCGGGGAGCTACGCCGAGAACGTCACGGAGACGAGTGGTGACGTGCCCGAGCGGCTGTCGTCGCGTCGCACCGAGCCGCGATTCTTCAGCGTGTTCGAGGTGCGGCCCCTGCTCGGCCGCGCGTTTGTGCCGGACGAGGAACTGGACGGCGGGCCGGCTGCGGCCGTGATCAGCGAGCAGTTGTGGACGCGCCGATTTCAGCGCCGCGCGGACGTGACCCAACGGCGACTGGTCCTCAAAGGCCGGAGCTATCCGATCGTCGGCGTGATGCCGGCGGATTTCGCGCCGCCCGGAACGGACCTCTGGATTCCGGCGCAAACCTCTGCCTCGTTGCTCGCCGTGCGCGACGCGCGGTTCATCACCGGCGTCGGCCGCATGAAGCCGGGCGTCACTGTCGACGCGGCGCAGGCCGACCTCGTGCGCGTGCAGGCCGAGCTGGGTCGGCAGTTCCCTGCGACGGACAAGGGCTGGTCGGCCCAGGTGACGGACCTCGCGAGCTGGCGCGTGGGCGATGTTCGGCGACCGCTCGTGTTCATTCTCGGCTCAGTGGTGCTGCTGCTGCTCATCGCCGTGGCCAACACGGCCGGCCTGACGCTCGGTCAACTCCAGCGCCGCGAGCGCGAGCTGGCGATCCGCGGTTTTCTCGGCGCCACGCGCGGACAGGTCGTGCTGGGCGTCGTTCAGGAAATGCTCATCATCGCCACCGTGGCCGTGGCGATCGCGATCGCGCTGGACGCCGGGCTCCTCCGCGTGGGCGCGGCGGCGCTGGCCTCTCTTCCGCGCGGTTCATCGGTGCATCTCGACTGGCGCGCGCTTGCCGTGGCGTCGCTCGCCGGCGTGGGGGCGGCGGTGGCCTGCGGCGCGCTTCCAGCATGGCGCGCCACCCGCGCGGGTATCGCGGCAGTGGTTTCGCGCGCCGGCCGCGGCACCTCAGCAGACGGCGGCTCACAGCACGTGCTCGTCGCCGGCCAGATCGCCATCGCGACGACGCTCCTCTGCAGCACCGCGCTGATGCTCCGCAGCTACTACAATCTCACGCACGAGGACCCGGGGTTCGACGCGTCGCACAGCGTGACCTTCCACGTCGGCGCCGCGTGGGACGAGGACCGGGTTGCCGTGGGTCGCATGCAGCGCGCGCTGCTCACCGAGCTCGCGACACTCCCCGGCGTGACGAGCGTGGGATTCGCCAACTTCCTGCCCGCCTCGAATGCCACGCTTCGCTACCGCGTCCGCCTGCCGGGCGTGACGGCGCCCGGCGCCTCGGCCGATGCGGACCTTCTCACCGTGGGTGCGCGCAGTGTCACGGATGGCTATTTCGCGGCGCTCGGCGCGCGCCTCGTGGCCGGCGCGACATGTCCAAGCTTTGCGGTCGTGCCCAACAGCGGTCCCAAGGTGCTGGTCAACCGTCGTTTCGTGACCGCGTATGGCGGCGGACAGGGGTTGGTGGGTCGAACGCTGCATTGGGAGCAGGATCGCGCAGGTGCGCCGAGCACGGAGATCGTGGGCGTGGTGGACGACGTTCGCGAGGACAACCTGCGCACCGCGGCCGTGCCGTACGTATACAGCTGCCTCGGACCGGGCAACTGGCCCGACCCCGAATACGTCGTGCGATCGGCCGGTGATCCACGCGTGCTCATCGGCGGTGTACGCGAAGCGGTTCGGCGAGTCGATCCCACACGCGCCGTGTTCGGTCTCACGACGCTCGAGGATGTGGTGAACGCGAGCCTGGGAGAGACACGGCTCCAGACCAGCTTGATCACCGCGTTCGGTCTGTCGGCAGCGGCGCTCGCCGTGGTAGGGCTGTACGCGCTCCTCGCGCTCGCGGTGGCCACGCGTCGCCGCGAGATCGGGATCAGAATGGCGCTCGGCGCGGCGCCGAGGCGGGTGATGCTGGACCTGGCCGCGCGGGTGGCGTGGCTCCTGGCGAGCGGCGTGGTTTCCGGGCTTCTCATCACCATTCTCGTACAACGCGAGCTGCGCGCCCTCGTGGTCGGCGTGGCACCGCTCGATCCATCGACGCTCGCGACGGCGGTATTAGGGATCGGAGTGGCCGCGGCGGCCGCGACCGCGCTGCCCGCCTGGCGCGCGGCGCGGATCGACCCCGTGAAGGAGATGCGCAACGATACGTGACGCGCTCGCGATGAAGTCGCTGAGCCGCCGTTCGATCGGGCCGGTCGCCACGTCAGTGAGCCGGGTGTAGACGACTGCAGCCGCGACGCCGATGACGGTCATCCGGATCGCGGTGATCCAATCCGTGTGGCGAAGCACCTCGAGCACGAGTCGAGCCTCCGCCGTGACCGATTGTCCACACTAGCACAATTCGATCCGGCGCTCGCCAGCCGGCTCCGCTGGCAAGCTTTCCGGAGAGCGGTATTATCCACCGGGCCATGAGCGAGTACACATTGACGATCCGCGAGGTCGTGCCCGGCGATTTGTCCGCGTGGAGCGTGCTGTGGGACGGGTACAACCGCTTCTACGGACGGGAAGGACCGACCGCGCTCCCCGCCGACATCACGGCGCTCACGTGGGGGCGATTCCTCGATCCCACCGAGCCGATGTACGCGCTCGTCGCCGAGGAGGGTGGGAGACTCCTCGGGCTGACACACTTTCTCTTCCATCGCAGTACGACGCTCGCCGGTCCGACCTGTTACCTGCAGGACCTGTTCACTGTAAGCGAGGCACGGCGGCGCGGTATCGGTGGCCAGCTGATCGAGGCCGTCTGCGCGCGCGCACGGCAAGGTGGCGCCACTCGCGTCTACTGGCAGACGCACGAGACCAACGCGACCGCGATGCGGCTCTACGATCGAGTGGCCGAACGCACGGGGTTCGTGATCTATCGTAAGCTGGTGTGAGCGGAGCAGCGTGGGCCGTCGGTGCCCACCCCAACAGGCGAATGACCCAGGAGCATATCATGAACCGGGTTGACGGCTTTCGTATCCTGACGGTCTTCGTCCTTTTCCCGAGCGTTCGCCTGGCCGCGCAGTCGATTCCGAACGCGACCGCGACGGCGACCATCGCCGCCGATCCAAAGGACGTCGCCAGTGCCGACGCGATCATCGCTGCGCTCTACGACGCCAACACCAACCTGGTCGACCACAAGCGCGGCGCCGATCGGTTTCGCTCACTCTTCGTTCCGGGGGCGCGCCTCATGCCTACCGCCCGGCCGATGAACGGCACGGGCGTGATCCGCATCCAGACCGTCGACGACTACGTCCAGCGCGCGTCGAGCGGTCCGCCTCGTCACGGATTCAGCGAGCGCGAGATTGCGCGGCGCAGCGACACGTTCGGCAACATCACGCAGGTGTTCAGCACCTACGAAAGCCATCGCGATTCGTCAGACACGCATCCCGGCCGCGGCATCAACAGCATCCAGTTGTTCAACGACGGCACGCGCTGGTGGGTGGTGGGCGTGCTGTGGGACAATGAGCGGCCGGACAAGCCGATACCCGCGGAATATCTCAAGTCGCGCCCGACGTCGTTTTGACGCGGCGACTGTCGTCACGTCATCACGGGCTCCCGGCAACGGGCCGCGCGATTCCTGCGGTTGCCGCCCGCTCGGTGTTGATTGCAGTCGCCGCAATCATCGCCTGCCGAACGGGCGACCGGCATCGGTCCGACGCGTTCGAAGTGACGGGACGATTCCCGCACGATCCGACGGCGTACACGCAGGGCTTGCTCTGGGCGAACGGGGCGTTGTTCGAGAGCACGGGCCGCTACGGCCACTCCGAGCTGCGGCGCGTCGACCTGCGATCGGGCCGCGTGCTCGCCGCGCGAAAGCTGCCCGACGATCGCTTTGGCGAAGGCCTGGCGCTGCTCGACGGGCGCTTGTACCAGCTCACGTGGCGATCGGGCGTCGCGTACACGTACGACGCGGCGACGCTCGCGCCGGGCGATTCGTTTCGCTATGCGGGCGAAGGTTGGGGCCTCGCCACCGACGGCAGGTCCCTCATCATGAGCGACGGGTCGGATTCGTTGCGCTATCTGTCGCCCGCGACCTTCCAGACCGAGCACGTGGTTCATGTTCGCTACAACGGCCAACCGCTCCACCAGTTGAACGAGCTGGAATACGTGAACGGCGATCTGCTCGCGAACGTCTACCAATCCAACTGGGTTCTGCGGATCGACCCGGCGACGGGCGTCGTCCGACAGCTGCTCGATTTTGCCGATCTGTATTCCGACCGGCCGGCGTCGGCCGAGGTGATGAATGGAATCTCGACGGCACCCGACAGCGGCCAGCTGCTGCTGACGGGAAAGCTGTGGCCCGTGATGTTCGAGGTGCGATTGCGTCGCTGAGCCATCGGCCGGGAGCCGTGATAGCTGGGACACCAATCTCGTGACCCCGCTGTCGGGCGATCGTGTATTCACGACGTCTCATGGCGCACCGCGGAACCTGAATCGCAGGGTGTACGTCTTGTTCGTCCGGCATCGACGAGCAAGCTCCACGAGCTACGGTCCATCATCGTGTCCCACTCCATCGCAACGTCCCGCGCCGAGCGAATGACCCCGCTGATCCTGTTCGCCGGCTACCTCGCGCTCTTCGTCTGGGGCGCGATCGACCCGTACGACCGCTCGACGTGGTGGGTGGAGAACGTCCCGATCGTCGGCGTCGTGGCGACGCTCGTGGTCCTGTACTGGCGCGGCGTGCGTTTTTCGCCGCTCGCGTACGTGATGATGGCCGTGCTCCCGTGTTGGCACACGGTCGGCGGCCACTACACGTTCGAACGCGTGCCGTTCGGATGGTTCGACCGTCTTTTCGGCTTCCAGCGCAACATGTTCGACCGGGTGGGACACTTCACCGTCGGTTTCTTCGCCTTCGGCATCCTCGAGTACTTGCTCGAGCGACGCGCAATGAGCCGCAGATTGGCCTGCCTCTTCGCCCTGTTCACGATCGGGTTCGTGGCGATGTCGTACGAGCTCATCGAGTGGCTGTATGCCGTGTACGGCGGCAACGCGCAGGCCGGCGCCAACTTTCTCGGCAGCCAGGGCGACGTGTGGGACGCGCAGAAGGACATGCTGATGGACACGATTGGCGGCCTGACCGCGGTGGTGCTGTTCCTCGCGCTTCGCCGGAACGAGAATTCGCGCTTCGCGCTTGGGCGCGGCTGAACGGGCAGGCTGATCCCAGCAGGCAGAGTCCAGCAGGCAGATTCCAGCAGGCTCGTCGGACGACTGCCACGGATCGCGTGCGCCCAATGCCCAATTCCGGAGCACGTGCCGCCGTCGTAGGCTGGTCGTCGGCGTGCACGCCCGTGCCAATCCGGAGATGCCGATGCGCCGCGCACCTTTCATCATCGCCTGCTGCGCCGTGACGATCGGCGGCTGTTCCAGGACCAAACCCAAACGGGTCGAATCGGCGAGGGGCGAGGTCGCGGCCGAAAAACCTCGCGCCGCAAAGCGCCTCGCTCCGCTCGACGTGACCGGGCGCTGGAACGTGAGCGCGATCCCGCAGTGGAAGGACCCGCTCATTACCCACTTCGTGCTCGACGCCGGTGCGGATACGGCGAGCTGGACGATCAGCTATCCGCCGAACCCGACGCCGCTCAAGGCGCGCCACGTCACCTTCAGCGGCGACAGCGTAGTGCTCGACTGGGGTCCGTACCTGAGCGCGCGGCGCAGCGGCGCGAAGGCCACGTCGCACGACGTGTACAGACTGCGCGATGGCAAGCTCGAAGGCACGAGCGTGAGTCACTACGCGGGCACACCGCCCGGAACGGTGCGCCGGCTTCGACTGCTCGGCACGCGGGCGCCGCGAGACGCCTCCAAGTGACGATGCGTGCGCGGCGGCGGAACTACGGCTTCGTCTGTCGCCCCGGGACGCTGTAGAGGAATCCCGTGTACTGCATTTCTTCCCACGTCTGATCGCCCCACCAGACGTCCTTCGTCGGATCGGGATTGTGCTTGTTCCCCGCCGAGTTGTCGTACCACGCCATCGACGCGATCTTGCCGCCGGCGGGAATCTCGAGCGGCTTGGCGAACATGTAGTAGGTCTGCCAGTTGAAGTCGTAACGCGGGACGTCGAGGATCACGTCGGACGAGCCATCCGGCTTCTCGAGCGTGTAGTGCCAGCGCGTGCCGCGCAGATGCGTGTGCGGCATGAGGCCCCAGATCTTGATCGGCCGCCCAAAGCCGATCTCGGCCGGTACCGCAACGTCCTTTGCGCCGGCCGGAATGTGCAGCGCGCCATTGAAGAAGTGTGACGCGAAGATCTCTTCGTTCGGCGTCGACTTGGCGAACCGGAAACCGACCTGCGTGCGATCCTTCATCTCATGGCCGTGCGCCGTGTAGTGCATCTGCAGGGTCAGCACCGTCCCGGCGCGAAGCCTGAGCGCAGTCCCTTCCGGGAATTCGATTACGCTCGTGCCCGGAACTTCGGTGGCGATGAGCGGCCCAGGCTGGGACGGCGGCGCATGCAGCGTGTCGATCCGCGGGCGATCTTGAATGCCCTGCGCGGGGTTCCGGATGAACAGCGGCGGAAGGTTCGGCGCGCCCGGCGGACGTCCGGCTTGTGGTACGACCGGAGCACCGGCTGGCGCGGGAACCCTGGCGTAGACGAGAACGTGGTGGACCACTTCGCGTGCGCCGGGCATGATCTCGATCGCCTGCACCCACTTGTCTTCGCTGAGATTCGTCGGAACCTGGAAGTACTGATACTCCACGGTGCCCGAGGCGGGGACGGTGAAGTCGTCCTGCATGCCGACCACCAAATCCGGCGTGCCGATCGACCACGATGTGGGATACTCCGGCGGTGGCGGCAGCTTGCTCAAGTCGCCCGGCTTCGCGCCCGACTCGACCCAGCGCAGGATCGCCTGCCGGTCGGCGTCGGACAGCCGACGGTCATTGCGAAAGACGCCGTGCGGCCCCGCGGCGTGCCACGGCGGCATGTCGCCGACCGAGACGGCATCGTAGATCTCGTCGGTCTTCGCGCGCGCGCTGTCGTACTGCACGAGCGAGAATGGCGCCTGTCCGCCAGTGTGGTGGCACGCTGTGCAGTTCTTGTACAGAATTGGCGCCACGTCCTCGGCGAACGTTGGATCGGCGCCGCGTGCGGCAAGCGGCTGCTGGCGCGCCGCGAGCAGGGCGATCGACGCGATCCCGGCGCCGGCGATCGCCGAGAGACCACGCCTGCCGGACACGAATCCACCGAAGCTGTGACCAACCTTGCGGAGTGTCATCGTCGCGTCTCCGAACGTCGAGTTCGAGAAATCTCTAGTGACGGGCGCCTGCGTTCCGGGTCGGCACCAACAATAGCATGTTCGACACGGCTTGGCGATTCCTCAGCGACCGGGAGCAGGTGCCTCATGCGGTTGCTATACTGATGGCGACCCGACGATTCGGGATGGGCCGGAATGCTCTTCTGGCGGGCGCTCACCGCATTTCTCATCCTTCCGGGCACGGTCGCGTTCCTCGTGCCGTGGCTCCTGCGCCCAGCGCTCGAAACGTTTCGCGCGGTGGGCTGGCTCCCACTCGGCGCCGGCACTTTTCTGCTGCTCTGGTGCGTTCGCGATTTCTACGTCGCCGGCCGCGGCAGCCTTGCGCCGTGGGCGCCGCCCGAACGCCTGGTCGTAGTGGGACTGTACCGTTTGTCGCGCAACCCGATGTACGTGGCGGTGCTGCTCATCCTCTGTGGCTGGGCGCTCGGTTACGGATCACGAGAGCTCTGGATCTACGCGGCGATCGTGGCGCTTGCCTTCCACGCGCGCGTCGTGTGGTTCGAAGAGCCGTGGCTTGCCGCACGGTATGGCGATGCGTACGCAGCCTACACGGCGAGAGTGCCACGCTGGCTGGTGAGCTTTCACGCGGATTAAGCGAGATCTGATTGGCCCGTGATCGACCCCGGCCGGTGCTTCCTGGTGAGGTCGTTCCGCGCGCCAGTCGGCCCCAACAATTTGGACACGGATCACATGGAGTTGACGGATCGAATCGATGCTGCGACGAGAAACATCGCGCGACGAGCCCGGGCGATGTTTTCTTTGGCACTGCCGCTCGAGAAGCAGGTAGGATCCATGCTGAGCGGCAGTTCCACAAAAAGAGTTCGTCCGGGCTCGTGCATTGACGCGCCGTCGCGCCCCTTGGTTCGTTCCGTTCCATCCGCGTGATCCGTGTCCAAAGCGTTTGGGCCAGCCCTGGCGCAACGACCTCGAGCGCCGCGCGTAGCTCGATGAGCGCATTACCTTGAGCTTTCGGTTCTAGTTCACGAACGCACGAGTCCACGACGCAACGAGGGACGCCGATGAAGTTCATGCTTCTGATTTACATCGACGACGAGATGCTCGATTCGCTTCCGAAGGGGCGCTTCGACGAGATGATGCGCGATTGTCTCGAGCACGCCGACGGCCTGCACACCGAAGGGCGGCTCATCGAGTCGCAGATGCTCAAACGGGTCGGGACCGCGAAGTCGCTGCGCGTCCGCCAGGGCAAGGTGAGCGTCCGCGACGGGCCATTCGCCGAGACGAAGGAAGTCCTGGGCGGCTTCAACCTGATCGAAGCCAGGGACTACGACGAAGCGGTCGAGATCGCGCTGCACTTCCCGTGGGCGCAAACCGGTTGCGTCGAAGTGCGTCCGGTTCAGGACATCGACGAGGTGCGCGTGCAGGTCGGCGCACCCGCGCGCACGAGCGAAGCCATTCGCTGAGCGGACTGGGCGCTACGACAGCTCCGGCGGAGCCGCCGCGTCGGCGGCGATTCCGTTCATCTGCCCCGGTCGGCGGTACCAGTACGCGATGCCGAGCAGGAAGGCGCTCGTGACCAGGTACGCGAGCACGCGCACGCCGACCGCGAAAAAGCTCGACGCGCCGTAGACCGCGGTCGCCGCCGCGAGCAGCGCGAGTCCGAGTCCGGCTTTCCTCGTCGCCGCCGAGCCTCGCGTGTGCCCGATCGCCACGCCGGCGACTGCGCACGCCGCAAAGTAGACGACGAGCAGCAGGGTCGACGTGCTTCGGCTGAACGCCATCGACAGCTCGAGGTAGCCCCAGACGAACGCCCACGCCCACGGTGCCGCAACCACGATCGTGCTCCCCAGCTCGCGGTCCGAGGCATGCCGCGGCGCAGCGCGCCCCGAGCGCGCGATCGTCATCGCGTCCGCGAGTTGCGCGCGAAAGCGCGCCACCAGGCCGAGGGCGATGGTCACGCAGAGCGCCGTGAACGAAGCCTCCGTGGAGAACGGCGGCTGCGTGTACGCCGGGTGATCGAGGAGCGCGGTCGCGCTCGTTCCGGCCGCGAGCAGCAGCGCGACCGCGCTGCCCACGACCCACGTCGTGCTCGGACGAGCCCTGTGCAGCACGAGCGAACCGAGTGCAATGACGATGACCGCGAGCACGACGCCGGTCGGCGTCTCGAGATGCAATGCATTCAGGCCGGCCGCCAGCGTGAGCAGGAATCCGCAGACTGCCGCGTCGCGCGTGACACTGGCGGACCTCCGCCAGGCGAATGCGATGAAGATCGCCGCGCCAATGCCGTAGCCGACCGTTTTCGGCGCGGCAGGCTCGAACGCGCCGGCTGCCTGAGCGCATAACGCCAGCGGGACGACCGCCGCGTCGATCCAGTCGAGCAGCGCGATGCGGTCACGATTCGCCGCGAACAGGCTCGATTGCTCGATCGCATCGAGCCGGTCGGCAATCGCGAGCCAGAGCGCAGCGGCGGCGAGGAACGTCGAGCCGACGAAGAGCGCGACGCCGCGTCCGGTTGGCGCGACGAAGCCGGCGACAACCGCGAGCATCCACAACCAGCGGAGTGCCGCGCGCTTGCGACTGTTCGGCGTGAACGGAAGCACACCGCCGATCGCGGCGATCACCGGCAGTCCGAAGGCGACGAGAAATCCAGCGAGACCATGGCCACGCGAAGCCACGACACCGGCGACCGCGAGCAGCGCGGACGCGGCGTAGAATACTCGCCATGCGATGACCCACGGCCGGGCACCGACGGCGAAACAGGCCGCGATCAGCGTCGACGCCGCGTAGGCGACGAGACCATAGAGATTCTCTTTGCCGCTGCTGGTCACGAACGGCGTGATGGCGGCGCCGGCGAATGCCACGCACCAGAGTGGTTCGTCGTCTTCGGCGTGGGCGAAGACGGCGAGGGCCCACGAGACTGCCATCGCTCCCACGAACGCGAACCATTCCGGCACGACCGCCAGACCCGGCCCGGCCGCGTACGCGCACACGAGCACGATCACGAGCGCCAGGCCGAGCAGGCTCGAGCCGAACGAGCGCTCGGTTCGGCGGAGTCGCATGCCCCAGACGGCGATCCCCGCCGCAAACGCGAGTCCCACGACGATGCGCGCGCGTGGTGGAAGCGTGAGGTAGCCGTGGCTGACCGCCCAACTCAGGAACGTGCCCACAGCCGCCGCCGCGGCGAGCACCGCGATCCCGAGCATTCCGTATCGACCGAGCAGCCGCTCCAGGTCGAGCGACTCGCCGAGGTAGCGGCCGGTCGTGATGCGGGGGGGAACACTTGGCGGCGCCGTGGCGCTCAGGGTGCGGTGGAGCGCCGCTCTGGATTGCGCCGCTGACGGCGGATGCCCCGGCGCGCCGGCGCCGGTGATCTGGGCGCGTATCGCGGCGACCTCCGCCGACAATCTGACGATCGACTGCTCGAGTCGCTCGACGCGGGCCTCGAGCGGAAGGTCGGCGGGCGCGGCGGGCGGATCGGACTCCGGCGTCATGCGGTCAATCTATCGACCGGCGCGGCGACGGCGAGCCGCGCCCGTGTATTGCGAGTTCTCTCTAGCGGGGCGACACGAGCTCGCTGAGTCGAGCGAGCTCCTTGACGTAGATGCCGCGCAGGAACGACCGCGTCATCGCGCGTTCGACCCACCCGAGGACACCGCCGTGCTCGATCGCACGGTCGGTGGCGATCGTCACGCGCGAGCTCGACGGGTCCAGCGGCTCGACCGTGAAATGGGTCACGCTGCCGGTGTCGAGGTCTCGTTCGGCGAGCACGCGGCCCGGCTCGGGCTCGTTGATCGTCGCCCGGGAATGGATGGTTCTGCCGAAGGCGATCACGTCGAACTCGATCACCGTGCCTTCGCCGTACCCACCCTGGAGCACGCGAAGGTTGCGGAAGTACTCCGGCGGGACGATCCGTGGATGGCTGGAGCGGTAATCGGCGATCGTGCGGTAGACGTCCGCGGCCGGCGCGTGCACATTCGCACTCGCTTCGACGCGCAGCGTCGCACCAGTCGTGCGTGCGGTCATTGGTTCGTGGTGGGTGGTGCGCGAAAGCTATGGAGGTCGCAAATCGGTTCCGAGGTTGTTAGGATTGCCGGAACTTGCTCCGGGCTTGTTTTCGAGCCGCAGTGTCATCGACTGCATCCGAGCCGCTGACGAAATGATCTCGCCTGCACCCGTCTCGCTCGAAGGCTATGGCATCCGTCTCGAGCCGCTCACGCCCGCGCACGAGGATGGACTCGCTGCGGCCGCGACCGACGGCCGGCTGTGGGAGTTGTGGTATACGTCCGTTCCGGCGCCAGACCAGGTCGGCGCGTACATCGCCACCGCGTTGGAGGGGCAGCGCGCGGGGCACATGCTGCCATGGGCGGTGCGCGAGATCTCGACGGACACGATCGTCGGCACGACGCGCTACCACGACATCGTGGCGGCCATCGACCGCGTGGAGATCGGCTGGACGTGGTACGCGGCGAATCGGCAGCGAACGCACGTGAACACGGCCTGCAAGCTCTTGCTCCTCACGCACGCGTTCGAATCACTCGGCTGCCAGGTGGTGGGACTGCGCACGGACAACTTCAATTTCCGGTCGCAGCGGGCGATCGAAGCACTCGGCGCGAAACGCGACGGGGTGCTGCGGCATCATCAAGCGCGCCGCGACGGCACCGTGCGTGACAGCGTGATGTACAGCATTCTCGCGACCGAATGGCCGGACGTGAAGCGACATCTGGCGCTGCGACTCGCGCGGCGCATGGAGTGAGCGTGTGACGCGTTGTGCGTGGCGGGGCTGGAGGGTCGCGGCAGGCGCGGCGCTCCTGCTCGGGTCGGCGGCGGGAGTGACTCCGGCGCAGGAGGTTGTGCCGCCGGAGCGCGCCGCCGCGCGCGCATGGTTCCGCGATGCCAGCTTCGGCATGTTCGTGCACTGGGGCGTCTACAGCCAGCTCGGTCAGGGCGAGTGGGTGATGCAGAACCGGAGCATACCGGTCGACACCTACGAGTGGCTCGCGTCGGAGTTCAACCCGATCAAGTTCGACGCGCACGAATGGGTGTCGCTCGCCAAGGCAGCGGGCGTTCGCTACATCACGATCACGGCGCGCCACCACGACGGGTTCTCGATGTTCGCCACGAAGGCGACGCGCTACAACATCGTGGACTGGACGCCGTTCGCGCGCGATCCCATGCGCGCGCTCGCCGATGAATGCCGTCGGGCAGGCATCAAACTCTTCTTCTACTACTCGCAGCTCGATTGGCACCACCCGGATTACTGGCCGCGCGGCGGCACCGGCCACTCGACCGGCCGTCCCGAGAGCGGCGACTGGAGCCGCTATCTCGACTTCATGGACCAGCAGCTCACGGAGCTCCTCTCGAACTATGGTCCGATCGGCGGCATCTGGTTCGACGGAATGTGGGACAAGCCTGACGCCGACTGGCGGCTCGATCGGACGTACACGCTGATCCATCGCCTGCAGCCGAGTGCGTTGATCGTGCCGAACCATCACAAGGCGCCGCTGCCCGGCGAGGACGTGCAGACGTTCGAGCAGGACCTTCCGGGCGCGAACACGGCCGGGTTCAACACGCGCGAGATCGGCTCGTTGCCACTCGAGACGTCGCTGACCATGAACGACTCGTGGGGCTTCAACATCACGGACCGGAAGTTCAAGTCGACGCGCGCATTGATCGGCTATCTCGTAAAGGCCGCCGGCAACGACGCGAATCTGCTGCTCAACATCGGTCCGCGACCCGACGGCACCATTCAGCCCGAAGCCGTCGAGCGGTTGCGGGCGATCGGCGATTGGCTGCGCGTCTATGGCGCCTCCATCTATGGGACGCGCGGCGGCCCGATCCGTCCGCGCGCGTGGGGCGCCACGACGCGCCGCGGCGACAGCGTCTTCGTTCACGTGCTCGACTGGCCCGACGATGTGCTCGCGCTGCCCGATCCGGGCGTGCAGATCACGGGCGCGTCGATGTTGCGCGACGGCTCGCGCGTCAAGTTCACGCAGTCGGCGCACGGCGTGACCGTCGAGCTGCCGCCGGCGTCAGCCGACGAGATCGACCGCGTGGTCGTGCTCACCACGCGACCACGTTCCGGTCGCTAAACTCCAGCGTACGGGGGACCACGATGCCACCACGTCGATTGCTCCGCGCATTCCTGCTGCTCTGGTTCACGACCGGACTCATGCTGTTCCTCGCGAGCATCGAAACCGTTCGCGCCGCGCGCGGGGGGCCCCACCACACCAATCCGCACCTGGCGCTGCTCGGAGCAGTCGAGGCGCTCGGCGCGGCTCTATTCCTGGTACCGCGGGCGATGCGCGTCGGAGCCGCGGCGCTGCTGCTCACAATCGGCATCGCGTTCTTCGTGCATACGGCGATCGGCGAGTTTCGCGGCGACCTGCTGCTGTACGCCGCGACGGTGGCGTTCGTCGGCGTTCACGGACCGCTGACGCACGCGCAGTGGCGAGCGGCCGTGTGACACGGGTAGTCACGTCGAGTCGTGGACGCCCGCCTCGACACGCGACCAAGCGCATTCTATTAATAGGATGGTACTGCGAGCTGACAGCGCGATGATCGAAACGGTTCCACGACCCGATGCAAGCCTGCCGGAGTTTCTCGCCGCGCGCGCCCGGCGCGCGACGGACACCCGGCTCGCCGTCGACGCGCTCGTCGGACTGTCGATCGTCGCTGGCGTTGCGTGGTGGAACGGACCCGGCGCGTCGTTCCTGATCAGCGCGGGTGCGTGTCTGCTCGCGTACGGCGTGTGGGGTATCGCCGACCGCGAGCTCGGCGAACGCGCTGACTCGACGGTATCGGTCCGGCGTTCGCTGCGGGCGTTGCGCGGCATCGCGGCCGCGCTCGGGTTCGCGGCCGCCGCGTACCTTGCGGTGCTTGCGCTGGCCAAGGCACTCGGGGTGATGATCTCCTGACGCCGCGAGTGGCGAAACGAAGTCCGCCTTCCCACCGCCCCTCGCCCGACCGATCTTTCCCGCCTCATGCGATCACTGTCCGAGCTGTTCGCGAACAACCGTGCGTGGGCCGCCGAGATGACACTCCGCGACCCCGCTTTTTTTCAGCGGCTCACCAGCCAGCAGGCGCCGCAGTATCTATGGATCGGCTGCGCCGACAGCCGCGTGCCCGCCAACGAGATCGTCGGGTTGCACCCGGGCGAGCTGTTCGTGCACCGCAACATCGCCAACGTCGTGGTGCACACGGATCTCAATTGCCTGTCGGTGCTGCAATTCGCCGTCGACGTGCTCCGCGTGCGCCACGTCATCGTGTGCGGGCATTACGGCTGCGGGGGCGTGCTCGCCGCGTTGCGCGATGAACGACTCGGCCTGGCCGACAATTGGCTCCGGCACGTACAGGACGTTCGATCGAAGCACGAGACGGAGCTGAGCGCGCTCGCGACGGCCGACGAGCGACACGATCGTTTGTGCGAGCTGAACGTGCGCGAGCAAGTCACCAACGTGGCCCAGACCACGATCGTGCGCGACGCCTGGGCGCGCGGCCAGGCGATCACGATCCATGGCTGGATCTACGCGATCCGCGACGGGCTGCTCCGGGACCTCGGCGTCTGGGTCGATGGACCGGATGTCAAATAGAGCGCATGTAGAACGAACTGGAGTGCTGAGCGCCGCGCCTGCGGAAGCGTAACGAGATGATCGAGATCGTCCAGGCCGACATCACCACGCTCGACGTCGATGCAATCGTGAACGCGGCCAACCCGTCGCTGCTCGGTGGCGGAGGCGTCGATGGCGCCATCCACCGAGCGGCAGGGTCGGAGTTGGTGCGAGCGTCCG
>DATJIZ010000033.1:0-19753 GCA_035492735.1 Gemmatimonadaceae bacterium | reverse complement strand
CCGCCGAGCACGTTGAGCAGCCGCCCATTCCGATGCGCACCCATGATGCTCGCGTTGTTGCACACGATCAGGATGATCGCGATCAGCGGCGGCGCGAGGAGGCCGTTGATCACCGCGGCGGCGATCAGCAGCTTGATCGCGTTCACGCGCGCGAAGTTGAGGATCATGCCCACGATCATCGCCAGCGCCATGACGCCGTAAAACTGGCCTGCCGTGTGAACCCGCTCGTCCATTCCGGCGCGCCACGCGGCGGCCTCGGCCACCGCATACGCCGCCGACCCGGCCAGCACTGGAACGCCGAGCATCCCGGTACCGAGGAGACCGGCGCTGAACAGGATCGACGCGCCGGCGCCGGCCAGTGGCTGAAGCGCCTGCGCGGCCTGGGCCGCGGTCTCGACGTTCGTGATTCCGTTCCGGTGCAGCGTCGCGGCGGTAGTGAGCACGATGAAGTACATGATCGCGTTCGAGAAGAACATGCCGGTGTTCACGTCCCGCGACGCCGAGCGCAGTTCACGCTGAATCGCGCGCTGCGGGCGGCCAATGAGTCGGCGCCGCCAGTGGGCGTCCTGCTCGGCGTTCTGCGCCGCCTGCCAGAAGAAGAGATACGGCGAGATCGTCGTGCCGAGGATCGCGACGAGCATCAGCAGGTACTCGCGCGACCAGGTCACACGCGGGAGAAACGTTCCGGCGAGCACCTGGCCTGGATCCGGGTGCGCCATGAATCCGGCAAAGACGTAGCTGAACAGCGCAAGCGTGAGCCACTTGAGCACGCGGGTCATTCGCTCGTACGACGCGAACACGAGCAGCGCGAGAATCAAGGCGGTGAACGCGGGCACGAACCAGACCGGCGGCAGTCCCGTCAGCAGACTGGCGGCCGCTGCCATGCCGGCCAGATCCGCGGCGATGTTGACCGTGTTCCCGATGACCAGGAGGGTGCAGGCCAACCAGAGCAGCTGGCGGGGATAATGTGCGCGGAGCACGCTGGCCAGCCCGCTTCGCGCGACGATGCCAAGGCGCGCGCACATGAGCTGCACGGCCGCCATCAACGGCAGGGTGACGAGCGTTACCCAGAGCGTCCCGTAGCCGAAAGCCGCGCCAGCCTGCGAGTAGGTCGCGATCCCCGATGGATCGTCGTCAGCAGCGCCGGTGATGAGTCCCGGCCCGAGCTCGTGCGCGCGCGCCCGCAGGCGGTCTCCGACACGTTCGGCGCGCGCTCGGTGCGGCCGCGGCACGTTTCGTCGATCCGTGCGCGTGCCCGTGGTGGCGTCCGGTGTCGCCGGAACGCCGGCAAGATCGCCGGGGGAGCTGGAGGTCGGTTCCATGCCGCGCACAAGGGCAGGAGGCGAGCCATTCCGGCCGCCCTGGCGCGTTCCGGCTCCTCAGTCGGCGCGCATCCTCGGTCCCGTGGGCGACACGTCGTGTGCGGCGGCGATGGCCTCGCTTCGCGCGAGCAGCGATCGCGCCACGGCTGGCGCGCGCCGTTGGGCTTCCCCGGCGAGCCGCGCGAGATACTCCATCAGGTCGGCGGCCGAGCAGCCGTGCACGCCGTCGCGCCACAGCGTTACCACGCGCCACAACCCTCGCCAGGTCCGGTGGGAGAGGATCTTCACCTGCTCATGCTCGTCGAGCACGAGTCGACCGTGGACGTGCCGGATCGCCGGCGTCATGGCGTCGGACAAATGTTCGCCGGTCAGCGCCCAATGCCGGATGCGTCCCTGGCGAGGTGGCAGCCTTTGTGCAGGGATCTCCTCCAATTCCAAAACGCCGCGCATGACCAGAATGGCGGACGCGAGCGCCGCGACGCGGTTTTCTTCAGCCTCGGTGAGTTGAACGGTGTATCGGTTGATCTGCGCGCAGCGCCGCACGAGATCGGCGAGTGCCTGCGGTGTTGGAGCTTCGACGCTTGGATGCATGCGGATGGGTGGGCTGCCTCACCGAATACCGGTCAGAGTGCACGAAATGCGCCGTGTGACGCAGAACGGACCAGCGAGTGTGACGCACGGCATTGTGAGAAACCCGTCAGGGATTGAAAGATGCTAAACACGACGCAGCGAAGTTTTTCGTCTGTGATCGAAGTCACGAATGCCGTGCCCGGCTTTTGCAATCGGGCGTACCGAAGACCCCGCACGACAACACCTCACAGGAGATCGCAGATGCGCCTTCACAGCGGATCGATGCTCGCAAGCATCGCCACCGTCGCACTTCTCAGCGGCTGTGCAACGACTGGTGCCCTTCGCCGCGCCACTGAGCAGACCAATGCCTCCCTCGCGCAGCAGAAGTCGGCGCTGGACGCCGAGCGCGCGGATCGCATGGCCCAGGACAGCTCGCTTCGTCAGGACCTTGGCATGGTCCGCGGCGACGTGCAAGCGCTGCGCACGGAACTGCAGCAGATGAAGACCGATCTTGGCGCCAAGATCACGGCCATGGAAGATGGCCTCAAGTTCGACATGCCGGTCAACTTCGCGTTCAACGACGCGACGGTTCGCCAGCAGGATTACACGACGCTGGATCGCTTCGCCCACGTCGTGTCGACGTACTATCCGCAGTCCAAGGTGACGATCGAGGGCTTCGCCGATCCCGCCGGTTCCAGCCGGTACAACGCGGCGCTGTCGAAGCGTCGCGCCGACGCGGTCCGTGATTATCTCACCTCGAAGGGCCTGACCACCAACCAGCTGGCGACGATCGGTTATGGTGAGACCCGACTCGTGACGCCGCGGGCGTGGGGCAACCAGCCCGGCGCCGATCTCAATCGCCGCGCCGTGTTCGTGATCGAGACCTCCGGCCAGCAGTCGGTCGCACTGGCCCAGCCGCAAGAGCAGCCGTAAGCGTTTCAGCGAAGGCGCATCTCGCGTAGCACGAAACGACACCGCGCTGGCCAAGTGACTTGGCCAGCGCGGTGAGTTTTTTGTCCGGCAATGCGGGTTGACCGCATTGCTCGCCCTGGAGGTTACGGGCGGATCCAGGGCATTTGTCGAAAGACGTCGGCCTCCGTCGAGTACACGCCAGGCTGCCGTTGCTGAGCCCGCGGCTGCGGGGCTGGAGTCGGCTGTGGGGCCGGCGCTTCGGCCTCGACGCGCGGCGTCGCCGGTGCCGCAGTTGCCGCAGTTGGCGCCGGTGGTCGACGCGCGACCACGGTCTGGCGCCGCGGCTGTGGAACCGGCTGCCGCGTACGGCGCGGCGCCGCCGCCGGCGTCGCCTGCGGCCCACCTTCGATCGCGGACACCACGACCTGACGTCCCGCCTTGGGCGCCAGTTCGAGTCCGCTCGCGCCGGCCTGCTCGAGATCGCTTCGCAGGCCGTCGTCGATTGCCCGTGAGCCGCTGTTCCTGCCGCACGCCGCCGTTCCGACCAGCGCGATCGCGGCGATGAGCCCGGCTCGACGAAAATTGTCAGTCATCGCTCCTCCTTCTTCCATTGTTGAACCCCTGAGCGGATGCGATGGTCCGCGACGCTCCTGTTGCGTTCCGACAGGACCGGCGCTATGATCTGTCGAAATTCGACAGAAGGCACGATGGGCTCCGACAGCGCCGACGTTCTCCGCGGCACGCTCGACCTTCTCATTCTCAAGACGCTTACGCTGCAGCCGATGCACGGCTGGGGAATCAGTGCGCGCATCCAGCAGTACTCGCGCGGCGTGCTGGACGTGAACCAGGGCTCGCTCTATCCGGCGCTGCAACGCCTCGAGCAGAAGGGCTGGATCGCCAGCGACTGGCGCACCACCGAGAACAATCGCCGCGCCAAGTACTACCAGCTCACGGCTTCCGGCCGGCGCGCCGTGGGCGCCGAGACGGCGAGCTGGCGCCGATACGTGGAAGCGGTCGACCTGATTCTCGACATCGGCTAGACATCGGCTGGAGATCGGCCGGAGATCGGCCGGGAGATCGCATGAGCCTCTGGAGCGGAGTACGCGCACGCGTTCGAGCATTGCTGCATCGCACGAGCGCCGACCGTGAGCTCGGCGAAGAGATTCAGTTCCACATCGAGCTCGAGACGGAGAAGTACGTTCGCCAGGGCCGTCATGCGGACGAGGCGCGACGTCTGGCCGTCGCCCATTTCGGTGGCGTGCAGAAGGTCCGTGAGGAACATCGCGACGTACGTCGGGTGCGGTGGCTCGAGGATGCAACCGCGGATGCGCGATTCGCGCTCAGATCGCTCCGTCGCACGCCGGCGCTGGCCGTGGCGGCCGTAATCACGCTGGCGCTCGGTATCGGCGCCAACGTCGCCATCTTCTCCGCCGTGAACGCCGTCGTCCTCCGTCCGCTGCCGTTTCCGGCTCAGGACCGGCTCGTGGTGATCGGCGAGAACAACCCCGAGAAGAACTGGCACATGAACTGGGCCGCGCCGGCGAACCTGCTCGATTGGCGCGCCGGTGTGGCCGACTTCCAGGACGTGATGGGCTACTTCGAAGGGCTCGGCAACATCGTGCTCACCAATCGCGGCGACCCGCAGGTGCTCCGATTGTCGACGGTGAGCGGCAACTTCTTCTCGACGCTTGGCGTTCGCCCTGCGCTCGGGCGTGGCTTCACCTTCGATGAGACGTTCAGCTCGGGAACGCACGTCGTGGTGCTCAGCGACAAGGCGTGGCACGAACGCTTCGGCGGCGACTCGTCCATCGTCGGCAGGTCGATCACGTTGAACGGCAAGTCGTGTCAGATAATCGGCGTGATGCCGGCAGGCTTCGCGTATCCCCAGCAGGACGTCGACCTGTGGCGAACGTTCGAGTGGACGACCGAGTTCCGGAACAGTGTGGCGTTTCGTCGCGCGCACGGACCGCGCGCCGTGGCCCGGCTCAAGCCCGGCGTCTCGCTCGCGCACGCCGACGCGCAACTGCAGGCTGTCGTCGAGCGCCTCAAGCGCGAGTATCCGGCGACGAACAAGTACATGGGCGCGGCGATGGTACCGCTTCACGATTTTCTCATTGGCGATACGCGGCTGCCGCTTTTGGTGCTCCTGACCTCCGTGGCCTTCCTGCTGCTCATCGCTTGCGCCAATGTCGGCAACCTGCTGCTCGTGCAGGCGACCGGCCGGCAGCGCGAAGCGGCGCTCCGCCTCGCCCTCGGCGCGGGCCGCGGTCGGCTCGTGCGCCAGGCGCTCACCGAAAGTGTGGTCCTGTCGCTCATTGGAGGCGTCGGCGGGTTGGCGCTCGGATGGGCCGGCACGCGCGCGCTCGTCCGCTTGCAGCCGGCCGACATGCTTCGCGTTCGCGAATTCGGCGTCGATCTCCCCGTGCTGGCATACGTCGTTGCGATCACATTCGCCAGCGGATTGCTCTTCGGTGCGGCGCCGGCGCTGTGGGCACGGCACCGCGATCCCGCGGAGTCGCTCAAGGACGGCGGCCGCGCCGCGGTGCAGGGCGGACGCAGCCGGCGCTGGGCAGAAGCGCTCGTCGTGAGCGAGGTAGCACTCGCGTTGTTGATGACGGTCGGCGCCGGACTGCTCGTGCGCAGCTTTATGCAGATGCGCCGCGTGGACCCGGGATTCGAGCCCGACCACGTTTGGGTCGGCGCGGTCACGCTGAATAGCGCGTACGATACCGACGACAAAGTCGCGGCGTTCCTGCGCGAGCTCCAGACTCGCGCGCGGGCCCTGCCCGGCGTGACGAGCGCGGCGCTCGTCATGAACCCTCCCCTCACCGGGCCATCGTGGACGTCGGATTTCATCGGCTACGGCCGTCCGGCTGGAGAGTACGGAACGGAGGTCGCGCACTCGCTCGTCTCGCCCGGGTATTTCGGAACCTTGAAGGTTCCGCTGCTGCGCGGACGCGACTTCACGACACAGGACACGCCCAGCTCGACGCCGGTGATCGTGATCAACGAGGCGCTCGTGCGGTCGTACTTCAAGGGACAGGACCCGATCGGTCAACGACTCGCGTTCGAAAAGGTCCCAACGCCAAAGTCGACCTGGTACACGGTGATCGGCGTGGCGGGCGACGAGCACACCGAGGCTTTGGGCATCGCGCCGCGGCCGGTCGTTTACGAGTCCTCGCTGCAGGACGTCATCGGCTACACGCGGGTCGCCGTTCGAACGACCGGCAGCCCGACCGCGTTGACGGCTCCGATGCGATCAGTGTTGCGCGACCTCGATCCCACGCTGGCGCTCACCAACGTGACGACAATGGATGAGCTTCGCGACGCCTCGCTCGCCCGGTCGCGATTCATGACGCTCCTCATGCTCATGTTCGGCGTCATCGGCCTGGTACTCGCCGTCGTCGGCGTGTACGGCGTGCTCGCGCAAGTCTCGCGCAACCGCACGCGCGAAATGGGCATCCGGATGGCGCTTGGCGCGCAGGCCGCGCAGGTGCGATGGCTCGTCGTGCGACACGGGCTGCGGCTCACCGTTGCCGGCCTCGCCGTCGGCGGATTCGCAGCGATGTTCGCCACGCGTGCGCTGACGAAGCTGTTGTTCGGCGTGGCGCCGAACGATCCCGCGACGTTGATCGTCGTCGCGCTGCTGCTCGCTGCGACCAGCTTTGCGGCCGCCTGGCTCCCGGCGCTTCGGGCCAGTCGCTCCGACCCGATGGCCGCGCTCCGCACCGACTGAGCCCCGTGGCGTCAGCTCTGTGCCTGAGAGCCGCTCAGGCTGGTCAGTAAGAACGTTGGTGTGGATCCGGAAGAGGCCGGATCTGAACCGTCGGAATGTGCCGGATTGCTCTGTGTGGCGTGAGGCACGCTCGCCCAACGAGCCGGGGCGAGGACTGTTGGACCACCGCTCGGGCTGGAATATGCGTCCCGAGGTCGTTCCAAAAAGGCACTCCTCGGCTCGTTGCGCGCCGTCGGCTGAGCGATCACGGAGCGATCCGGCCGTTTCGAGCAGTTCAGATCCTGTTTTATCCGCACGAGCCCAACGTTCTTAGTGACCAGCCCGATCCGCGTTCGCGTCACGTCGGCGGCGGCACCCGGTCATCGGGCGGAACGAAGTTCGCCAGGAACTGCCGCTCCTGCGGCGTGAGGCTGTTGAGCCCCGACACGCTGATCTTGTCGAGGATGCGGTTGACCTCGTCGCGATTCACCTCGTGCACCGACTTGGGGTCGACGCGCTGCCAGTTGGTGAGCTTGTCCGCTCCGATCTTGGGAGTGACCTTGGAGCGGAACCGGCGCGCGCCGTGACGCATGCCGAGCCACTTGATGTAGAGCCAGCCGCCCACGAAGCCGCCAAGATGGGCGAAGTCGGCCACGCCGGTGCGCGAACCATGCAAGCCGCTCCACAGCGCGAGACCGGCCATGAGAAATACCGCCAGGCGCGCTTCGATCGGCAGGATCGCCATGATGTAGATCTGCGCCGTGGGCCAGAACATCGCGAAGGCGAGCATCACGCCGAACACGGCGCCCGATGCACCGATCACCGCCGCCCTCGGCGCGAGCAGCGTCGACAGGATGGCACCTGACACGCCGCTCACCGCGTACAACGTGATGAAGCGCAGCGAGCCGATCCGTTCTTCCACCCGCGGCCCGAAGAAATACAGCGCGAGCATGTTGAACAGGATGTGCGTGAAGTTCGCGTGGACGAACATGTAGGTCACGATCGTCCACGGCTGCCGGTACACGAACGCGGGCACGAGCGCCAGCGAGTTGACCACGCCCGGCACGGTCTGCTCGAGGAAGAAGACGACGATGTTCGCGACGATCAGGCGGCGAACCCAGGGGGTCACCGGCGGCACTCCGTGAGGGCAGAAGGGTTTAAATTACCACAGTCCGTCCAAGGGTCCGATCCTGCCGGGTCGGGCCTTTTTGCTGTGTTCTACTCCCCGAATCTAGAGCGTTCCGTTGCCGGTCGAGCTCAATAGCCAGTTGGAGGCCGCCGTTCGAACCCGGCGCACCTTCGCGATCATCAGCCATCCCGACGCGGGAAAGACCACCCTCACCGAGAAGCTGCTCCTCTACGGCGGAGCGATCCACCTCGCGGGTTCGGTCAAATCGCGCCGGGCGGCCAGGCACGCGACCTCGGACTGGATGAAGCTCGAGCAGGAGCGCGGCATCTCGGTCACCTCGAGCGTCATGCAGTTCCAGTACGCCGGCTTTGACATCAATCTGCTCGACACGCCGGGCCACGAAGATTTCTCGGAGGACACCTATCGGACGCTGGTCGCGGCCGACAGCGCGGTCATGCTGCTCGACAACCGCAAAGGGGTCGAGGATCGGACCCGACAGCTCTTCGCCGTGTGCAAGCGCCGCCGCATGCCGATCTTCACGTTCGTCAACAAGTGTGACCGCGTTGGCGAAGATCCGCTCAAACTGATCAGCGACGTGGAGGCGGATCTTGGCATCGCGTGCCATGCCGTCACGTGGCCGATCAACCGCGACGGCGCGTTCGTGGGTGTGTACGATCGTCGCCGCCGCGAGGTGTTCCTCTTCGCGCGCGGCGAGGACCATGGCGCCAGTCGCGCCGCGGCGCAGGTGGCGTCGCTGGACGACCAGCGGCTGCGCGACCTCCTTGGCGCGGAGTCGCGCGATCGTCTCGTCCAGGATGTCGGTTTGCTCGACGAAGCGGGCCACGCCTTTGACGAAGACGCGGTGCTCGCCGGTGAGCTTTCACCGGTGTTCTTCGGGAGCGCGCTCACCAACTTTGGCGTCGAGCCGTTCCTGCGTGAATTCCTCGACCTGGCGCCGCCTCCCGTTGCCCGGGATTCGTCGATCGGCCCGATCGAGCCGACCAACGACGAGTTCTCCGGCTTCGTGTTCAAGATTCAGGCGAACATGGACGCCAAGCATCGCGACCGTGTGGCGTTCGTGCGGGTGTGCTCGGGCCATTTCACCGCGGGCATGCCGGTGAAGCACGCTCGGTCGGGCAAGTTCATTCGTCTCGCGGCGCCGCAGCAGTTCCTGGCGCGGGAGCGCACGGCCGTCGAGGACGCGTGGCCTGGTGATGTCATCGGCGTGATGGATCGCGGCACCCTGCGCATCGGCGACACGCTGACGGGAGGCGAGGACCTCGAGTTCAGCGGCATTCCTCGATTCGCCCCGGAGCACTTCGCGCGCATCGTCCTTGGCGACCCGATGAAGCGGAAACAGCTCGATGCCGGCCTGCGCCAGCTCACCGAGGAGGGCGCGGCCCAGGTGTTCTTCACCACGGGCACCGAGACGACGGGGCCGACGCCGATCGTCGGGGCCGTCGGCCTGCTGCAATTCGACGTGATGCTGCACCGACTCGAGCACGAGTACGGCGCTGCCTGTCGGATCGAACGGATATCAGCCCGCTACCCGCGATGGGTGATCGGGCCGCAGGACGAGATCGATCGGATCGCGCGCGATCGCGGCCGGATGCTGCTCTACGATGCCAAGGGCAACCCGCTCATTCTGTTCGAGGACTCGTGGGGCCTGAAATGGGCCCTGGAGCGCGAGACGAAGGTGACCTTCCACGATGTCGCGCCCTGACGAGGTTCACGAGTCGGCGGGGCTTTGTGACGCTCGAGCCTGGCGTGGCGAGTCGCCGTAACGACCTGTCGGAACACGACGAGTTGTGGGCGGGCCATAACGACTTGGGAACGGGCACAAACGGACGAGCACTGGCACGAACGGGTTGCTCCAACCGGGGCGCATCATCTCGCCGGATTGGATGTTCAGTTCTTGCCCGTTTCGGCCGTTCGTGCCCGTTCCCATTCGCCACGGCTGGCCCAAGCGAGATGCCTTCGAGCGCCGCTCGGAGTGGTCCGTCAACTCTGTGACGTCCGTGTCAAAGTTGTTGGGGTCAGCCCGTGCGCACGGATGCCCAGCGCGAACGGCGCGAAGCTCAAGCGCCACTCGGCCGCGCGGTCACTCTTCGGTGGACGGGCCCGTTCCGTCGCCGTCGTTGAAGTAGTACCGAATGCTCGACGAGATCACGTCACGGTACAATGCGGCCTCGCCCATCAGCTCCGAGCCGTCGGCGGCCAGCGTGTGGCCGGGGCGGAGACCCGCGTCGGACAGGATCTCCTTGATCCGGAGCAGGACCTGCTCCGGCGGCTGATCCCGGCCCCGAAGCTCGGTCACCAGTTGCTGGGCAGCCTCCTCCAGCTCGAGCCGTGAGCCACCGTGGCGGGTGGCGGCGATGATGGCTTGCCGCAGCCGCAACGCTGGACCGTCGGGAGCCTCTCGGAGGTTCCGATCACGTGAATCCATAGGGAATAGCGTCGTCACTCGACTCCACTTTCCGCGCGTGAGTTCGCTGCAGTTGGCTCGGCGGCGTCGCCGCGCCCACGTGCAAAAAAAGCAAGCACTGGACCAGAAAGTTGTGAGCGGCGACACCAGGGCAGGCGGCCCCGAGCGCGCAGCGGAAACTCGCCGCGGGCAACGCTCGGGGCCGACTGCTGGCGCGGTTCTTTCCTAGAATCCGTGGCGTACCCATCGCAGGCTTGGCAGTATGTCATCGCGAAAAACGGTTCTACTCGTGGAGGACAACGAGGACAACCTGATCATCTATTCGACAATTCTGCGGTTCGGCGGCTATCGGGTGGTCGAGGCGCACGACGGACGGGCCGCCCTCGCCGCAGCGCGTTCGGCGAACCCGGACCTCATCCTCATGGACGTGTCCATTCCGTACATCGACGGGCTGGAGGTGACTCGCCGGCTCAAGGCGGATCCGGCCACGAGGCACGTCCCCATCATCGCCCTCACTGCGCACGCGCTCACGACCGACCGCGAACGCGCCCTGGAAGCAGGCTGCGACGGCTACATCTCCAAGCCGGCCGAGCCGCGCTTCATCCTCGAAGCCGTTCGGAACGAGCTCGGAGCAGCGGAAGCCGCGTGATTCACTGACGCGCGTCGGCACTGGTATGCGCCGTGCGACGGGTGGCCGATCTCGCAGTCGCACTGGCGACTCTCTATCGACAACCCGCCCAGAGGGGAGACTTCCTATGCCTGGTGAAACGCTACAGGATATCTACGTCGAGCAATTGCAGGACTTGTACAGCGCGGAGAACCAGATCCTCAAGGCGCTTCCGAAGATGGCCGACGCCGCCACGCACGAGGATCTCCGCGCGGCATTCAAGGAGCATGAGGTCATGACGCGGACGCACGTCGAGCGTCTCGATCGGATCTTCAAGCAGCTCGGGGAAAAGCCCGGCGGCCACAAGTGCAAGGGGATGGAAGGCCTGCTCGCCGAAGGCGAAGAGCTCCTCGACGAACACGATGAGAGCGAGGCACTCGACGCCGCGATGATCGCCGCGGCCCAGCGCGTCGAGCATTACGAAATCGCGGGCTACGGCTCCTGCCGCACGTTCGCGAACATGCTTGGCCTCGGCGACCAGGCCGACCTGCTGCAGGAGACCCTCGACGAGGAAGGCCAGACCGACAAGCGTCTTACATCGCTCGCCGAAACCGTCGTGAACATCGACGCCGTGCAGGAGTAGCCCCTGTCGGCGGTGTGGGCGGCTCTGCTCCTGGGTCGCCTGCTCACCGCCGACGGCGGGCCCGCCGTCGGCATTCGTGTGATCGTGCACTGGTCGCGCGACACGACCGCACTCGGCGAGACCGATACGCTGCAAGTCGACGCCGCGGGACGCTTTGCCGCGTTGATTCGCCCGACGTCCGACGATTCGATCCGGATCGTTGCGGAACCGTCGGGCGAATTTGCGTACTACGGCGCGGCGGTCACCGTGCATCGCGAACGCATCGGCGACGAGATCCGGATTCTCCTGGTGCCGCGACGGTGGACCATTCGTCGTGGCCGGTTCACTGGCGAGACGGTCGCGATCGACCCCCGCGCGGCGCTGCGTCGCTCACCCGATCGGGCGAGTTTCGCCCGGCTCACGCGCCATCGGACCGTGGGATGGGCGCCGGACAGCTATCCGATACCGGTCGTGTTTCGCCGCGCCGACGGCGAGCACATCGACGCGGCCGACTCCACGGACTTCTGGGCCGCGGTCGGCGCGGTCGACGATGCCATCGGGATGCGGCTGTTTCGGCCAGCGAGCGACACGGCGAGGACGGGGCGAATCTTTCCCGTCGACGTGGGCGTCGGACGCATCGGCTCCGCCGCCGTGACGTACGTCAGCTGGGATCGCGACGGCAACATCTTCGAGGGGAGTGTCACGTTCCGAACGGTCCACGAGCTGCGCGAGCGCTCGATCGTGGAGCACGAGTTGATGCACGTGCTCGGCTTCGGGCACACCACCGCCTGGCTTTCGGCCGTCGAGGCCCGGTCGCCCGCGAGCCGGACGATCACGGTCGACGACGTGGCGTACGCGCAGCTGCTCCTCCGAGCGCACGAGCTCGAGGCCGACCCGCAGCTCGTCGGCGGGCTCGCCGACGCGCGCTGAGGGCTTCCGTTCACCGCCGATTCACGCCAGCTTCTAACGCCATGCCCGCCTCGCGTGTGTCCAATCTCGCCAACGAGCTCCGCGGCTCCGCAATCCTCCGGATTGCCGGCGAAGTTCGCCAGCTCGCCAAGGAAGGGAAGCGCATCGCCGACCTCACCGTCGGTGATTTCAGCTCGTCACAGTTTCGAATTCCGCGCGAGCTCGAGGACGGCATCATCGACGCGTTGCGACAGGGTGAGACGACCTATCCGCCCTCGATCGGGCTGGAATCGCTGCGCAGCGCCGTGGTCCAGTTCTATCGCGAGCGCCTCGCCGTCGACATCTCGCTCCCGTCGGTCCTGATTGCGTCGGGCGCGCGACCCGCGATCTATGCCACGTACCGCGCGCTCGTCGACCGCGGCGATCGCGTGATCTTCGGCGTTCCGTCCTGGAACAACGATTATTACTGCGAGATCGTCGGTGCGAAGGCAGTGATGGTCGACTGTGACGCGAGCACAAACTTTCAGCCCACTGCCGACGCACTTCGGCCGTTCGTGCGCGACGCCCGCATGATCGCGCTCAACTCGCCGCTCAACCCCACCGGGACGCTGTTCGACGCCGCGACGCTCGCCGGCATCTGCGATCTCGTGCTCGAGGAGAACGCGCGCCGCGGAACGAACGAGCGCCCGTTGTACGTGATGTACGACCAGGTCTACTGGATGCTCACGTTCGGCGGTGCCCGCCACGTCGATCCGCTCTCGCTGCGGCCCGACATCGCGCCGTATCTGGTCATCGTCGACGCGATCTCGAAAGCGTTCGCCTCGACCGGTCTGCGCGTTGGTTGGGCGATCGCGGCTCCAGACGTCATCCGGCCGATGAACGACATCATTGGTCACGTCGGGGCCTGGGCGCCCCGCGCCGAGCAAGTCGCGACGGCGCGCTTCCTGGGTGAGACGGCGGCGGTCGATGCGTACCTCGAGGTGATGCACCGCGACGCCACACGCCGACTGGACGCCGTGTACGACGGCCTGACCGGCCTGCGCGACGACGGTCTACCGGTGGATTGCGTCCGTCCGCAGGGCGCGATCTACGTGAGCGCGCGCTTTCCGCTGCACGGCATGCAGACGCGCGACGGTCGCACGCTGCGATCGGACGACGAGATTCGCGAATTCCTGCTCCACGAAGCAGGGCTCGCCGCCGTGCCGTTCAGCGCGTTCGGGGCCGTCGGTGATCGCGGCTGGTTCCGTCTGTCCATCGGCGCCGTGTCGGTGGAGACGATCGAAACCGTGATCCCGGTGCTGCGGCGCGCGCTCTCCGAGCTGCGCGATCCGGCCGATCGCACGACCGAGGAGCGAATCGCCGCGTCACATCCGCGCGCGATCGATCAGCCGCTCGGCGCCGATTGACGACGCTCGGTTTTCGCTGTCCGCGACTAGAACGTCGTTGCCCAGACCAATCTGATCGCGCCGCCATCCAGGGCGACGCGCGTGTGCTGCACGGTCCCGAGAAAGATCTTGTCGACGGGCGTCGTGGCGTGTTCGTGCGAGTAGTCGACGACCCGCCACCCGTAAAACGTTCCCAAGAATGCGCCGGCGAAGATGTCGCTCGCCCAATGCTGGCCCAGATACATCCGCGACAATCCCGGCGTGAGCGCGAGCGCGTAGGCGGGAATCGCCACGAACAGCGTCGCCGCAGGACTGCGACGGTGCACTTCGGCGACGATCGCCGAGGCGGCCGCAAAGCCCGATGACGAGTGAATCGACGGGAATGCGCGCTCCTGGAAATGCGTGAAGCCTTTGAACGGGTGGAATTCGTACTGGTTCTCGTACGGAGGCTTGGTGTCGAGCGGCCGCGTGCGACCGAGCGGTCCGCGAATCACCTGCGCGGTGAGGCTCGCCGCTGCGACCGACTCCGCCGTGTGAAAGGCGACGTCTGCCACGACATTCGACTTGAGCAGCCTGGCCACGCCGTACACGGCGAGGCTGCCGACGGTCAGTGTCGTCTCGTTCACATGGGTGAAGACGTTGTCCAGCCGCTCTCCCAGCCGGACGTGCGCGAGGCTCGTGTCTTCGAAGTAATGTGCGATCCGCACGTCGAAGGCGCTCAACCCGGCGCTCGCCGCCAGAAATCCGGCGGCGACTATGCCGTCGCGGCCAGTCAGGAACGTTTTCGATGAGCTCTCGTCGGCTGACTGGGCGGCGGCGCGGCCCGCGATGATCAGCGCGACCGGCACAATGCGAATCCAGTGTCCTTTCACTTGCTCTTCCGGTCTTGCACGAGCGTCCCTGTTGCACCCGCCATGCCGCGCCGGCCGATCTCGTCGGGCGCGAACGATCCCATCTCGCCAATCGTAGTCACCGCATGGATCCAAAAGACCTGACGACGTACCTCGGCCTGGCCGCCGTGTACCTGTTGAGCGTGAACCTTCTGCTCGGCCTGTTGATGGGCGCGCGCTACAATCCCTGGAAACGATGGCCGCACCGCCGGATCAACCTGCTCAAGCTCCATAACTGGACCGCTTATGTGGCGCTCGCGCTATCGGCGATGCACCCCATCCCGCTGCTGTTCATCGACAAGCCGCGGTTTGCCATCGCCGACGTGCTACTGCCCATCTCGTCGCCCGAGCAGCCCACGATCAACACGCTTGGTGCGATCGCGCTCTACCTACTCGTGTTCACCGTCGTCACGTCCATCTACCGAGCCGAAATCGGCCGTCAGCGCTGGAAGCCGCTGCACTACCTCACGTACCTCGTCGCCCTGCTGCTGGTCATTCACGGTGCGCTCACCGACCAGCACCTGGACGACTCGCCGGTCGACTTGCTCGACGCCGAGAAGTTGGGCATCATCATCGCGGGGATCGTCGTGCTCGTTGCGACCATCGTGAGGTTTCGCTGGACGGCGAAGCACCCCAAGTTCAAGCCGCGTCGCTGAGACGCCGCCGCGGTCCGCCCAGACGGACTCAGGAGCAACGGTGGCACCAAGCGTGCGGAAGTGTAGCCTCGCGCGACCCGGCCGCGTCCGCTATGTTCGCACGGCCGGTCCTGGAGGGAACAGCCATGGGCTTTCGCACCTTTACCGATTCGGGTGGCCGCGAGTGGACGGCGTTCGACGTGGTGCCCCGGGCGCAGGAGCGCCGGCACCTCGAGCGACGCGTCATGGACCATCTGGCAGACATGATCGACGAGCGCCGCGACCAGGACCGCCGCGTCACCGTGGGTGGACGGTCGCCGTTGGCGAGCGGGGTCACCGAAGGATGGTTGTGCTTCGAGCGAGGCGTGGAACGGCGTCGGCTCACACCGATCCCTGAGGACTGGCAGCGCTGCAGCGACCGCGAGCTCGAGGAGTACTGTGAGGCGGCGCGGCCCGTACATCGGGCGTTCGCGAGCCCCGACCAGTTCGCGGAACGTCGGCGCTAGCCGAGCGTCGCCGCGGAAAGATCAGCCGGCGGCGCTCAGCAAACTCGCGGCGCGATCGCGCGTCAGTCGGCCCACCGACCGCGCGACGTACTCCGTGATCGCGACATGTTGTCGGCTGGCGCGCGCGGTGTCCGCCGCAGCGAGCAACAAGGCGCGTAGCTCTCGCCGGCGGCGCTCTGCGCCAATTCCACGCACTGCCGGATCGTGTTCCATGTTTCCGTTCGACATACGTCGCTCTGCCAGTCGGCTGCGAAGTTCACGTGCTGTTGTGCCAGCTCATAGGGCAAGGGCAGTGCCGCGCGAAAGCACGCCGCTCGACCTCGAGGCGTTTACTTTCTTGGCATGACCCGGCCCCCGCACGCTTCAATTGCTCACGCGCATCCACCCGAGACGCTCGAGGGTTGGTACGCGCTGCATCAAGTCTTCACCCGGACGTCGAGTTCCAATCGTGCGGCGCCGAGTGACGCAGCGCACGAAAGTTTTCCAGCACACGAACGCTTTCCAGTAGACGAAGGCGCAGTGCCGAACGAAGACGGCTCAGGCTGGAGTGCGTTCGTCCAGTTGATCGGTTCGCGGGCAGACCTGCTAGCCGTCCACTTTCGGCCTGACCTCGACTCGATCGGCCGCGCCCAACAGCTTGGCGAACGCACCGCGTGCGGCCTCGGCCTGACCCTGTCCTATTCCTTTCTGAGTGTCACCGAAGCCGGCCTGTACCATCTCACCGCGCAGCTCGCGCGCGAGGCCGAGGCCCGCGGCGGGTCGGTTGGCGACGCGGCGTACTCCGCCGAGCTGTCGCAGCGGATCGAGGTCGAACGCGAGAACCCGCACGTCCGCAAGCGGCTGTATCCGACGGTGCCGGACGACATGCCGTACGTGTGCTTCTATCCGATGTCCAAGCGTCGGGACGCGCAGCAGAACTGGTACACGCTGTCCCTGGATGAGCGGAGCCGCCTCATGCAGGCGCACGGCGCGACCGGACGCCGCTACGCGGGTCGTGTCCTGCAGATCATTACGGGCGCGATCGGCTTCGATGCCTGGGAGTGGGGCGTGACGCTGTTCGCCAGGGATCCGCTCGACTTCAAGAAGCTCGTCAGCGAGATGCGGTTCGACGAGGCGAGCGCCAAGTACGCGGATTTCGGCGAGTTCTTCGTCGGCAAACTGGTCCCGCTGAGCCGACTGGGAAGCGCCCTCGAAACTCTCTGATCCGGGCGGTCGTACGGTCTCTCGTCACGTTCAACGAGGCCGGGCGATATGTGGGCGGGAATCCGGTGGCTGGTGCTTCGGTTGGCGGCGGTGCGGTGGCTGTTCAAGCTCGGCGGGCTCGCCGTGCTCCTGCCGTTGGCTCTACTGCTCAAGGCGATCGGCCTGCCCATTCTGGCGGTGCTTTCGATCGTTGGCCTGCCCATCCTGTTTCTGCTGCTGATCTTCGGCCTGCCGATCTTCATGGTGCTGATGTTCGGCGGATTGCTGATGGGGTTGTTCGGCGTCGTGCTCACGGTCGGCATTGCCGCGGTGAAGATCGGATTGTTCGTGGTGCTCCCGATCTGGCTCATGTGGATGGTGGCGACCAGGATCTATCGCTGGTTCTCCGGCGGTGGGAACGGCGGCAAGCCCAATGGCAGCGGACCCGTTCCGCCTCCCTCACCGGCCGAGCCAAGCGACGGTTTCGACGCAGCCTGATTCGGTCGCCGTCATTCGACACAACGACATTCGATACCGCGTAATTCGATACAGCTCATGAGGAGAGATTGAACATGTTCGCGCTGATTCGCGCGCTCTTCTTCGGCGCTCTCGGTCTCCTGTTCCTCATCCCGATCGGCATCGTGCTGGCCGTCGTCGGCCTGCCGATCGTCGCCGTGCTCGGGGTGCTCGCGTTGCCCGTGCTGCTCGTGCTGTTCCTCGTCGGGCTGCCGGTCTTGCTCGTGTTCGGGGCGATCGCCGCACTGCTCGGCGTGACGTTCGGCGTATTGATGGCGTTCCTGTCGCTCGGTGTCGTGGTGCTCAAGATCGCGTTCGTCGTGCTGATCCCATTGCTGTTCATTGGCTGGGTGCTGCGGCGCGTGTTCGCACCCGCCGATCCGTACCGGATGCACGCGTAGCAAGACCCGGCGCGCCGCCACGCTCGCCTCGATCGACGGGCGGCGTTACGATTGGGCTTGCCATGATTCTCGTCACGGGCGGCACCGGCACGCTGGGCACCGACGTCGTTCGGCGCCTCCGGGCACGCGGGCGGCGGGTGCGCGTGCTGACTCGTGATCCGTCGCGCGCCAGCCACCTCGCCGGCGACGACGTCGAGGTGGTGGTCGGCGACGCGCGCGACGGGCGGGTGCTGGGTCGGATCATGGGCGGCGTCGGCACGGTCGTTTCGGCCATGCACGGCTTTGCCGGAGTCGATGCCGCTGGCGCGATGGCGGTGGATCGAGACGGCAACGCAAACCTGATTCGCGCCGCACGCGCCGCCGGCGTCGAGCACTTCGTGCTCCTGTCGGTGCGCGGCGCCGATCCGTCGCACCCAATGGAGCTGTTTCGCGCCAAGCACGCCGCGGAACGTGCACTCGAGGCCAGCGGGCTCTCATGGACCATCGTGCGCCCGTCCTCCTACATGGAAACGTGGCTCATGGTGCTTGGCGATGCGCTCCCACGGACCGGCAAAATCCTGGTGTTCGGCCGCGGTGAGAACCCGATCAATTTCGTTTCGGCGCGCGACGTTGCCGCAGTCGTCGAGCTCGCGGTTGTCGACCCGTCGTTGCGGGCTCGGATCATCGACGTGGGTGGACCCGAGAACCTCACGTTCAACGAGTTCGCCCGTCGAATCGAGCGGGCAGCCGGCCGCGCCAACGTCACGCGGCACGTGCCGCGCCCCGTGATGCGCGTCGCCTCCGCGGTGCTTGGGCCGATCAAGCCGACGCTGGCCGCTCAGATTCGCGGCGGCTTGCTCATGGACACGATCGATCTGTCGTTCGATGCGTCGCCGCGGCTGCGGGATTTCCCGTCGATTCCGCTCACCGCGCTGAGCGACGTGATGGAGTGGCGATCGGCAGGCAATTGACGATCGGCATCGCCGACTGCCTGGTCAGGCGTCGCGTGGCGTCGCGCGGCGATCACGCGACGGCAGCGAGAGGGTAAAGGTCGATCCGCGCCCGACCACGCTTTCGACCGACACGTCGCCGCCCATCAGGCGCGCCAGGCGCCGGCTGATCGCGAGCCCCAATCCAGTGCCGCCGTGCGTGCGTGTGTACACGTGCTCCGACTGCACGAACGGCTCGAAGATCGCCTCGAACTCCGCGGCGGCGATGCCGATCCCGGTATCTTCGACCGAGAAGCGGGTGAAGCCGTCGCTTAGCGTGCACCTCACCGTGACTCGGCCACCCGGCTCCGTGTACTTGATCGCGTTCGACAGCAGGTTCAACAGAATCTGGCGCACGCGGAGCGGATCGCCGAGATACCGGGCATTCTCGACGCAGTGCGCGTCGAGCGAGATGCGACGCGCCTCGGCCTGTTGACGCACGATGCCCACGGACTCGGCGATCACGTCACCGGCGAGCGCCTCGCCGGCCTCGATCGCCAGTTGGCCGGCCTCCACCTTCGACCAGTCGAGGATGTCGTTGATCAATTCCAGCAGGTGCGCCGTGTTCCGCCGAATGCGCGTCACGTACTCCGAGGCGCTCGCCTTGTCGTTCGACGCGATACCAAGCTCGAGCAGGTCCGTGAAGCCGAGGATCGCGTTGATGGGCGTCCGGAGCTCGTGGCTCATCGTGGCGAGGAACGACGATTTGGCCTGATTGGCCGCGTCGGCCGCCCGGCGCGCCTCATCGAGCTTCGCATGTCCACGGGTTCGGTCGATCGCCTGCCCAAGCTCCTTGGCGAACGTCCGAAGAGAGGTGATGAAGTCGGCGTCGAACTCGCGTCGCCGATCGTAGCCGTAACTCAAGGCGCCGATGATCTCGCCCCCGACCCGGATCGGCGCGGCGACGATCGACTCGATGTTCGTCTGCCGCATCAGGTCGGCGGCCGTGCCCTCGCCACGAAGAATCTGATCGCGCGTTCCGATCACGACCGGCTCGCCTGACCGAACGGCCTCACCGGCCAGCCCCGCGACTTCGACCGGCAGCGACCGCATCCGCTG